>NZ_JBNDIC010000032.1:0-77022 GCF_056755475.1 Rhizobium sp. KNZ2-6A | reverse complement strand
GGCACCAGCTCGTATCAGACGACGGACGGCACGTCGCACTATCTGGTCGGCGATGCCACGCTCAGCTACCAGCCGGCGCTCGCAAGGAGGGTGGCGGTGTAAACAGTGAACAAGCGCCGGCTCGATCAGCTCGTGCTAAATCAGTGATGCTTTATAAAATGGCGCATCCGGTTTGTGCGACAACATTCCGGATCGCAGTCCCGGCGGATCGACGCACCCCAACGTGTCGGCCGCCGGTTTCCAGCTTTCCATACGGGCCTATGGGCGGGCAAGCGCGGGCATGTGTTGCTCACCGAGGCAACCCCACGGTATTTTAGCTGGGGATAACATAGGCGGGATGCGCATCGCCCATGGCCTTTGTTCCGCCCCGCCACTATCGTCAGACCGTTGGAAGACCCTTGAGTTTATTTTGTTCCCCTCAAATGACCCTGCCTCGCCACCCGGCGGCGCAGGGTCTTTTTTCGGGCGCGCGTTGATACGGCCCGTATGGCCGGCGTGACGGCGCTTGGAAAAGTATCCATCCGAGGTGGGCCGCGGGACTTGGGGGTCTCGCGCGTGGTAGGATAGCAGAATGGAGATCGACGAGGACAAAATCGATGACGCGGTCCTGGCACTGTTATGGCTGACGCTCCACAACGAACGTTGCGCCTGGAAGGGATTTGACTGGGCGACGACGGACCGGTTGCATGAGAAGGGACTGATCTGTGATCCGGTGAACAAGTCGAAGTCGCTGGTCCTGACGGACGAAGGTCTACGGCGTTCGGAAGAACTGTTCCGCCGGTTGTTTACACGGTAAAATCCAGTTTCGGCCTTCACCCACAGCCCGGCGTTCAGGTTTTGCGTCGCGCTTTTCGGGCCCATTTTGCAGCCAGGTCATCGACGGCTTTGTTGAGCTGGGAGAAGTTGGCGGCGGCGGGATCATAATCGCTGCTGCCCCACCATTCGAGGATTTCGGCATGTCGCTCGTGCGCCGGGTCCGCAAGCGCCTCGCGGAACTCCTGATAACCCCATGGACCACCCACGTCTTCGGGCGGGCAGTGTCCCGTTGCTTCGAGGAGCATCGGTCCTTCCGTGCCGACTGCAGGAAAGGTGCGCTCGATCTTGATGCTGTGTTCCCAACCGTCACCAAAGTCATAGAGGTACTTGAACGATTTCGCGCCGGTGTCCTGGACTGCCGACAGCAGCGAGACCCTGCGGGCATCGATCGGACCATCCCCCCATTCCTCGTCAGGCAAACCAAAGCCGACGTCACGCATGCGGAATTCGTAAAGGTGGCTGTTGGTCCAGCCCATCGCCGCCTGCAATACCTCGTGCAGCCGACTGAGCCTGATGGTGAACGGCACGACAACGCGCCGCATCACTATCGGCTCGACACGATCGAGGGTGACCTTCAGGCGGACGACGGAAGCCACCATCGTCAGGCCGCCAGCATGACGGTTGCCGCCGATGCACGTTTCCACTCCCAGGGCAGCAGTTCGTGCAGGCGCGTGACAGGATGGTCGGCGATGCGAGCCAGGACATCGGCAAGCCACGCCTTTGGGTCGACATCGTTGAGGCGGCAGGTGGTGATGACGGTCAGCATGACAGCGGCACGATCTGCCCCACGCTGGGAACCGGCGAAGGTCCAGTTCCGTCTTCCCAATGCGACACTTCTCAGCGCCCTCTCGGCTGCGTTGTTCGTGAGACAAACTCTCCCGTCTTCGAGGAAGAGGGCAAAGCCCTCCCAGCGCTTGAGCATGTAGTCGATCGGCTCGATGACCTCGGACGATCTGCTGAGCGTGGCGCGTTCCTTCGTCAACCACTCGTGCATGTCATCGAACAGCGGCTTGCTCTTCTCCTGTCGCACAGCCAGTCGTTCTTCGGCGCTCAATCCGTTGATCTGGCGCTCGATTTCAAAGAGCGCGTCGAACCGTTTGACAGCCTCAAGCGCGATCGGCGAGATCGGCTTGCCCTTGCGTTTGCGATCTCGCGCACTTTTCTGGATATCGGCCAGCTCAAAGAATTTGCGCCGCGCATGCGCGTGGCAAAAGGCGAAGGTGATCGGGATCTCTTTCGTTGCGGCGACAGCGATCGGCTCGAAGCCATTGTAGCAATCGCTCTGCAGAATGCCGCCGTATCCGGCCAGGTGTTTCTGGGGATGTTCGCCGCGCCGGTCACTCGACGCATAATAGATTGCGGCTGGCGGCGCTGATCCTCCAAATGGCCGGTCATCGCATACGTAAGTCCATATGCGTCCGGTCGTGCATTTGTTCCTGGCCTGAATGGGAATGGTGGTGTCATCACCGTGAAGACGCTCGGCTGCAAAGACATGCGCCTCGATCAGATCGAAGACAGGCATGAGAGCGGCTGTTGCGTACCCGACCTGATCGGCCAGCGTCGAGGTCGAAAGATCGATCCCCTCGCATTTGAACCGGGCATTTTGCCGGTTGAGCGGACTGTGCATCCCAAATTTGTCGAACAGGATCGTCGCCAACAGATGAGGACCGATGAAGCCGCGCGGCGTGGCATGGAACGGTGCCGGGGTCTGGCTGATTGCCTCACAGTCACGGCACGTGAACTTTTCCCGCACCGTCTCGATCACCTTGAACCGGCGCGGTATCTCCTCCAGCGTCTCGGTAACGTCCTCGCCCAGCTTCGACAGGCGCGAACCACCACAGCAGGCGCAAGTCGTCGGCGGCTCGATGACAATACGTTCACGCTCGATATCGTCCGGCCATGGCTTGCGCACCGGCCGTTTGCGCGTGAACGAACGTACGCTCGAGGTTCTGGCGCTTGCTGCTTGTGCCGCGACCTCATCCTCCGTCGCCGCCGTCACGAGTTCCTCGAGCTGCAACTCCAACTGGTCGAGCAGGCGCGCCGTGCGCTCAGAGCGCTGGCCCCGCAACTCGCGCCTGAGCTTCTCGATCTTCAATTCCAGAGCAACGATCAGCGCCTCGTTGTCGGAGAGCATCGCCTGCGCATTGGCCGCTTCCGCAACTGCGATAGCGTGTTTAGCCTGCAAGGCTTCATGCTCACCAAGCAGCGCCAGGTAAGCGCCGACAACATCCGCAGGAAGATCGACAGGCTTTGAGATCATGACGCCATTCGATCAGATTTCTCCTGTATTTTCAATTGAATAATGCTAGCCGACCTTCGTCGGCCGCCAGGTTTCCTGAGGGTGCCTCCAGTCGATCCCGGATAGAAGATAACTGAGCTGCGCGGGTGATATCGAGATCGCTCCGCCCTCCGCAGATGGCCAGACGAACCGGCCGCGCTCCAACTTTTTTGTAAAAAGGCAGCTCCCCTGGCCGTCACTCCAGATCACTTTTATCAGCGATCCGCTGCGACCGCGGAACACAAAAAGATTGCCGTCCAGAGGGTTCAGCTTCAGCACCTCCTGCACCCGCAACGCAAGGGATGGAAACCCACACCGCATGTCGGTATGGCCCGTTGCAATCCACACACGCACATTTTGACCGGAAGGAAGCGTGATCACCGCAACGTCTCCAGCCCCCGCATGATCCGAAGCAGCGCCTCAACGTCGACGCTGCCGTCCACGACCACACGACGGCCGTTCGCCGCGACAATCTCCATACGGCCGGAGGGAGACGCCACCGGATGCTCCATCGCAGCAGGTGGCGTGGCCTGCTTCACCGGCATAAAAGCTTCCGGCATGACGAGCGCCGGCACAAAATCATCGGTTTGTTTCTGGCCGTGCAAACCCTGGCGAACCGATTTGCGCCAACGGTTCAACAGGGAGCGGCTGATGCCGTGTTGACGGGCCGTGGCCGACGCCCGGCCTCTCCCCGCAAAGCTCTCCGCGACAATGCGCAGCTTCTCATCCTCACTAAAGCGACGCCGCCGACCGGTGTTGATCACTTCGATACGGCTCACCCGAGACGCGCTGTCCCCTTCAAAAATCTCCATCTGTGCAACTGTCCTTATGCCTGGGAATAAGGACAGGGTCTGAACAGTTTTACTCAATATTCAAAGGCGGCCTCGCTCGGACGGATACTTGGAAAATGCCGCGGGACGCGCTATATAAGGATTTGGAGAGTGGGGTGAGCTTTCACCCACCCCACTCTCTCACGTTAGGAATTGAACCCGCACGCTTGCCTGCCAGCTCGTGCGGGTTTTCCGTTTCGTCAGAGTGATGCTAAATGGCAAAAACCACATAGGATCATCTCCAGTTCGGGGCAAGGTCGTTGCCTCGGTCGGACTAGCCAGATAGCTTTAAGGTCTGGTGCCAACCAAAGTTCGCTGCTAACGCCCCGCGCCGCCGCATTCCGGGCGACGCCCAGCGCGTCAACGCTGAGATTTGCTAGATCTGAATCGATGGCGCAAACAGGAGGTTTGCGATGGGTTCGGCGCTTTCGTTGCGGTCAGACTATGAGGGGGATGGGTTGCGGCGCCTGGCTCGGCAGACACGAGATGCCGACCAGGCTCGGCGTCTTCTCGCCCTCGCATCGATCTAGGATGGCGGCTCTCGCGCAAATGCTTCGTCCGAGCACTTGCGATAGCGTGCTCGTGCGTATTGCCTTCCGTCTTGCGAACAACGTCGGCACCCGGAACCATGACTATTTCGCGGCTCATTGGCTGGCCTGTGCATTCCCCTGCCGACGCACGGCTCGGGGCCGGTGTGGGTCGCTAATCCTTCACCGAAATGGACTTTCACCATATACTCCTTGCCGGTCTCCCGGCGCACTCGCAAAAATCAGTCGCGAAAGTCGGACTTTCGCACGCGACTTTTGCAAAATGTTCTCCCGCCATAAATACTATTATTTCTTGGCTGGAAAGTCAGGACCCGAACGGTCTCCCAGAGGACTTCGAATATATCACCTAGCATGACGGCAACTCCTTCACCGTCATTCGACGCCACTTGCTTTCCGCTTTCAAACGACCTTATCGTTCAGATCACATGACTTGAGGTTATCCATGAAGCGTGGGCGTCTGCCATTAACGGCTCTTCGTAGTTTTGAGGTCGCTGGCCGACTACAGAGCTTTACGCTCGCAGCAGAAGAATTGTATATTTCACAGGCGGCGATCAGCCGTCAGGTCCGTGAGCTGGAGAGTCGTTTAGGGCAAATGCTGTTCGAGAGGCGTCATCGCAGTGTCTCGCTGACGCTCGCGGGCGAGACGTTGCTCGCCGTACTGACCAAGGCATTCGACGATATCGCCACATCGCTTGATGGCATTGGCGAAAACAGCAGGTTTTCGACCCTCATGGTGAGCGCAGAGCCGTCTTTTGCCTCTGCTTGGCTGGTGCGTAATCTGTCTGCGTTTCAAAAAGAGCAGCCAGATGTCGACATAATATTTGATGCTGATTCCCGCTTGATAGAATTCAGAACTGATCAGGCTGTAATCGCTGTTCGTCACAGCGCCTCCAAAACCAAATGGCCCAGAGTGGAGAGCCGTCGATTGGTGGCGTCAAACATGATCCCCGTCGTCGCGCCACATCTGATAGCGGAACCACTCATCAACCCCTCTGACTTGCTGAAATTCCCCCTTCTACATGAAGAAAGCCGCGATCTATGGCAGAGCTGGTTTGCCGCCGCTGGCATACAAACGAGTGTCCGAAAAGGAACTGTCTATGCTGACGGAGGCCTCGTCCTCCAGGCAGCTCTCCAAGGAGAGGGCATCGCTCTCATTGACGAGTTTTTTGTGCGGTGCGACCTGAATGCGAGAAGGCTAATCCAACCGTTCGAGCTTTCAGTCTCCCACGGGGCTTATTGGTTAGTCGCTCGCAATTTCGCCGAACTTCCCGAAGCTGCGATCGCCTTTGCGCAATGGCTAACCACGACTTTAAGCGAAGGAAAACAGACAGACGGCAAATATTAGGCAGACCGTCCGAGAACTCTTCGGGCAATAGAGGGTAGAATACACGTTTGCCCTTCAGGCCAACTATGCAAGGATCAAGGAGTTATCAGCGCAGCGGCGATACTTTGTTGGAAATCTCGCTCAGGCACTGCCGCAATTGCTGGGCCGTTCTTTTGACGTCTTCGTGGGTCCGCAGTGTCGTCTGGCTGTCTACGCAGCGTGCAATGGCAAAGAAGAATTCATCGTTACAGCCACTGGAAGCAAATCTTTCACCCGCTTGGCCGATCTGCTCCGCCGTCCAGCTTCGATCTGGCTCACCACGATTTTTGGACAGAAATCGGAAGGCTTCATCGGCCATAATCTCAATCGTTTGATTTTCACACGCGGCGGCCTCCGTATTCGTACCTCTGATTAATTCGCGGTATTCCGGCAATTACACACCATTCTGCGCCATGGCTTGCCAAGACAGAAAGAGCATCGCCAAGGAATACGCTAAGCGCAGATTTACGGACAGTAGGCTTTTTCTAGATTCTAGCATATTTCAGTTTTATGGTGCGATATTTTATCCTGCATATTTCTAACAAACAAAGCTGCATTATTTGGCGTAATGACTATAGAACAAAATATCCCTTTCTTCTTATGTAAATAAATTTTCTCGCGAAAGGGATTGCTGATCAACTCAATACTGATAAACGACTCTGGTGAAAAAACCCCCACCAGCTTAATAGAAGCAATATCTTCATTGTACTCGATAGCTGTGACGTGGATCAAGCGCCGGCACATAGCGCGAGAAGGTGTCGACCACCGTGAGCACCGCAGTTTCTTGCCGGTCGCGAGTTGGTCGTGCACGAAGTCCATCGCCCAGACATCGTTCGGTCCAACGGCCATTTGCCGATCTTCCCGCAGCTTGGCTTTGACCCGTCGCTTCGGCGTCTTGTTGCGCAGTTGCAGGCCCAAGTCTCTGTTGATGCGATAGGTTCGCTTGATATTGGTACCCCAGCCCTCGCGTTCCAAAAGCACATGCACGCGACGATATCCGCCTTCATCAGCAGGCGCACCATGACCCGCACGGCATCCCACAGCAGGCTGCTGTCGCTCGGTTCGTGCATGAGTGCCGAGGTCACTGTACTGTCCAGCCGCACGACAGTACCGTCCTCCAGCTTCGCCTGCCGAGCACTCGACAGCAGCGCCCGATTGATCGCTTCCCAGGTCTCGGGTCGGATCGCGCTGGTCGTCTTCTGCAGCACTGACTTTTGCGGGCTCCATGACCACGGCAGGCGCGCAAAGGCCCGAAACGACGCGGAGTCCTCGAGATGGAACGCCAGTTCATGGTAGCTCAGCTGCCGGTATTGCTTGAGCAATGCGCAACGCAGCACCGCCTCGACCGGCAGCCCTTGTCGTCCGGTGGCCTTGACGCCGAGCCGACCCAGATCCCGCCCACTAAGCCAAACAGATCGTGGTGCTCGTCCAGCCACTGCGACATCGCCTTCAGTTCGTGGCCGATCTCGTGCGTGGCGAAAAGATCGAATATACTGGCTTGGACGGTGCGTTCTTGGCGCATTGTCGGCTCCGGCGGTTGCAGATTGTGCTTCGGAATCAGTGGCATGAGCCCAAAATATACCTGAAATCGCCGGGCCTTGCCCGCGCAAAATTCAGATTGACGTAATAATATCAATAGGTTGGCGTTTGTGGACGGAAACTAGCTAGACATTATGAATGCCGGTGAATGAACGGCAGTGGCGATTTCGCGGATGGGATGATTGCCTTTCAACGACGCGCGCTCGGAGGCGAGACATTTCTGAAGTTCGATCGGAAGACGGAAGCCAAGATTAGAGAGCGGGGACACGCGACGCAACTGCCGCGCAGCAGCGCGAAATCCAAATAGGCCCAGTGAGCCGTTACACATAGGCGCTGTCTTCAGCTATGAATCCATGGGAAGCTGTGGAAATCCTGCCTTTTCGGATCTTCCTTCGGCGTTGCGTCGATGACAGCAGTTCAATCCGCTGTCAGGGTTTCCATATCAACAATGATGCGGAGACGTAGGATGACCACCACGAATGAAATCGCCGACAAGATCGCGGGTGAACACAGCCTGACGAAGGCACAAGGAAAGGCAATCGTCGAAGCGGTGATCGCCTCGATCACTCAAGCCGCGATTGCCGGCAACGAAACGTCGCTGCCTGGATTTGGCAAGTTCAAGGTGAAGGCAGCCGGAGCGCGAAGCGCGCAATCCGGCGACCGGCGCGACCATTAAAGTCGCGGCGGCCAAGAAGCTAGCGTTTACGCCGGCCAAGGCACTTAAGGATGCATTGAATAAATAGCGCTCTAAACACGCAAGAAGGTTGTGCAGGATGCCCGACAAGATCGGAACGAAGTCGAAGCCGATCGCCATGGCGGCGCGGCGGAGATCCCAGAGGCGCTCGAAGCCAAGGGAACTTGGCACCGAGCCAAAGCTCGAAGTGTTCGCCCTCCTCATCAGGAAAGGCCTGCAGAAAGAAACAGGGGAGACTTGCGGGAGATGAACTTTTTCCGTCGTATTTTTAGCGGAGTGCAACCGTCCTATCTCATTCGGTCTTATCTGATCGGCCTTATCTTTTTTGCTCTGATGATCGGCATGGCGCTGAGCGCGGAAACCAAGAGCGGTGCGCCTGTCGGCTTCATGGTGTTTGCGGCGCTCAGCACATTGCTCTTTCCGTTCGCCAAGCTGGTCTGGGATGAGCTTCGCGATCTCCTCTTCGGGAGGAACGTGATTTTTATGAACGCGATCTTCCTGTTTATGCTCAAGTGGCTTGTCAACGGCTTACTATGGGCGCTTGCGATTTTCGTCGCACCGGTTGGAATTCTGTATCTGTGGTTCCGCACCCGCCAGCGAAAAGCGAGTGTGGAAGATGAGGCATTATAGGAAGCAGGCGCTTGCCAATATCAGGCGATGCTCGCCGACGATGGGCTGCGCTTATACTAGATTGATCAGCGCAACAGTGTCGGGAGGACGGGTGAAGCGGAACAGCGCGCAGCGTGGGAGTGGCGTTGCCTTATGAGTTCGGCCTACGGCGATGCATTTCAAATGATAGTAGACAAAATGACCTCCCCCCTTAGATCTGATTGGGAAAAAGGGGAATTCGGGCGAAGCCCCTGCTGAAAGAAGCCATCGCCAGCAGGCTGCAAGCGATCTATACTAGGCCGGCGTTCAACGCCGCGCTCGCGGCGGTTCGGGCCGACCCTTATGGAGCTCAGCTGTTGGCGCTGTACGAGAGGTACTAGCCGGGCTGGCGTTCATTGTATAGCGAGCCGACCGATTTCGATGCGTATCCAGACGTTTTGACAGGCCATAGCCGACAACTTTTCGGCTGCACGCGTCGAGAATGACGGCCAGATAACAGAAGCCGACGCGGCATTGACACTGGTTAATTCTCTGCCGAAATTAACAGTCATCGATCTCGCCGGTCTTGAGCAAACGACGTAGGGCCTGGCGTTCCGCCGCCAGTGCGGTACGGCGCAAGGCGTGCTCGGCCCGCTGCAGCGCCGCAGCCTCTTCCAGCGGTGTCTTGCTATCATCGAGCAGAGTGAGGCGCCGCCGATAGGTCGCGATCAGGCCTTCCGCCACTGCCTGATCGATCGAGGCGAGCCCATCAGGACCGCGTCGATGGGCGACGACGTCTTCCAATCGCGCGATCGCGGCCTCTGCGGCGGCGATCCGCGCCTGCCGCATCTCGGTGACGTGAGCGGCGCCATGGTCGGCGGCAAGCCCACGCACGATAAATGGCAGGCCAAGACTGGCGATCACCAGCCAGAGCAGGATCACGCCGGCAGCCAAGAAGATCGCAACGTCCCTCTCGGGGAAGGGCGAGCCGTCGAGTGCGAGTTCCGGCAAGGAGAGCACGCCTGCAAGCGTAACCGCTCCGCGTACGCCAGCGATCGAGCCGGCCAGCCGAGTCCGCAGCGTGGCGCGGAATTGCCCTAGGCGAAGGCGCCCGACGATGATGTGGCTGAATGCGACGGCAACGGTGATCCACAAATAGCGCAGCAGGATCAGGCAGAGCGTTAGAGCCGCGATGATGCCAAGCGGCTGCCAGAGCCAGTGCCAACTGATGAGGGCGGGTGGAACGCCGCGGATGATCGCCGGCAACTGCAGGCCGAGCAGCACAAAGATGATGCCGTTCAATAGGAAGGCGAGCATTGTCCAGAATGAACGGGCGAGCATATAGGCGGAGACGCGGAGATAGTTGGCGGTGCGCGAGCGCCCGACGGTGAAGCCGGCGACAACCGCGGCAAGCACTCCCGAAGCATGGATACTCTCCGCTGCCAGAAAGGCAGCGAAGGGCAGGAACATCACGACCAAAACCTGTGCCTCGGGCGCGATCTGATCAAATTTCGCCAGCAGCCTCAACGCCCATGAGACAACCAAGACCGCGAGCAGCCCTGCAGCAACGCCGCCGGCGACGGCCAGGAGGAAGCCAAGCGAAGCCTGCCAGAGCGAGAAGCTGCCGGTCAGCGCCGCGACAGTGGCGAAGCGGAAGATCACCAGGCCAGAAGCATCGTTGAGCAGCGATTCCCCTTCGAGGATGTGCATCAGATCCTTCGGCACCCTCTCCTTGTCGACGATGGAGGAGACTGCGACCGCATCGGTCGGCGAAAGCACGGCGGCAAGCGCGAAAGCCACCGGCAGCGGCATGGAGGGCACCAGCCAATGCAAAGCGAAACCGCATAAGAACGTAGTGAAGAAGACCATGCCGAAGGCTAGCGACAGGATCGGCCGCAGTAGCTGGCGGTATTCGCGTTTCGGTGCCTCCCAGGCATCAGCAAACAGCAGCGGCGCGATGAAGAGCAAGAGGAACAGCTCTGGCTCAAGCTGGGGATGAAAGCTGGCTGTCGGCCAGGAGAGGCCGGCGCCTAATGCGATCTGGACGATTGGGAGCGGGACGGTTCTAAACAGCCGGCTGAGCGGTTGCGACGCGACGACGGCCATGACCAAGATCAGAATGAGGGCGAAGGTGTGCATTGCTAAATGGGCGGGCCAGCAAGGTTGGGGTTGCGTAGGTCAAATGGCGTGGATGGCCGCCGGATCCACGATCCTCGAATCCCGAACCGACGGCGCTTCCACCAGTTACAATTGCTCTCCACCGCCACTTACGGCAATGAATAGGCGATGAGTGCATCGCTTGGCGGCGTCATCATGAAGTGATGTCCGCCGGCCATAATCAGCAAATACTGCTTTCCATCTTGTTCGTAGGTCATTGGAGTGGCCTGTCCACCGCCCGGTAGGATGTCGCTCCAGACGGTCTCGCCTGTTCGCATGTCGATCGCTCGTATGAGATTGTCCGTCGCTGCTGCAATGAAGACTAGCCCGGAGGCTGTCACGACGGATCCACCATTGTTCGGCGTTCCGATGCTGAATGGCAGATAGGACGGAACGCCGAATGGGCCGTTGCGGCGCGCGGTGCCGAAGGGGCGATCCCAGATCGTCTTACCGGTAGCGAGCTCGATCGCGCGGATGCCGCCATAGGGAGGATGCGTGCAGAGCACGCCGGTCGGCGTCTGCCAGCCAGCATTGACCTTAATCGCATAAGGCGTCCCGGTTTGCGGGCCGTTGCCTTCGGCACTGCCACCAGCGGCATTAAAGCGGGGATCCCCGACTGGAAAGAGCCTTTCCCGGTCCGCCTCGTCACGGGAAATCAACATGTTGTAGTTCGAGGTAAGATTGTAGTTAGCCACGATCACGCCGCGACGCGGATCGACAGCGACACCACCCCAATCCGAGCCACCATTGTAACCCGGCCATTGAATGTTGGCACGGTTCACTTCTGGCGGCGTGAAGCGGCCGTGATAGCTAGCTTTCCTGAAACTGATCCTGCAGATCATCTGGTCGATTGGCGACAGGCCCCACATGTCCTTCTCAGTGAGGTCGGCCACCGCGAGCGTGTGAAAGAGCGAGAAGGGTTGTGTAGGCGAGCGCTGCTGCGGTTCCGGTCCCCCCTGCGGAACAGCGCGCTCCTCGACCTGGTGGAGCGGCTTGCCCGTGGTACGATCCAAGATAAACATATCGCCAGACTTGGACGGAACCAGTAACCCCGGCGTCCCGCCCTGCGTAGTCGGAAACTCGATCAGCGTCGGCTGGGAGCCGAGGTCATAGTCCCAGACGTCGGCATGTACCGTCTGATAAACCCAGCGCGGCTTGCCTGTATTCACATCCAGCGCAACGATAGCTGAGCTGATCTTCTTCTCCTCGTCCGACCGCAAACTCGTGTAGTAGTCGCCGGCGGAGTTCCCCGTCGGCAAGTAGACTAACCCCAGCTGCTCGTCACCGACCGGCTGAGCCCAGCTATTGGGCGTGCCGAACGAATAATATCCGCCTGCTGGCGGCTCTCCTGTCATGTTCGGCTGGTTGACGTCCCAGGCGAATCGAAGCTTGCCGCTCACAGCATCGTAACCACGAATGACGCCCGATGGCGCCCAGCGCCGTTGACCGTCCAAAACCTGGTGACCAGTCACGATAACACCCTGAACGATGACCGGCGGGGACGTGATCGCCGCAGTTCCGGGAATAAGAGGCTTAGCTTCGGCGGTCTCGCTATCCTTCTGACCAAGACCGATCTTCAAATCGGCCGCGCCGTTCGTGCCGAAACCTTGGCACGGCTGTCCAGTCCCGGCGTCTACCGCAATCAGCCGCATATCGAGCGTTCCCTCGATAATGCGCTTGGCACAGGCCTCTTGCGGGCTGGCGTTCGGCACTTCGTAGTAGACCACGCCCCGGCACGCCGCCGTATAGGGAAGCCATTTGTCGCTTACGCCGGACTTGAACCGCCATAGCTGCTTGCCGGTCTTCGCATCGAGCGCGAACAGATCGTTCATACCGGTGCAGCCATAGACACGATCGTCTACCTTCAGCGGTGTCAGCTGCGACCCGAACTTCTTCGGGATCTCGCCAGTATTGTAAATCCAGGCCCGCTTGAGAGTCTTAACATTGCTCAAGTTGATCTGGTCGAGATTTGAATACCGCTGCGCGCTCTGGCCGCCGCCGTAGGCGCTCCATTCACCTTGCTTAGGTGCATAGGCGGCGCTTTCAAAAGCAGCCTCCACCTTCTGGTCCGGCAGAGGCCTTTGAATGCCGTCGCTCTGTGTTACATAGACGCCCCCCACGAGGACAGCGAGAAATGCCGCCAGAGCCCCGAAGCCGAGTTTGCGCGTAGTGTTGCCGCGGCTGTCGGCAGCCGGCAGCAGCAACGCCAGAACCAGCAGGACGACGGGACCGGCCAGCCGTGGTGTCAAATCCCATGGTGAGAAACCGACTTCCCACAGAGCCCACACCACAGTGAAGACGAAGGCAGCAACATAGACGTGAAAACCATGAGGCTTGTCGAGAAGGTACAACACCCCTGCAATCGAAAGTCCTGCGCCGACGATAGCGTAATAAAGGCTACCCCCGAGGGTCGCGAGATATATGCCGCCGACAAGCAGAATAAGAGCAATCGCCAAAACAACAAGGCCAAAGACCTTACTTGCAAGCTTTCTGATCATGTATTTGCCTCTACGATTGTGGTCAAAATTCCTGAGTGAAGGATCACCGGCTCGGTGCCTTTCGTTGCAAGCGTGGAAAGCTTGCCTTTTCGGGCGGCGAGAAATGTCTGGCCCGCATCGAATCATGCTCCGCTATGGCATCATTCGATCGTGAAGATCGGACATAACCCAAACACATCCGCCAATCATGACGACGGTGATGACCATCGATAAGCCGAGGGCGATGGTGGCCTCGAAGGGCGTCCGTTCACTCGACCAATGCAGGAAGTAGCGAACATGCACGATCGTCTGCACCGCCGCCAGGGTCGAGATCAGGAACAACGCGGAGTTGCGGTCGAGCAGGCCGCAGCCAGCCACCACGAACGGTACGACAGTCAGGATGACCGCGAGAACGAAACCAGCGATATAGCCGCTCGCTTGCGGCTTGACGAGATGGGGCTTGTTGAGCGGGATTGCCCCCTGCTCTCCGCCCTCGTTCTCGCGAGACAGACTGTTCACCGCATTACTCCCGGGAGATAGACGAAGGAGAAAATCCCGATCCAGATGATGTCGAGGAAATGCCAGAACAGGCCAAGGCGGTAAAGACGTGAGAGAATGCTTTCCGTCAGCCCTTTTGAATTGATCTGGATCATCATGATTGCAATACCGACAACGCCAAAGGTGACATGCAGTCCATGAGTTGCGAGCAGCGCAAACATGCCGCTGAGGAAGCCGCTGCGCTGCGGCCCTGCTCCTCTCTCGACGAGCCCCCGGAATTCCAGAAATTCGAGTGCAAGGAAACCGCAGCCGAGCAGCATGACGATGGTGAGCCAGCCGAGTGCCGCGCCTTTGCGCTCGGAAAGCGCCGCGATCGAAGCGAAGCCGAACGCCAGGCTTGAAGTCAGCAGCATCGCGGTCTCCCATGCGGCGCTGTCGAGGGAGACGATGTCCTGCAAGGTGGGCCCGCCGGCGGTTCCTCTCAGCAGTACCGCGTAATTGGCAAACAAGATGGCGAAGATGATCGCGTCGCTCATCATGTAGAACCAAAAACCCAAGGCCCGCTCACCATGGATGGAGACGAGATTAGTTCCTGGGTGGCCCGTGGAGTCGACGATCTGAACCTGATCGCTCATGGCCGCGCCACCGTCTGCTGCAGGTCGGATTCGGCTACTTCAGCCGCATTCACCTCATACTCGGAATGATCTTCGAAAGATCGGCTCAGCACCGCGGCGAAGATAGCCAGAAATCCGAACGCCGCCATCCACCACATCCAGAACACCATGCCGAAACCAAGGAGGAACGAACCCGCGCCAATGACAAGCCCAGCCATAGTATTTTTGGGCATCTCGATGTCTTGGTATGGCCCGCCATAGAGAGAAAGAGAGCGAGCTTTAGCCAGAGCGAAGGTATCGAGGCCAAGAACATGAGGGATACGCGCGAAGTTATATGGCGGCGCCGGCGAGGGGATCGACCATTCCAACGTCCGCCCGTTCCAGGGATCTCCGGTATGATCGCGGAGCATCTCACGGTCGCGAATGCTGATGACGAGCTGTATCCCTAGCGCGGCGATGCCACACATGATACTGACCGCACCTATGGCGGACACATAGAGAAGTGTTCTGAATCCCTCATCGAATAAGAGCGAGGATCGTCGCGGTAATCCCATCAGGCCGAGGATATATAGAGGTATGAACGTCAGGATGAATCCGATGAACCAACCCCAGAACGACAGCTTGCCCCACCGTTCATTGAGGCTGAAGCCAAACGCCTTCGGAAACCAGTACTGATAGCCCGCGACAAAACCAAACAGCACGCCGGGTATCAGCATGTTATGAAAATGAGCGATTAGAAAGGTCGTATTATGAAGATTATAATCTACTGGCGGGATGGCAAGTAGCACACCTGTCATCCCGCCAACGACAAACAGAACCATGAAGCCGACTGTCCAATAGATCGTTGAATGCAAGCGAATGCGCCCGCGATACATGGTGAAGAGCCAATTGAAGATCTTCACGCCAGTCGGAATGCCAATAATCATCGTCGCGATACCGAAGATGGCATTTAATTTCGCGCTTGCACCCATTGTGAAGAAATGATGTGCCCAGACGAGAGTTGATATCACCGTAATCGACAACGTCGCGTAGATTAAGGTGCGGTATCCAAAGAGTTTCTTTGCGGAAAAGGTAGCGACGACTTCCGAAAAGATGCCGAACGCAGGCAGAATGAGGATATAGACCTCGGGGTGCCCCCACATCCAGAAGATGTTGGCGAAATTCATGAAATTACCCCCGAAATCAGGGGTGAAGAAATGCGTTCCTAGAAGGCGGTCGCTGCCCAGCAAGGCGAGCGCCACCGTCAGAGCTGGGAAAGCCACGAGGATGATGATGCTTGAGCAGAGTACGGTCCAGGTGAAGACTGGCATCTCCATCATCTTCATACCCGATGCGCGCCGGCGCAGAATCGTGACGATGAAATTGATACCGGACAGCGTCGTACCAAAACCACTTATGAATAGGGCCCATATCCAGTAATCGACACCCACGCCATCACTGCGGTTGGCGAGGGAAAACGGCGGATAACCGGTCCAGCCTGCCGCAGAGAACTTGCCCAACACGAGCGAGATCAGCACGAGCCCCGCCCCGGCGAGTGTCAGCCATAAACTAAGAGCGTTCATGAAAGGGAAGGAGACGTCGCGGGCGCCGATCTGAAGCGGCACAACGAAATTGGCAAGACCAGTGAAGAACGGCATCGCCATGAAAAAAATCATGATCGTGCCATGGGCTGAGAAGACCTGCTGGAAGTGATCCCCCTCAAGGAAACCTGGAGCGTTGATGGCGACGGCCTGATGGAAGCGCATCATGATGCCATCAGCAAACCCTCGCAGCAGCATCACCAATGCGACAACCACATACATGATGCCGATCCTCTTATGGTCGACCGTCGTCAACCAGTTGCACCAGAGCAACTTCCACAGTCCAAACCAACTGATAATGGTCACGACGGCCACGCCGGCGCAAATGGTAACCGCCGCACCTCCGAACGCGATCGGGCTGTAGAAGGGCAGTGCATCGTAGTTCAGCCGGCCAAGCATTATCGATGCCCCTCATGCGACGATGTCGGAGCGTCTTGAACCGGCAATGGGTTCAGTTGATTGCTCGGTGAAAATTTACGAATGGCGGCAATGAAAATCCCCTCGGATACCGTTCCGTATTTGGTGACCGGAAAATATCCTTCGGTCCTCTTCGCCAACATTGCATATTCGGCTTGATCGAGAACTTTGCTCGAGCTGCTTACCTTCGCCGCCCATGCATCGAAATCGGCTTGCGTAACGAGGCGAGCGCGGAAATGTTGATTGGAAAAGCCCTCACCCGAATAATTGGCGTTCGCACCCTTCAACTCGGCCTGTCTGTCGGCCAGAAAATTGACCCGCGTCTCCATGCCCGGCATCGCATAGATCTGGCTCGTGAGCCCCGGCAGAAACAACGCCGTCGTCATCGGGTCAGAGGTCATGCGCACCGCAACCGGACGCCCTGTAGGCACGACAAACTCGTTGACCGTAGCGATGCCTTGTTCCGGGTAGACGAACAGCCACTTGTAATCCAACCCTACCACCTGAACCTCAAACAACTTTTCGTTGCTGGCGATTGGCCTGTAAGGATCAAGCTCATGAGTGTAGACCCAAGTGATCGAGCCTAGCACCGCCACTGTGATCAAGGGCGCAAACAACACAATTGCACCGAGGGCTCGTGATCTGTCGAACTCCGGATCATAATCCGCAGCTCGTGCGGACTCTCTATAGCGCCACACCACCCACAGCGTGGCCCAGATCACAGGAACGACAATCAGCAGCATCACACTGGCGGCAAGCAGCAAAAGCTCAGCCTGCCTACTGGCAACAGAGCCGATTGGATTCAGCATCGGCATGCGTTCGACGGTACACCCCGCCAAGAAAGGCAGTGAACAGGAGAGCCAAAGCAATCCAAATGGAAATCTTGATGCCAGCCCCATCCGCTCCCCTAGCGAAAAAATCATAGCGCAATCAATGTGGTATATAATTGATACACCACGCATGAGAGTGCAGCAGGCCCGCTCAGCGCGATACTCCCATTTGATAGCACCAGTGACCGTGTCAACAGATCCCTCTGTGCTCATGCAACAGGTGCCCTGACGCGTTGTGCCCGCCGCGACCTAATCTTTTTAAGACGGAGAGTGTGAGAAGGGATCCGCTCATCCGATCAGTGGAAGCGGCAAGCTGTAGCCGTCGTGCATGATTCTGGCCTGCTGCCGGTTTCGTGGGCACCGAAATAAGGTGCTCCTCCTGAAACTGGTGAGTGTGAATGCAAAGACGAAAGTTCAGCCGTGAATACAAAGCTTGAAGCGGTGAAGTTGATAAGTGAGCGGGGCGTCAGCGTCGCGCAGGCAGCCCGCGATCTGGGTGCTCATGAGAATGTCCCGCGCAAATGGGTCAAGGAATACGGTTCCGATCCGTCACAGGCCTTTCCCGGCAATGGGCAGATGAAACTTGAGCAGCTTGAGATCGAGGGGCTGAGCAAGGAAGTAGCAAAGCTGAAGGCGGAGCGTGATATCTTAAAAAGGGCCGCCGCCTACTTTGCGAAGGACCTGATATGAAGTTCGCATTCGTTGCAAAGCACCGTTCGATCTGGACCCTATCGTCGTTGCTTGCAACGACTGCCGGGCAAAGGGTGGCATGGCTCTGCGAAGCGCTGGGGTCTCTCGTTCTGGCTTCCATGCCTGGCTCAACCGTTCTCCGAGCCGACATACCCGGCAAGATGAGGTTCTGCTCGACAAGATCGAGGACAGTTTCAAAGACAGTGACCGCACCCATGGTGCCGGGCGTGTCTGGCACGACCCTCTCGCCGAAGGCTTCTTCTGCGGCCTTCATCGCATTGAACGCTTGATGCGCGAAAATGCTCTGAGGGCCAGGCCGAAGGCGACGCGGGCTGCCGAAAGATGGCGGTGAGCGTCCGGTCATCATGCCGAACGTGCTGGACCGGCAGTTCGAAGCGGATCGGCCGAACCAGAAGTGGGGGCCGCCTTCACCTATGGTGCGCCTTGCCCCAATCGGGGAGCATATGACTGGAATGCAAAGAGAAAGGAGGATGCGAAGAATTGCCTGCCCTCCGCTGTAAGGGGCATGAGCCCAAGCGGCGGTGACCTGCTGTCAACTGGCAGGGTGCGCGTTGATCGCATACGCATCCCGATCGCACCTATTCAGAACTTTTGCGTCTTCCCCTATCAAATGATAGTTGTTGTAGCGGTTTAAATATTTAATTGCATCCGATTACATCGACCACAAAGGAGCACTGCCCGACGGATTTTGTAGAGAGTGTGAACCGCGCGAAATTCGACCGGCTTTCAATGACCAACCTGTGAACAGTGTGGTCCTCATTCTTTCAGGCGACAGGGCCGTTTTGTCTTTGGATCTCAGTGACCATAAACGTTTGGGCTGCCTTTGACGGAAACAGCGATGTAAACCTATTAGGCTTAAGGTGCCAATCAGGCGGCAGCTTCGGCGATAATGGCTATTCGGTGCTAATGCCAGGAGTGTTCAGTCACGCAGCACGGATCGGATCTTTAGCGACAGCGGCTGCCGATAACAATAATTCCCAACCAGTGACGATAGTATGCCTGATGGGCTTTGCATTGCCCTCAGGTGGGCGCCCCGCGATCTACCACCGGTGGTGCGGTTCTTAACAAGTGGATGGAGCCGCTCATTAGTCAACTAAGTCATGCGTAGCTGTGATGTGAAATGTATTGGAATAAGCGAGGGGATAACTGAATGTGGCGCGTGGTTCGGGTTCTGATCGGCATCGTGATCCTGGCTGGACTTGGTGTCCTCCTCTGGTTTGCCACAAGGCCACCACCGCTCATTGTTCAAGGTGAAGTCTCCGCCAACCGCGTCGACATCAGTCCGCGTGTCTCGGGTCGCGTTGCAAAACTGAATGTCGACGTCGGCGACAACGTAGAACGGGGTGCCGTCATCGCGGAACTCGAAAGTCCGCAGCTGACAGCCGCTTTGCATATGTCGCAGGCAGCACTTGCCGTTGCCGAGGCCGATCTTGTCAGGGTCAATAGCACCAGGCCAGAAACGATCGCGGCACGCCAGGCCGAACTGGCCGCGGCCGATGCCGACGTCAAGCTCTATCAAGAAGATTCAGACCGGCAGGCAAGACTGATCAAAACCGGGGTATCGACGCAGTCGCGCGTCGATGAGACCACCCGCAACCTCGAGGCTGCCATCCGCAAGCGCGAGGCCGCCCAGGCTAATCTCCAGCTCACCGTCGTCGGTGCAAGCAAGGAAGAAAAGGCCCTGGCGGCTACGCAGGTGGAGCAGTCAAAAGCCTCGCTCAACCAACAGCAGACCGACGTTCACGAGCTGACCATCATCGCGCCGATTTCAGGACAGGTGACGACGCGCGTCGCCGAACTTGGCGAGAATTTTTCGGCGGGCGCCCCGATCTTTTCGCTTATCGACCTCCAAAATCCGTGGTTCACCTTCAATCTCCGCGAGGATCTGTTGGAGGGCATGAAGGTCGGCGGCAATTTCGACGTCACTGTGCCAGCACTCGGCGACAACAAGATCACCGTCAAGACGACGGTGATCAACGCCCAGGGGCAATATGCGACCTGGCGCGCCACGCGAGCGACGGGGGATTTCGACCTTCGCACCTTCGAGGTACGGGCAATCCCGGTTCAGCCCGTACTGGGCCTGCGCCCCGGGATGAGCGTCGTCGCGTCCTGGCCGCCGACGGAGCGTTGATATGATGGCGAAAGGGCGACTGCGCCCCGGCTTCATGACGGTTTTCAGAAGGGAATTCGATCGTCTCTGGCGCCGTCCTTTCCTGCTGTTTCTCACGACCATTCTACCTCTTCTCCTGATGGGTGTGCTGGCAGCCGTTTTCAGTGCCGGACTCGCCACCAGGCTGCCGATTGCCGTGCTCGATCTCGACAACACCGATCTCTCGCGAACGATCATCCGCACGGTTGACGCAACACCGGACACGGCCGTCTTTCGCAATGTGAGCGACCTCACGGAGGGCAAGCGACTGATCCTGTCCGGCGAGGTGCACGGCCTGTTGATGCTGCCGATCCATCTTCAGCGCGATGTCTTTTCCGGTCGTCGCCCTGAAGTCGTCTTCTTCTACAACGCCCAGACGCTGACGACGGGCAATTTGACGCTGCGTGGCGTCAGCGCCGCGGTTCCCTCGATCGCGGCCGGCATCCGCCTGTCGCTTAGAATGGCTGAAGGCCAACCCATCGACGCCGCCGAAGGAGCGCTTGCGCCCATACCTGTGCAGGTCAATCCGCTCTTCAACCCGACGCTCAACTATGCGCATTTCCTACTCGCCGCTCTGTTGCCGAGTGTGTTGCAGGTCATCATCGTGACGACAATGGCCTATACCGTAGGGCTCGATGTCGAAACCACGCATCGCCTGCGCCTGTTGTCGCGGCTCGGCGGGGGATTGTGGCCAGCGATGGCGGGAAAGATCCTGCCCTATACACTTCTCTTTCTCGTGGTGCTCGGCATGGCCGATTGGGTTCTTTTCGGCTTCTTAGACATGCCGCTTCGCGGCGATCGCTATCTCCTCGTGCTGGCCGGCATCCTGTTTATTCTTGCCGACCAGTTCATCGGAGTGCTGCTGGCTTTACTGCTTCGGCCGATGGCGAGCGCAATCAGCATCGGAACGCTGTTGATGGCGCCAGCCTTTGGTTTCATGGGCATAGGCTTTCCACGCATCGGCATGAATGATTTTGCCTATTATTGGGGACAGATCATTCCCGGAACCTGGTATCTGATGGCGCGCATCGACCAGACTATCCGCGGCACGCCGCTTGATCTCTCCTGGAAGCCGATTGCCGTTTTGCTCTTCATGGTGCTTCTGCTTGCGGGCCTGACGGCATTGCGGCTGGAAGTGATCCGGGCACGGCGACAGCGCCAGATGGAGCAAACGATCGCAGGCGGGAGAGTCGCAGGATGAAGTCAGTTCTCACCATCTGCCGTATAGAGCTTGGCCGCATACTCACGCTGAAACCTGCCTTTTCGGTCCTGGTTGTTGCCAACATCATCTATGCCGCCTTCTATCCGCAGCCCTATCGCACGGAAGCCCTGCGCCATGTACCGATTGCCGTCGTTGATCTCGACGATACAGACAGCAGCCGCGAACTTGCGCGGCGGGTCGATGCATCGGCCGATATTGCTGTCGCCGCCGTGCTTCCGGATCAGGCGAGCGCCGAGCGCGAAGTCCATGCCCGCGATCTCTGCGGCATTCTTGTCATCCCCCAATATTTCGAGCGCGACCTGCTGCATAATCGACAGTCGCCTGTCGCGCTTTATGCCGATGCCAGCTATTTCCTGATCTATCAACGCATATTCGGCGGCGTCACCGCCGTAGCAAAAACCATGGGAGCAGAGGTCGAAACGGCAAGGCTAATTGCCGCCAAGGTTGATCCCAGAATTGCTGCCGCAGCCTCGGACCCCATGCCCTTGACAGCTATGCCGCTGTTCAATCCGCAAGGAGGATATGCGACCTATATACTGCCGGCCGCCTTCGTGCTCATCATGCAGCAGACGCTGCTTATCGGCGTCGGGCTGCTCGGCACCTACCGCAACGATGCACTCAGAACCGGGCCTGCATCTTCGATCGGATCGATTTCGGTCGTTGCCGGAAAGCTGCTTGCTTGTCTGATCCTTGAAGCCGCCGTCGTACCCTTCTACTTGATCGTGATCCCTTATCTTTATAATATTCCCCGCCTCGGCACGCCGCTTTCGATCTTCACTTTCGCGCTTCCCTTCGTGCTTTCCGTCAGCGCTCTGGGACTGGTTATCGCCAGCCTCTTCCGCAGCCCCCTGACGGTGCAGCTTGTGTCCGCGGCGCTTGGCATCCCCTTTCTCTTCCTCGCCGGCTTTTCATGGCCGACAGAGGCAATGCCGCCCTTCCTGCACGCCATTGCGATGGTTTTGCCGAGCACCTCGGCCATCAACGGAATCGTTGCCGTCTCCCAGCTCGGCGCTCCCCTCCCCTATGTTCGCCGCGCGTTTCTGACGCTGTGGATATTGGCGGCCGTCTATATCGTGATCGCCATTCTGCTCGAAAGTAGGAGCAGGCGGCGTTGGCCCCCTGACCAGAGTTAATGAAGCATTTGCCCTACCCTCCGCAACCCCAGCCAGCGCCGAGCAGGCCAAGGGCTGATCGCTTACAAGGAGATCAACATTGGGCGCCAGCAAATCGACGTGCATCCGAACTGTCAGGCCTGAAAAACTCACCTCAACGGAGCCGTGGACGTCTTCTCCCAAATGAAGCGGGCTGAAAAATAAACGAAGATCCTTTGTAACAGCTGCCTGCATTCCTACGAATCAGCAAACAGCAAGGTTGCAAATCTGATCCGATGCGGCGCTGACGGATTGTACGACGATCACAAAGGAACGCGCTCCATGTTTCAGTCAATTACTTGTCCAAACATCGGCCACGCTATCGTTCATCATTTCGGAGAGACGCAGCGGGAATTGGCAATGCATATGGATTTTTCCCAGATGCACCCCGGGATTGTGTCCGAAACAGTCTCGAGCGTTGCGATGCTTCCCCATGTCTTCGATGATTCCAAGTTTCGCGTTCACGTCGAAAGCATGGCGGTTCACCGCTCCGTTGGCGGGCGCGAAAGCCTTTGTTTGCCGCGATGCAGGCGCCGAATGCACTCTCAAACTTTGGGGACGCGTCGCGACAGAAAATCCATCGCGCCAATCAGGGCAACTGGGAACAATCGAGGTTAAAGCTGTAGTCTATGGTGAGATCGTCCAGGCCGTTGCCGACATCCAGAGCAATCGCGCGCCATCGCAGAAACGATCATGGATCTGCCCGCACATCTTCGTAGATCTTGACCTGGGATCAGGGTGCCGAGATGGCTCAGCATGCATAGCTTCGGATCGAAACTGGCCTCGATATCTACTTCTGCGACCCTCAAAGCCCTTGGCAGCGTGGAAGCAACGAAAGCACCAATGGCTTGCTGCGCCAGTACTTTCCGAAAGGCACGGGACTGATGAACTCAGCACTATCGCGCATGCTCTGAACACCGGGCCCCGCAAAACGCTGGGCTGGCGCGCACCTGCGGAGCCTCTCGACCAATTATCCAATCAGGATATAATCGAGCGTGTTGCGACGACCGGTTGAATCTGCCATCATCTCTCTCAGCGGACGCGGCCTCTTTCATGCCATCTCCTTCAAGACTGCCTAAAGAATCTCATGAATGATGCTGGATCACGAGGATTTCACTGTCTTTGGTTGATAAAGGCCACGTGCCCGCGGGAACAGTTTTTGTTCCAACCCCTGTGAAGCCGCAGTGCTACCGAATGGTAGCTGCCACAGTTGGTCGGCTCGCTCTAGTGTCACTGACCGGTCCGTTGCCCTTCTCCAACTCGAAGGCGATGGGTCTGCGTGGAGTGCGACATATCTTTCATGGAGGGAAAATGATCACGAGTCTGTCGCGAGCCTCCTACAGGCTTCAGCTATTTCCTGACCGTTCAAATAGCCGCTTGATGTGCATGCTTTGTGCCAGCTTAGCGCAGGATTTTGAACTGCTCTTGTCCCAAACCCCCTAGTAGGAGGCTTGCATGAATCGTACCGGGCTGGTCATTCTCAGCTCCGTTATCACGGTTAGCACTGTTCTCTTGAACGTGGTAGGTGGAGCGCAATCCAACAATAACACTCAGATTGTTTCGACCGATACGCAACTGTTCGAGCCGATTGCAAGCGTACTGATGGGGCCACGCTGCAGCAACTGTCATCAGATCAACTTTCCACGTCAGAAGGATACTGCGATCCGCCATATTCAGCACGTGCTGCGTGGATCGGACGGGCGCGGTGTTCCGTCATTGCAATGTTCGGCTTGTCATCAGGTCGCAAACTCCATTGACGGCAAGGTGCCAGGCGCTCCAAACTGGCATCTGGCGCCGATAAGTATGTCCTGGGAGGGACTGACCAAGGCTCAGATTTGCGAAGCGATCAAGGATCCCGCCCGAAACGGCGGCCGAGAGACGCTGGAAAAGATCATAGAGCATATGAGCTCCGATCCATTGGTACTTTGGGCCTGGAACCCAGGAGCGGAGCGGAGCACCCCGGCTATTTCGCACGGTCAATTTGTTAGCGATCTCCAAAAGTGGGTCGAGGCTAGAGGTCCCTGCCCAAAAGTACCAACTCCATAGCATTTTTTTAAACCAGCCACCCGCGAGGCAGCCATGACGTTTACTCTCAAGATCAACGGTACCGCTCATTATGTCGATGTTGACGGCGACACGTCACTGCTGTGGGTCCTGCGTGACTTGCTTGGATTAACAGGTACCAAGTTCGGCTGCGGTGCGGCGCTATGTGGTGCGTGCACCGTTCATGTCAATGGTGCAGCAATGCGATCCTGTGTCGCCACGGTGGACAGCCTCCCCGGGTCCGAGATTACCACCATTGAGTCAATCCACCAGACGCCACAGGGAAAAGCACTGCAGCGAGCCTGGCTCGATCTCGAGGTGGTACAATGTGGTTACTGTCAATCCGGGCAAATCATGCAGGCTGCGGCGCTCTTGGCAACGACGCCTGTTCCTGACGACAAGGATATTGATGCCGCAATGTCTGGCAATATTTGCCGTTGCGGTACTTATCAACGCATTCGTGCTGCAATCCACCTTGCTGCACAGGCCGGAAGGGGAGAGAGATGATGATATGTGAATTGTCTTTGCCGCGCATTGACCGACGCACTTTCCTCAGGGCAAGCGCGAGCGCGGGATTTCTGCTGGGCTTCCGGTTGCCCTTGGGAGGGCAGGAAGCTGCAGGGCCAGCCGGTTTTTCTCCAAATGCCTTTATCCGGATTGATCCTCAAGGGATGACTACCTTGGTGATGCCGATGGTCGAGATGGGGCAAGGTATTTACACGGGTCAGGCCATGCTGCTGGCTGAAGAATTGGAGATCGGGCTGGATCAGGTCAAGCTGGAACCAGCACCACCAGCCGAGAGCTATATCAATCCGATGATCCAAGAACAGATCACTGCAGGTTCGACATCGATCCGGGCCTGGGCGCCAATATTGCGTCAGGCTGGTGCAGCGACACGCACGATGCTGGTTGCGGCGGCGGCCCAGGAATGGGGCGTGGACGCGAGTGCCTGCCGGGCCGAACGTGGCATGGTGCATCATGCCGCTTCCGGGCGTAGTCTCGAATATGGTGTTCTCGCTGGCAAGGCTGCAACGAATACTGTGCCTTTGCCAGAAACCGTCAAACTAAAGGATCCGAAAGACTTCATCCTGATTGGCACGAAAGCCAAACGTATTGATACGCCAGATAAGATCAACGGCCGCGCTCAATTTGGCCTGGACGTCCAATTGCCAGGTCTGAAAATCGCTGCCGTTGCCATGTCTCCGGTCTCAGGAGGCAAGCCCAATGCGTTCAATGAAAAGGCGGCATTGGCGGTCAATGGAGTGCGGCAGGTGATCAAGCTCGACGACGCAATTGTGGTCATTGCTGATCACACGGGCGCTGCCCGTAAAGGCGTAATGGCGTTGGACGTTCAATGGGACGATGGGCCGAATGCTAAAATCGACAGTGCAACCCTTATTCAGGAGATTGTCGACGCGTCGCTGCAGTCGGGAGCTGTCGCACGCCATGAAGGCGATGTAGAGAAGGCTCTCGCCGGTGCAGCACATCGGATCGAAGCAGTTTACCACCAGCCGTTCCTCGCCCACGCGACGATGGAGCCGATGAATTGTACAGTCCATGTGAGGCAAGATGCCTGCGACGTCTGGATTGGCACCCAGGCACCAGGCCGTGTCCAGGCGGTGGCGGCTAAATTGACTGGTCTGCCGATCGCAGCGGTGACGGTACACGGTTACTATCTCGGCGGCGGCTTCGGCAGGCGCAGCGAGGTCGACTATGTTGCGCAGGCTGTTTCCATTGCGCGCCATGTTGACGGTCCTGTTAAATTGGTCTGGAGCCGGGAGGACGATATCCGACACGATATGTACCGCCCACACTATGTTGATCGGATCGAAGCTGGGCTGGATAGTACAGGCAAGCCCATCGCTTGGACACACCGGATAACAGGTTCATCGTTTCTCGCCCGTCTTGTCCCAACGCTTCTGGAGCAGACGAAAGGAGTAGATCCCGATGCGGTCGAAGGAGCAACGGAACTGCTTTACGCACCTGCTGCCATACGAGTCGAGTTTAAGCGCCACGAGTCGCCCGGTGTTTCAACAACCTGGTGGCGCGGAGTTGGCCCGGCACGCAATGCATTCGTAGTTGAAAGTTTTATCGATGAGCTAGCTGCCGCTGTACAGCAGGATCCTGTTGTGTATCGCAGGAGTCTAATAGCTCATGAGCCTCGAGCTCTAGCGGTACTCAATCTGGCTGCCGAGCGGGCTGGATGGGGGGGCGCAATGACGGCCGGTCGTGGACGCGGTGTTGCCGTCATGCCCAGTTGGGGTGGGTATATGGCCCAGATAGCAGAAGTGGAGGTTACTCCTGAAGGTGTGGTCCGCGTGTTGCGTGTAATTTGTGCGGTTGATTGCGGCCTGATTATTAATCCCGACACCGTCGTCGCCCAGGTTGAAGGCGGCATTGTTTTTGGCATTAGTGCTGCTCTTTACGGCGTTATCAATTTCAAGAACGGCAGTGTCGAACAGGGTAACTTTGACGATTATCCAGTTTTGCGGATGGATGAAATGCCGAGGATTGATGTACATTTGGTGCAAAGCATGGAAGTCTCCGGGGGTATTGGTGAAGCTGGAACCGCCTGCATTGTCCCTGCAATCACGAATGCGGTGTTCGCAGCCACAGGGAGGCCTATCCGAAATTTACCTATCAGAGTCAGCTAATATCAGCCTTTGCCTTGTCAAAAGCCCCTGGAGTGAACCCTTGGGGCTGGACCAGCGAGGCGCTTCAAACTAAGCCGCCTGTTGGGCAAGTTGGGTTTCAAATTCTGTTGGCGATCTGTAGCCAAGGACCGAGTGCAGCCGCTTGGCATTGTAGCCCTTCAATATGGCGATTTTGTTTTTGGCTGATGGTTGTACCGACTTCCGGAAAATCAGCTTTTGTCAGCACTCCCTTTGTAGCATCACCCACGCCGCCGCCTGCCGATCCTCCCTTGCTACCCGTGGGCGTTTCAGGTTTCCCCGGAGATTTTATGCCAACGGCAAACGGTCCGCCAGCTCCGGCGAAGATTCCGTTGAAGATGTCCCAGGGCAGCATGCCCTGATCGACTGGAGACAACTTGATTGACCCCGATGATGGTCGGGGCGTTCTGGTACAGGTTTCCGCCGATATCGACCTGATTGAGGTGCTCCTTGTTATAGATCTGCGAGGCGATGTGATGCGGCCGAGCATCGGATTGCGGTGCAGAAACCGCCCGAAACGGCAGATAATGTCGCGGTGATCTTGCGCATGGTCGAGCCAGGGCTGACCAAGTTGCCCGTTCAGGCGTACGGGTATCCCCTGATCAGCCATGCCTTCCGAATGCGCGAAAGGGAGGCAGAAGAACACGCGCATTTCCGGCTCGACATTGTCCATA
The DNA here is from genome assembly GCF_056755475.1 of Rhizobium sp. KNZ2-6A. Classification (NCBI taxonomy): domain Bacteria; kingdom Pseudomonadati; phylum Pseudomonadota; class Alphaproteobacteria; order Hyphomicrobiales; family Rhizobiaceae; genus Rhizobium; species Rhizobium sp. KNZ2-6A. Next base: position 49,171 of record NZ_JBNDIC010000032.1, on the reverse strand, counting down.
TGTCCTGCTCCGAGCGTCTGCCGGACATAGAGTCGGGCCAACGGATCGGTAGCGTACATGTGGCCGGTGACACGAAAGGCGTTGAGCGGAACTGGTGGGTCAGGATCAGGAGGGCGAGCGCGCCGTAGGAGGACGCCATCCAGCCGTCATGCTTCCGTGCGGCAACGTCTATATGCAGATCGAGGAAACGCTCGCGGAATGCATGATCGAAGCCGACATCCTTGTCGAACCAGCGCGCCGACGAAGCTGCCCAGAACGAGATGACGGCGCTCGCATCCGCTGGCATGGCTGGCGGACCTGCCGCGGTCGCATGAGTGCGCATGACACTCTCCATCTCAATGCGTCATCTGCCGATCGTCCCGGTCAGCGCGGCGTTTGCCTAGCAGACGTCCTTCCCAGAGGCTCACCGCCAGCATGACAATGGTGGTCAACCAGCCGACGGTGAGCAGGTCCACCTGGGATGAGAGCGGAATCAGCGCCGCCAGCACGACCACGCCGGTGATATGCGAGGCGGGCATGACGCCGTAGACCACCTTCTTGTAGATGGCGCTGCCAAGCAAGTAGATCGCCGGTCCGGTGGACAGGATCAGCGCATAGGAGGCCTTCACGGCGTCGTGCGGATGGGCGAGCACGCACGTTGCCGACAGCGGTGGCGATGATGCCGGCGACCAGGATAGCGTGGAGATAGTGGAAATATGCGCCGATGCGCCCCGGATCGTCGGAGCGCGTGATGGTCTGGGTCGCCTCCTCGCTCGACGTCCCGAAATACAGCCACCACATGGCGAGCGTGCTGAGGAAGGTGGCGAATAGCCCGGATAGAATGGCTCCGTCCCAGCTTTCTGCTCGGCCAAGTGTCGCGCCGGTGGCGAGCACGGTCTCGCCGAGCGCGACGATCACGAAGAGCTGGCAGCGTTCGGCGAGATGCCCGCCCTCGATGGTCCAATCGCTGGTTCGCGAGCGGCCGAGGCCGGGAAGCGCGAAGCCGAACATCGGCGAGATGTATTCGCACAGCACCGCGACCGCCCACAGCGGAGCGCGAGACCAGCCTTCCATGAAGGCGCCGGAGACCCAGAACACAGCCGCGATCATGAGCCAACCGAGCATGCGGCGGTAGTTGGCGGCGAGCGGATAGTCCTTGCCAAGTTCGAGGACGATATAGGCTGTTCGCCCTACCTGGATCGCGATATAGGCAAGCGCGAAGACGGGCCCCCTTTCACCAAAGGCCCCGGGAATGGCGGCGGCCATGACGAGGCAGGCCAGCATCACCGCGAAGAGCAGCGCGCGAATGCGCGGGGTCTCGGCCCCTGTGCATTATTCGGACACAGATTCACGGTAGGCTCAAATTTGAATGAGGCCAAAGCCGCCAGGCAGCTCCCGACCCTTAATGCAACCGTTTGCCTCGATCCCGCTGCCCTCGAAACCCGCCGTTCGTTTAGCCCCTGACTCTAGCGCGAAGATTGGGACATCTCGCCGATCGCATCAACGAAACGCCCGATCTCTTCGTCGGTATTGAAATAGTGTACCGAAGCTCGAACCAGTGAGGTCAATCCTCGTTGGCCTAGATCGAGCCGCGCATAAGGAAGAATCGAGACGGATACGTTGATGTGCTGTGCGCGCAGTCTGCCGGCGATCTCAGCAGCTTGAATTCCAGCCTTTTCGAACGTGACAATGCCACACTTGATCTGGCCGAGGTCATGAACACTCACGCCGTCGATAGAGACCAATTCAGAGCGAAGGGTGTCAGCGAGGACGGAGACGCGCTGCTCGATCGCCTTGAGGCCAATGGCGCGCGTAACGAACCGCCGCCATCAATCCAACGCGACCTGCTACATAGCTCTCGAAGTTCTCGAAGCGCTTGGCCCCGTGCGCAAGCTCGTAGCCGTTCGGCTTTGTCCACGTAGCCGACAAAAGGTCGATAAATGGTGGCTCGATCGTCTCGGCGATTTCCTTTCGAACATAAAGAAACCCGGTGCCTCGGGGGCCGCGCAGAAACTTTCGCCCGGTGCCTGAGAGAATGTCGCATCCGATTGCCTGCACGTCGACGTCCATTTGTCCAACGGATTGGCAGGCATCCAGAAGATACGTAACGCCATGCCGGCGTGCAATCTTGCCGATCTCCGCCGCTGGATTCACCAACCCGCCTTGCGTCGGCACATGGGTAATTGCGATCAGCTTCGTGTCCGAGGTGATCAGCTTTTCAAGCGCAGCAACATCCACCTGGCCAAACTGCGTCAGATGGCACGACATCTATGAAAATGCCTCCCCTTTTGGCCTGTTGCAGCAGAGCCAGATAGTTTGACGCATACTCCGAAGCGTGGGTAATGACGCGGTCACCCGGCTGCAGTGGCAGGCCATAAAAGGCCATCTCCCAGGCGCGCGTTGCATTCTCGACAAACGCAATCTCTTCAGGCTTGGCGTTCAGCAAGGCAGCGAATTCGGAGTAGAAGGCTTTCAGGTCGTCGCCCAAGCGCCGTTCAGCTTCATATCCGCCAAATGCATATTCCAGAGCAAGAGCACCGGAGAGTGCCTCAAAGACCGGCCTTGGCATTAGCGACGAGCCGGCATTGTTGAAGTGCAGAATGTCGTTGCAGGTAGGTGTATCCACCCGCACGCCATCAATGTCGATCATGAAAGTTCCCTCCGGTGGAGATTTGCCGGCGTTTCTTCGAAAAGGACAAGCTACCGTTTAACCGTGCCACCGCTTCCGCCGTCGTGGTAACAATGTTGAATTGTCGCGAGTTTCGGGAATTTCGCGACGGATCGGCCTTGGGAGATTGAATGAGCAAGCCGCAGTTGTTCGGCGCTGACTATAGCGTCTATGTGCGCATCTCACGTCTCGCTCTCCACGAGAAAGGTGTCGATTATGATCTGATCCCTGTCGACATCTTTGCGTCAGACGGTGCGGCACGGAGCTATCTTGAGAGGCAGCCGTTCGGAAAAATTCCAGCGTTCGAGCACGATGGTTTCCGCTTGTATGAGACTGGAGCAATTACCCGCTATGTTGATGAAGCTTTTCAGGGAGCATCGCTCCAACCTTCGGAACCGAAGCAGCGGGCTCGTGTGAATCAAATCATCAGCATTGCCGATGGCTATATTTACCCTCATCTCGTATGGGGAATGTATGTTGAACTCGTCTCGAAGGCAGCGAAGGGCGAACCGGCTGACGAAACCCGTGTAGCGACAGCCCGTGCGAAAGCCTCGGTATGTTTGGAATCGCTTTCGGACTTCTTGGGAGATGGCGCTTGGCTCGGCGGGGACCATCTCACGCTGGCCGATCTCCATGTCGCACCAATGCTCGATTATTTCCTGATGGTGCCCGAGGGGCAGGAGATGTTCTCCAAAAAGGAAAATCTTGCAGGATGGTGGCACCGCATAGGCAGTCGGGAAAGCATTTGGATCACGCGCCCCACCAAGTAGCGCACGCCATGTCGCAAAAATCCTGAAACATGTTACGTCACATATGTTTGTCGCAGGTGACGGGATTTTCGCGACAGGCTAGAAGTTTACTGTACCCTTTAGATAGGTGACGGCCGTTCCGACCCGATCGCCATCCAATTCGCATGAAAGCCGCCCGCCACGACGCGAGCATTGGAAGGCCGAAAGCCAATCCTTGCCGAGCTTTCGAGCCCAATAGGGGCCCAGTCGGCCCGAGGCTGCGATTTCGGCCAACTTGACGAACAAATGCAGAATATGAATGTTCTTCGTTGGCGATAGCGCCTTTGTGTTGCAAAACTCAGACGCAAAATCCAAACATTAATCGGGAATATTGCGACAATAGCGCTGAAATGACCTTGATGATAACGACAGCTATGGAGTTGCGCGGAATGCTTGAACGCCTGTTTCCCACGTTCAGCGCAGCACTCATCGATTCCTATTACATAGCCGGTGATGGCAGCTTCACACCGCACGGCATTTGCGCGGAGTTTAGCGACTTCTATCGTCAAAATTCAGTCGATTTAGCCTCGTCCGACAAAGCGGCCCTCTTTCGGACTATCGAAGGGATCGTTGCATCTGATACTGACGACCGTAACCCGCTGGCAAATGCGCTCTGCACTTGCTTCCTTGAAAACATTTCATGCACCGAGGCCGGTGAGGCTAGCCGGCAACTCATGGGGCCAGCCAGTCGCGCATATTTCGACGGTTGGCATATGTCGCCTAATTCCTGAATTTCGCGACACGGTGCGCGCCTCCCGAAATCGCAGCACAATTCTCGTTGCAAAAGTCGGTTGCAAAAGTATTGTTTTGCGAACGATTTATGCGACGGATTTGCTCATGCTGATCGGCTATGCCCGCGTCTCGACCGACGACCAGGATTTGAGCCAGCAGCGCGCCACGCTCGCGGGGGCTGCCTGCACGAAAATCTACGAAGAGAAGATCTCCGGAGCGAAGCGCGATCGGCCCGAATTGGTGCGCATGATCGACCATCTGCGCGAAGGGGATGTCGTGATGATCACCAGGCTCGACCGCCTGGCGCGGTCGACCAAGAACCTTCTCGACATCGCCGAACAGCTCAATGAGCGGAAGGCCGGGCTCCGCTCCCTCGCTGAGCCTTGGGCCGATACGACCTCGCCGGCGGGGCGCATGGTGCTGACAGTGTTCGCAGGCATCGCCGAATTCGAGCGCGCCCTCATACATCAGCGCACCAGTGCCGGTCGATCGTCGGCAAAACAGAAGGGCGTGCGCTTCGGTCGACCGCTGGCACTCAAGGGCGAGCAGATCGCTCTGGGCCACAAACTCCTCGATGAGGGGCAATCTGCGCGTCAGGTTGCCAAGGTCCTCGGTGTGCATCTGGCAACAATCTATAGGGTGCTGCGTCACTCCATAGGAGCGAACGAAGCCGATGTCTGATCATGTGAAACTCATGATCATGGTTCCTTGCATTTGGCTGGGAGTGACGACTTTTTTGAACCTACTATCCGGCTGGTATCAGCTGATGTGGCGATATCCAGATCGCGAAGAGAAGCCGTCTCTGCATCTGATAAGCAGATCGGGCGTCATGGGCACCTTTCTTGGAGGGGTGCACATGAATGGTATTCTGACGATCGATATTTGTCCTTCCGGAATACGAGTAGGCCTCGGCTTCTGGAGAATTTTCGGGCCATTCTGCCGACCCTTCTTCGTGCCATGGGAGCAAATCGGTTTCATGCGAAAGGAAGGTATCTTCCGCCCGCGTGTAAGACTGCGTTTTGGTAAACCAGAAACAGGCACGCTTACCATTTCTCAGCGCCTTGCCGGCAGGCTGGCACAATCATCGGCGGGGCGCTGGCCGATGTCGGCCTCGTGATTCCGCGAAACTCAGCATTAATGGACGAGAAAATGAAACGCGAGACCGCCGAAATCGTCAAGGTTCAGTGCCTGGCCGCCATACGAAGCCTGCACGATATTTTTTTATTATGCGGCGAGGTGGAGACTGTCGATATTAGGAAGGCGCTTGGAATTTTGATCGGCAGCATTGATCTCAACGTTCTCGACGTCGTTTACCGGCAATATCCTGACCTCGACGACCTAAAGGACAAGCGACCATCTTAGAACCGACGACGAAGTTGGAAGCCCCCGCTGCCGCCCTCGCTTACTTTCGCGGCAAAAGTCAGGATTTCCGCGACATATCCGCATTCGGAAGATGATCGAGAGGAAGCGGGGCTTGAGATTTCACGGTCTGAATCGCGAAATTGCTGCGAATGTCGCTGACCCCGGGCAGCTTGAGCAGGGTTTCAAGCAGAAAGCGCTCATAGGCCGCGAGATCGGGAACGACGACCTGCAACAAAAAGTCGGCCTCACCCGATACCAGATGGCAGGACACACCTCGGGCAACGCCTGCACGACCTCTCTGAAAGCCGCTGCCGGTTCGTCACGGTGACGCTCGACCTTGACCCCGACGAACACGGTCAGGCCAAGTCCGAGGCCACCGCGATCGAGGGTCGCGTGATAGCCACCGATCACGCCGGCCGTTTCAAGAATCCGCACCCGGCGCAGGCACGGCGACGGCGAAAGGCCGACTTCTTCCGCTAGTTGCACGTTGGTCAGACGGGCGTCTCGCTGCAAAGCAGCCAGTATGCGGCGGTCGATGGCGTCGAGCTTCAATCTTGGCATCCTTTCCGGTGTTCGAGGCTCTTTGTTGGCACGATACGCCAATTTCACCCGGAATCGAGGTAGAGTTCGCAAGGACATGCCGGTGCCCGCCACGCTACGGTCCAGTCAGGAAAAGAACCGTGGAGCGTGGGAGCATGGCCGATCTCTGGATTTTCGTCGGTGCGCTCGCTATCGCCTATCTGGTTCCGGGGCCGGACATGGTGCTGATCCTGCAAACCAGTGCGCTCCGGGGACGATCACATGCCCTTGCCGTCGCGGTCGGCCTTGCCCGCGCCGCCCATGTGTCTCTTGCAGCAATAGGGCTGGCAACGCTGCTGAGAACAGCACCGGCAGCCTTTGAAGTCGTGCGCCTGGTCGGCGCGGCCTATCTCATATGGATCGGCGTCGGCCTATTGCGGGCGCATTCGCTTTCACCCGAAGGGGCATCCATCCCGCCGAGCGACAGCGGCCGGCCCTGGGGGATTTCCATGCGCCGGGGACTGCTGACCAACCTGCTCAATCCCAAGGCGCTGGCGCTGATCGGATTCGGCGTGCGCCTGGCTCTGTCGCAACGGCCACAATAGGAGCAAAGAGAGGACAACGGACTTGCGCCAAATTCCATTCTATCAGGTCGATGCCTTCGCATCGCAGCCCTTTACCGGGAACCCTGCCGCCGTCCTCATCCTTGATGACTGGCTTACCGATCGCGACATGCTCGCGATCGCGGAGGAAAACAACATCGCCATCACCGCATTTGCACGGCCTGCTGGCCCTGATTGGGAACTGCGCTGGTTCACGCCAACCATGGAGACGAGTTTTTGCGGGCATGGGACACTGGCGGCCGCTCATGTGCTGGCGGCGGAAAGAGGCATCGGGGGCGACTTCCTGTTCGCCACGCGTGCGGGGCCGCTGCGGGTGAGCTGTCATCCAGACGGATACGCCCTCGATCTGCCAAGTCTCCCCCCGGAGTTGGTGTCGGACGCACCGACTATCATCATGGAGATCATCGGAGGTCCCGGCATCGCCGTTTTCCGCACAGCCCGGAGCTGGTTCGTGGAGCTTGCCGACGAACGGGCAGTACGTGATTTCGTGCCGGATCTGGTAAAGATCGCAAGGCTTCACCCCTTGAGCCTCGCCATTACCGCGCGGGGGAGCGAGCATGATTTCGTGTCCCGCCATTTCGCGCCGGGCGCGGGCGTGCCAGAAGATCCGGTGACGGGCTCCACCCATTCGACGCTCGCTCCCTATTGGGCTCGAAAGCTCGGCAAGGATTGGCTTTCGGCCTTCCAATGCTCGCGTCGTGGCGGGCGGCTTTCATGCGAATTGGATGGCGATCGGGTCGGAACGGCCGTCACCTATCTAAAGGGTACAGTAAACTTCTAGCCTGTCGCGAAAATCCCGTCACCTGCGACAAACATATGTGACGTAACATGTTTCAGGATTTCTGCGACGACCGATCGCGCAAAGTCCGGTATTGCCCGTAAGATATATCGGAAAATGCTTCATCCCGACCAGAAGGCAGATCGGCATAAGACACCGCCTCGGGAAACTGACCGGCGGAGAAATCATGGCGCTCATCATCTATGAGGTTGTAGAAGTGCCACGCTCCATTGACATCGGTTTTCACAATTTCACCGCCTATCCGTCCTCGTAGCTGTAATGACAGGGGACCGCTTTTGGATTGTGCAATCCAAAAACGGTCACACAAACAATGATGCGTTCTCCGGGAGTTATGCGACTATTGGCCTGCACGAACACCGCGATCTTCGAGATTTCGGAGGCAAGTGGCTAGATGGGTCGCTAGTTCACTGCTCCGGGATGATACATTATCTTGGGGGATACAGAACCTTAGATCGCTCAAGTACTTTGGATTGCAGCCGCTTTTGACCAATTTGCCGACAGCGTCGATTTCGGATCGGATATCCGTTACCGAGCGGAAGTCTAGTCTTCCTCGTTCCAATATATCGAGCTCAAGCTGAAGGAAGGAATTGCGGCAACGCTGCTCTGTCGTTGTCGCGGGTCTAACTAACAAGGACTCGTAGACTGGGTCGTTTGCGAAACCAGGCGCGGTAGAGGAAAACAGCAAAATAAGTAAAATACTCTTCAATTGCGTGCCTCGCACGCGAGATGATTCAGTTATTCTCATTTCGACCGTCAGCGTTCTCTATCGTGTCCCAACGAGCAATTTTGCCCCGTGCAAACCGCACCGTCGCCATCGCGATTCCGTTTTGGGCTTTATACAACGCCTGCACCAGCGCGGCACCCCACGACGACCATCGAATGTGAGTACGATGCTGCCGCCAGTCAATCATCTCGTGCAGCTTCGGCCGATCCCATCGCCCGCCGCTGGCGGATTCCTCGAACACGCGATTGCAACCCGCGACCTTGAGCGCGCGCAGCTGCGCAGCGTTCGACTGGTCGTCGCCCTTCGATACGCGGGCATAGCCGATGAGATAGGGTGCGGCGCTCAATTCGGTCCTTTCGCAAACGGCCGTCTGTGGAAGCCAAACGACCATGATGGCCGATTGCGGCTTTCCGCCTTTCACAATCCTCTTGCAAAGCTATACCGAAAGGCAAGTGGTTTTTGAAGGGATGACCCATGCCCGCACGGATTTCGATGACCGGTCCTCAGCGCGACGCCATGTTGGCGCTGCCCGACGACGAGGCGATGGTCGTTCGCTATCACAGCCTAGACGCTAGCGACCTCGATGCCATCAACGGCGCCCGCACGCCCGAGACTCGGCTTGGCTACGCATTACAGCTCTGCTGCCTGCGCTATCCCGGTCGCCACCTTCGGCGTGGTGAGATGCTTCCTGCTGTCATGCTCGATCATATCGCCGAGCAGATCGGTGTCGATGCCGAGGTTATCGCCGGCTTTGCCCGGCGAACGCCCACACGCTACGATCAGCTTCTTACGATCAAGGCGCGGTTCGGTTTCGTCGATCTCACCAAGCAAATGCGCGCAACGCTTAGCGCGTGGTTGGAACTGGAAGCTGTCGGCCTGATCGACGGACGTGTTCTGTTGGGCAGGTTCCTCGACGAGTTGCGCAACTGCAAGATCGTCATCCCCGGTATCAGCGTCGTCGAGCGCATGGCCGCCGAGGCGATGCACGTGGCCGAAAGTCGGATTATCGCCGATATCGACGATCGTCTCGACACCGCAACCCGCAGCCGACTGGACGCACTTATCGCCGAGAAAACGCATGACCGCCAAAGCCGAATCTCCTAGCTACGCGAACCAGTCCCGCGCGTCGCCTCAGCTTCGCTAATCGGCATTCTCGACAGGATCGCACTCGTTTACGGCACCGGCGCGCGCGCCGTCGTCATCGACAGACGATACGAACCCCGAATGGAGCAATTCGCGCGCGAAGGTGCACGCTACACCGCGCAGGCTTTCCAGCAGATGGGGCCCGGGCGACGACGTGTCATCCTCGTCGCGACGCTGCGCGAATTCGAGGCCACGCTGACCGACGCGGGAATTGGCATGTTCGGTTCTTTAATTGGACGGGCGCATTTACGCGCCCGCAAGCGGCTCGAACAAACGATCGCGGCTTCTGCCGACCAGGGTCGTGATCGGCTGATCCGCGTCGCTGAGGTGCTGGAGGTAGTCAGCAAGGCAGCGCGCGTCGGCGGCGATATCGCCGCAGCGGTCGCGGCGGTAGCCTCGCTGGACACTATCGATGCAGACGCCGCTCTCATTCGGCGAACGACGAGGCCGGGGAGAGACAACGCGATCAGCGAGATTGCGCCGGAATATCGGACTTTCAAGCGGGCGGCGCCGCGCTTTTTGGAGGCATTTGCGTTCGAGGGCCGTAAGAGCACCGCGCCGCTGCGTGCGGCGATGATGATCCTGGCTGAACTCGACGGTGATTGGCGAACACCGCTCCCTGACGGCGTGCCGCTCGGGCATATCGAGCGGCGCTGGCAGCGATACGTCGTCACAAACGGCAAGATCGACCGCACCTATTGGGAACTGGCGACCTATTCCGAGTTGGCTGGCGCACTTGCGGCGGGCGATATCTGGGTGCCAACTTCTCGACTGCACCGCTCGCTGGATACGCTGCTCTCACCGAGTGCGGACGCGGCCCCGTCGCAGATCCAGATTTCCGATCCCAATGCGTGGCTCGACGCGCGAGCGGCCGAACTCGACGCCTCGCTGCTTGGTGTATCGCGAGGTCTGCCCAACGGCGATCCTGCGCTGTTCACCGGCGACCGCCTGCGCTTTCCGAAAGAACCGAAGACCGATCTTGCCGAACGTGACGATGGCAGGCGGCTTGCCCTGAGCTGCTACGGTCTTGTGCCGACGACGCGCATCACTGATGTCTTGTCGCAGGTCGAGCGCTGGACCGGCTTCATCGGCCATTTTGGGCATGTCTCGACTGGGCTTCCCCCCGGTGACGAGCGGACCTTCCTCGCCGCGCTGATCGCGGGAGCCACGAACCTTGGCCTCTCCCGCATGGCCGAAGTCTGCGGCGTGGCATCGCGCCGCGCGCTCCTGCGCATGCAAACCTGGCACATGCGCGAAGACACATTCGGCGCTGCCCTCGGCTGTCTGACCGACGCCATACACGCCGAGCCGATGGCTTCATGGTTCGGGGAGGGCTGGCGCGCCTCCGCCGATGGCCAGGCTTATTATCTTGGCGGTGCCGGCGAGGCGGGCGGACTGGTCAACGCGCATTACGGTCGCGACCCGATCGTCAAAATCTACACCACCATCACTGACCGTTACGCACCGCTTCATCAAACCGTGATCGCGGGCACTGCCGGCGAAGCGATCCACGCGCTCGATGGCATCCTCGGTCACGAAAGCAGCGCCAATCTCTCTGCGCTTCACGTCGATGGCGGCGGCGTCTCCGATATCGTGTTCGCAGTCATGCACCTGCTCGGGCTCGAATTCGAGCCGCGCATTCCGCGCCTCTCCGATCGACGCCTTTACGCCTTCGAGGCTCCCAAGCGCTACGGTCGCCTCGCGCCGCTGTTTGGGCACAGGCTCAACCGCAATCTGATCGTCAATCACTGGCCCGACTTTCAGCGCGTTATCGCGGCGATGCGCGACAGGACCGTCACGCCATCGCTCATCCTGAAGAAGCTGTCCGCCTACCGGCAACAGAATGGCCTTGCCGCTGCACTCCGCGAGGTCGGTCGCATCGAGCGCACGCTGTTTACGCTGCGATGGTTCCAGGACCCAGCTCTCCGCCAGCTCGTCACTGGCGAACTCAACAAGGGTGAAGCACGCAACAGCCTGGCGCGCGCGGTTGCGTTTCACCGGCTTGGCCGCTTTCGAGATCGCGGCCTCGAAAATCAGCAGATGCGGGCAGCTGCCCTTAATCTCGTTACCGCTGCGATTATCCTGTTCAACTGCCGCTATCTCGACCGCGCAGTGGCCGAACTGCGAAAGCGCGGAATAACACTCAATCCCGCGCTCCTTTCCCAACTTTCCCCATTGGGCTAGGACCGGATCAACCTCACCGGAGATTATGTCTGGTCAGACGGCATCGAACTCGACGCCGATGGACTCATGCCGCTCCAACTGTCCGCCAGCCAGTGATCCTCACGCCGCTACCGTGAATCTGTGTCCCAATAATGCACAGGGGCGGTCTCGGGATCGAACCAGTTGGTGACCCAGCAGGTATATTGCCAGCCGAGCCAGACCGCGAACCACAGGATCAGCGTCTCGACGACGCCGGTCAGCGTCAGGTTGGTCAGAAGCTCGTGGCTGAGCTGGGTGACCGCGAACACATAGACGAGGTCGAAGAACAGCTCGGCGAAGCTGACTGTCGCATGATGGCCGTCGCGGCGGCGCAGCAGCGGATGATGGGCGGGAGCGTGGTCGGACATGGCGCTCCTCACCGCGCCAGCCGCAAGGCGGCGAGACCGGCGACCACCGCGGGCACGAGGAAAACGACGAGCAGGATCGGCAGTTCGTCGCGCACCGAATAGCCGGCCTTCGTCACGCCCACCCATATATTGACGAGTGAGACGATGAGCCAGGCCGGGATGAAGAGCTTGGCCGCCATGGCAAGATCGGGATCGACACCGCCCCAGAGCCTGCCGAACAGAAGAAACAGGCCGAGCAGGACGATGCCGCCGCCGATCACCATTGCCATGTGCATCGATCGATCCCCCTCAGGAAAACACGCTCAGGTTCTTCGCGATGTCCTTGCCCGCATAGGGCGGGAAGACATCCAGCTCGACATCGGGATTACCGATCAGCATGGCCTTGGTGTTGCTCAGCGCGTCGAAGCCAGCCTTACCGTAGTATTTGCCGATGCCGCTGTTGCCGACGCCACCGAAGGGCAGGCTGTCGATCCAGCAATGCAGGTTGGTCTGGTTGATACAGCCGCCGCCGAAGGAAAGGCTTGCCAGCACCTGGTCGATCGTCCCCTGGTCCTTGCTGAAGATATAGGCGGCAAGCGGCTTGGGCTTACGCTTGATGATGTCGATCGTCGCCTTGAGGTCGGAATAGACCAGCACCGGCAGGACGGGACCGAACACCTCCTGTTGCAGCGCCGGATCGCTCCAATCGGAAGGATAGAGAATGGTGGGTTCGACATAGCGCGCCGCGACATCGAAGCGCCCGCCGTGCACAATCTTTTCGGGCAGAATGTAGGAGGCGACCCGCTCCGCGTCATGCGTGCTGATCATCCGCGCGAAGTCCGGGCTCCGGCTCGGATCGTCGCCATACATATTCACGATCGAAGCCTTGAGCTTGGCGATGAAGGCGTCGGCGACGCTCTCATGCACGCAGACATAGCCCGGCGCGATGCACCATTGGCCTGAGATGGCGTTGTGGCCCCAGGCGATGCGGTCGGCGGCGATGTCGAGATTGGCGGTGGCATCGACGATTGTCGGGTTCTGTCCGCCGAGTTCGAGCAGGACCGGCGTCAGGTGCTCGGCAGCGGCGCGCATTACCACCTTGCCGACCGCCGAGGAGCCGGTGAAGAAGATGAAGTCGAACGGCAGCTCCAGCAGCGCCGAAATCTGTTCGCGCCCGCCGGTGACGATGCTGACGTTCTCCGGCGCGAAATAGCGCGGCACGAGATCGGCCAGCAGCGCTGCCGTGCGCGGCGTGGTGTTGGCCGGCTTGAGGATCACCGTGTTGCCGGCGGCGAGCGCGGCGATCGCCGGGTCGAGCAGCAGCAGGATCGGCGCGTTGAAGGGGCCGATCACCAGCGCGACGCCGTAGGGCTCCTTGTAGATGACGCCGCGATTGCCGGTTGCTTCGAGGCCGTGCGGAATCTTCATCGGCTCCGGCGCCATCAGCGTCTTCAGGTTCTCGCGATAATAGCGGATCACGCCCATCGGCACTGTGATCTCGAACAGTTGCTCGAAGGGAGGCTTGCCGAAATCCTCGTGAAGCGCCGCGCAGAGCGCATCCTTATTGTCGGTGAGCATCCGCTCCATGCGATCGAGCTGGTCGATGCGCCATTCATAGCTCTTGGTCGCATCGCTCAGGAAATGTTCGCGCTGGGCGTCGAGCTTGGACTGGAACGGATTGGTCATCGCGACCTCCCTTCAATTCCGACGGGAAGAGAAGCGCCCCGGCAATGGCAGGCCTGCCGAGGCGCCGCAGCTTCATTTCGTCGTATAGCCGCCATTGACGAGGATGGTCTGGCCGGTCATCCACCAGCCGTCCGAGACGAGGAAGCGGATATAGGGGACGATGTCCTCGATGTCGGTGAGGCCGGTCTTGGAGAACTTCGAAAGCGCCGCCGCCGACCGGTGATAGGCGATCGCATCTGTGCCTTCGGCCGGATAGAAGAAAGGTGTGTCCATCGGCCCCGGCCCGATCGCCGTCACCGAGATGCCGCGCTCACCGAATTCCTTCGAAGCGGCCCGCGTGAAGTGCTCGACCGGTGCCTTGGTGCCGGCATACGCGGCATAGAACGGCGTGAACGCGCCGAGCAGCGACGTGACGAGCGTGCAGATCTTGCCGTTGTCGTTGAGATGCCTGCCGGCCTCCTTGAGGAAGAAGAACGCCACCTTGGAATTGACGGCGGTCATCTCGTCATATTCGGCTTCCGAGATCTCGATGATCGGCTTCTTGAGCACCTTGCCGACGGTGTTGATGGCGATATCGGGCTTGCCGATGGCGGCAACCGCATCCGCAAACAACTTTTCCACCGCGCCAGCCGTCGTCAGGTTCGCCTGGAAGGCCACGGCCTCGGCTCCGGCCGCTTTTACCGCAGCAACCGTCGCGTCGGCCTCGACCTTGCTGGCTGCGCTGTTGTAGTGGATCGCGATCGCCTTTGCGCCATGTGCAGCAAGATCGCGGGCGAGCAGCCCCCCGAGGTTCTTCGCCCCGCCGGCGATGATGACGGTTTTTCCCTTGATGCTGTGATCGGTCATGAGGGCGGCCTCCTTTTGCTGGCTGCGCGACCTCATCGATGTCGGGGCCGCTTCCTGAAGACGACAATACCGTCTAGGATTGCACGATAAAGACGATCATTCTGACATCACTTGTCAGAAATTCAGTGCAATTGAGGCGTCGACCACTTGGACCGCATAGACCTGTTCCGCATCTTCTCCCGCGTCGTCGAATGCGCGAGCTTTACCCGTGCTGCCGATACGCTCGGCATTCCCCGATCGTCCGTCTCGGCGGCCGTTCAGGAACTGGAAGGCCGTGTCGGTGCGCGGCTGCTTCATCGCACCACGCGCAAAGTGTCGCCGACCCAGGACGGCGCGGCCTTCTATGAGCGATGCCAGCAGGTCATCGCCGACGTCGAGGATACGGAGAACCTGTTCCGGCAGACGGCCGCTCAGCCATCGGGCCGGTTGAAGATCGATGTCCCCGGTCGGATCGGGCGGCTCATCATTGCCCCGGCGCTACCCGAATTCCTCGACCGCTACCCGCAGATCGACATCGATCTCGGCGTGACCGACCGCGCCATCAACCTGATCGAGGACAGTGTCGACTGCGTGCTGCGCGTCGGACCCTTAAGCGATTCCGGCCTGATCGCGCGGCCCATCGGCAAGCTGCCGCTCATCAATGTTGCAAGCCCTGCCTATCTGAAGCGGAACGGAACACCACAATCGCCGGATGACCTGGGCGACCATTGGGCCGTCAACTATGCGTCACCTTCCAGCGGGCGGGTCGAGGATTGGGAGTGGGTCGAAGACGGCGCGGTGCGATCTCTGTCGCTGAGGGGCCGCGTCACGGTCAACAGCGCCGAAGCCTACATCGCCTGCTGCCTCGCAGGCCTGGGCCTGATCCAAATCCCCGCTTACGATGTGCGGCGTCATCTGGACGCCGGCGAACTCCTCGAAGTAATGCTCGATCACCGCGCTGAATCCATGCCGGTGACGCTGCTCTATCCGCACAGGCAGCATCTCTCACGTCGGCTGCAGGTGTTTGCGGAGTGGCTCGAAGCGCTGCTGGAGCGGCAACTCTTGGAATAGGCTGCCCGTTGCGTTAAGTGAAAGCCGATCAACGACGACAGCGTTACGAACCATTTCTCGCGGTTGTGGGGAATGACCGTTTCTCGACGGCGCGGTTCGGCCCGTCGACAGCGCTAGCGGCATAAGATCGAGCGCGTTGAGGATACCCGGCCAGCTTTCAGCCGGCAGACCGTCGATGGCAACGACACCGAGGAAGCGATTCTCGACGGTCGGCGCGAGGCCGTGGTGCAGCTCGGCCGTCACCAGCCAGTCGAGATACATGGGAATGGCGGGCAGTCGGATCGGATGGTTCTCGGCCGTGATGCAGAAGCGGATGAACTGGAAGAGCTCATCGTATTTCGCCATCCGATGGCCTCTCTGATCCTCCACTTCCTGCGTCACCATCCGCCGGATGGATATGACGTTCGCGAGGTATTGCTCGACCTCGCGGATCGAGGTTTCGAACATCTCCAACGCTTTGTCGGCGTGGGACGTCGAGCGCGTCTCCCCATCCGAATAGAGGTAACGCGTCAGGCAGGAGCGGCGTGATTCGGGCGGTCGGTAAGTCAGGACCAGCGCGTGCTGGCTCTCGAAATGGCCGCTTTCGCGTTCGAAATGCATGCGGCGCTCGGCGTCGATCGCCCGACTGACGGCATCGGGGAAAAAACAATCCCCGTCAGCCGGATAATTTGTTGTCGGAATGCGGATCGCTTCAACCTGGATCATCCAGCCGGATCCGAGCCGCGAGAGGATCGCATTGATCTGACGCGACACCTCATTTCGCTCAGCGTCGGTAGAGCTTTCCGAATCTGGCCCGGCGAAGTACCAGCCAGCCATCAGTGAACCGTCCTTGAGCAGGATAATGCCATTGGCGACGAGGCCCGCATAAGGGACGAGGTCGGCGAAGGACGGGCCGGTTTGGCGAAACGGAGCGAGAGAGACCATGCCCGCTCCTCAGTGCCGACGCCAGGGCGTCGACGTCGCCCGGTAACAGCTCTTGTACTTGATGTGGCGAACATAGACCTTGCGCATCAGCGGATCGGCCTTGGCCATCATTCGGAGTGCCGCGACCGCCACCAGCCAGATCGCCATGCCGAACAGTGCCGCATACCAGGTCAGTACCACGAAGATCAGGATCACCGCGGCAAGACCGGTGAGCAGAACGAGCTCGCGATCCGCTCCCATCAGGAGGTTCGGGCGCGAGAGTGCTCGATGAATCCTTGAGCGGACAAGATTGGAGCCGAGCTCACCCACGTGCCCCTCCCCTTCTGGCAGAGCCACGCTCGAAGGAACGGAGGCTTCTCCGATCGATGCGCCGGTGGAGCCGAACAGGGTGACGATCTGGGTCGCGCCCAGAAGCACGCCGCCGACAAGGGCGATATAGCAAAGCCGCCGCGCGAAGTCGTTGAGTTCGCCGCCGAAGATCAGCATGCCACCTGCGATGGCGACCGCAGCAAGCGCGATGAAACCTGCAATTGGTCCTGTGATCGATTGCTGGATCTGCTGCAGCGGGGATTCCCACGGCAGACCGCCGCCACCGGAAGACGCCATGGCGGGACCGACGAAGATCAGGCAGAAGGTCAGCGTCAGAGCGCCCGCGGCAAGAACGATATTGCAATCACGCGACATGGCGTTCCTCCTCGATCTGGGGATAGGTCTCGGTTTCGTATTGGGAGCCGGTGAAGCGTTCGACAAGGACGACGTCGCGCACACGGCGTCCCTTCGGCGTGCGTTCGATGGAGATCACCAGATCGACCGCTTCCCCAATGACTTCGCGCATGGGCTGCTGGCTAACCTCTGCCGTCAGTTGCTCGAGACGCCGCAGCGCCGACATCGCTGTGTTGGAATGGATTGTCGTGACCCCTCCGGGATGTCCCGTATTTCACGCCTTGAGCAAGGTCAGCGCCGCCCCGTCGCGCACTTCCCCGACAACGATGCGGTCCGGACGCAGGCGCATGGTGCTCTTCAGAAGTCGCGCCATATCGATGGTGTCACTCGTGTGGAGCGCCACGGAGTTTTCGGCCGTGCATTGGATTTCCGCTGTGTCCTCCAGGAGGACGATTCGGTCTTCCGGAGCATTTTTGACGATTTCGGCAATGACGGCATTGGCGAGCGTGGTCTTGCCGGACCCTGTGCCACCGGAAATGACAATGTTCAGTCGTGAGGAAATGGCGCTTCTGATGATGCCCGCTTGGTATTCGGTTATCACCTTTGAAGTAACGTAGTCGTCGAACGGAATAAGCTGGGACGCCCTGCGCCGAATGGTGAAGGTCGGCCGTCCGACGATTGGTGGAAGCAATCCCTCGAATCTATGCCCACCCATCGGCAGTTCGCCGGATATGATGGGCCGCTCTTCGTCGGCTTCCGATTGCAGTGCATGCGCCACGCTGCCAATAACGATCTCGGCCGTGGATGGAGACATTTCGCCAGCCGGTGTAATGCCGTGGCCCAAACGCTCGACAAACAGCTTGCCGTTAGGGTTGAGCATGATCTCGACCACGCTCGCATCGTCGAGCGCCACGCAGAGATGCTCGCCGAGTGCGTCTTGAAGCTTACGGACCAGTCGGGGATGGGAGCGTAGTTGGTTCACGGCACCCTCCTCACGCCGCATGCCGGCGGTTTGGCACGATCGTTGACCTATATCCGGCTGGACGAACCCGGTTGAAGCTCGCAGCATCCGCGGGAAGTGAGCCCGCGACCGCTATCGTATCGCCGATCGTGCATGGCTCCCCGAGGCGGCGCATCGACCAGCCGGCCCGGTTGAGGATTCGTTCGAACCGCAGATCGGTCGCCGTGACAATTTCGTCGTAACCATGTGCTCTCGACCATTCGATGATGCCGGCGAACATCGTAAGCGTGGCCTCGTGAAGAGCCCCTCCCCTGCCCTCTTTAAGCGACGTGTCGACGCAAAAGCGTGAACTCTCGATCATGCCGGGATGAACCCCGAGGCGACCCGACGCAAGTAGCTGCGGAAATGTCCGAGCCAACATGGTCGGACCGGTGGCGGGAAGAAGCCTTGCACATCCGACAACCTCTCCGGCATCTGTCACCGCGAGGATGTAGGTGATCGTGGGCAGAGCGTCGTATTCGTCGGTCTCGCGACCATTCAGGACGCTGACGCTCCAGCCGAGCCGATTTGCGAAGACCCGGGCTCGTAGCCGATGCTGTTCGTCAATCAGCGTGCTGCCTGTGTCAAACGAAGTATCGCCGAGTGCATGCACCATCATTGTGAAGACCCCCGTTGTTGATAGACAGCTGGAGATCAGCACAGAAAACCTGATGGATGGAGTGTAGAATTCTACAGTGGTTGAGTCGAGGCGACAGGAAATGCGTCATGTTTTGCGACCTGAGTTCATTGGAGGATGGCTGGTTACCCCCGTTGGCGGCAGTCTGTCGAACCTGTCGGACTACGAACCGTTGGCAACTTCGACCCCGAGCCCAACAGACCGGAAGAAACCTCGGAGCGAGGCCTATGATGGACACGAAGCAGGCGGCTCACTGATATTTGCAGTGGCAGGTCAAAAGGTCGCCGGAACTTGCATGAGTATCTCCGTTGCTGTTTGCCGGCACGAACACAGGACGACAGGAATGGAGCAATCCCAGAAGTCTCATGTCACACTGAGTGAGTCGCTGTGCAATTGATCCCCGCTTTCGCGACCGCAGGCTCTTTACCCAGAAGTCGGGGCGGTGGAATTATAGGATTCACAGTAAAACATAGCATGAACAGGTTGCGTCGATACGCTTGCTAACCGCGCGATATTGAATAGAAAATCGGTTTGGGTTGAAGTTTTTGCTCTTGCGGCGTTAACCTCTCGTTAACCTAAAAACCCTTGCCGAAAGTTCAGAATCGGGGCTTATTGCCAGTGGCGGAACTTTACCAGTTTCGCGAAAAATATCGCCACTAGCAATGAATGGGTTTTGAGATGGCGAAGACCGCCGCAAAAGCAGCAGCTATGATTGAAGGATTGACCGCCTTGATGGAGCGCCATGCCGACGCCCTGTCAAGCCAACTTCAAGCACATCATCTCAAGGTCTTCCCACCAACGTCGGAGAAGGGAATCCGAACGTTTGGTCCCTCTGAGGCGTCCAAGCTCCTTGGCGTCGGCGAGTCCTATTTGCGACAGATTGCTTCGGAAATGCCAGAGCTGAAGGTGAGCGTCAGCCCGGGTGGCCGACGGAATTTCTCAATTGATGATATTCATGCGATCCGCAAGCATATGGACCAGATCGGCCGCGGAAGTCGCCGTTACCTGCCGCATCGGCGCGACGGCGAGCAGCTGCAAGTGATCTCGGTCATGAACTTCAAGGGCGGATCCGGCAAGACCACCACGGCCGCGCATCTGGCGCAGTATCTCGCGATGCGTGGGTATCGTATTCTCGCCATCGATCTTGATCCCCAGGCAAGCCTTTCGGCACTGTTTGGCAGCCAACCGGAAACGGATGTTGGCCCGAACGAAACGCTATACGGCGCCATCAGATACGATGAAGAGCAGGTCCCGATCGAGCAAGTTGTCCGAGGAACCTATATTCCCGACCTGCACCTCATTCCCGGTAACCTCGAACTGATGGAGTTTGAGCACGACACCCCCCGCGCGTTGATGAAGCGCAAGGAAGGCGACACGCTCTTTTATGGCCGCATCAGCCAAGTGATCGAAGACATTGCAAACAATTACGATGTCGTCGTGATCGATTGCCCTCCCCAGCTCGGCTACCTCACACTTTCGGCACTGACCGCCGCCACGTCAATTCTGGTCACGGTCCATCCGCAGATGCTCGATGTGATGTCGATGAACCAGTTCCTGGCGATGACGTCGAATCTGCTCCGCGAAATCGAGAACGCCGGTGCTGAGTTCAAGTTCAACTGGATGCGCTACCTCATCACGCGTTTTGAACCGAGCGATGGGCCCCAGAACCAGATGGTCGGCTATTTGCGGTCGATATTCGGCGAGAATGTCCTCAATTTCCCGATGCTGAAAACCACGGCGGTATCGGATGCCGGTCTGACAAACCAGACCCTTTTTGAGGTTGAGCGCGGGCAGTTCACGCGCTCGACATATGATCGCGCCTTGGAGGCAATGAATGCCGTCAATGACGAGATAGAGACCTTGATTAAAGCAGCATGGGGTAGAACCACATGAGCCGAAAACATATTCTTGGCGTCTCCGCAGACGTCCCTGACACGTCATCCGTTGATAGCAGGGCGGCCAAGAGCCGCTCCATGCCACTTCTTGGGGTGGCGCGGAAGGAGCGCGACCCAGCAACGAAGCTGACAGCAAACATCGGTAACGCCCTGCGTGAGCAAACTGATCGTCTCGGTCGAGCCGAGGAGATTGAGCGGCGCCTCGCCGAAGGTCATTCCGTTATAGAACTGGACGCCTCGGTGATCGAGCCGTCGTTCATTCGGGATCGCATGCAGGGTAATATCGACGGCCTGCTCTCCTCGATTCGAGAGCAAGGTCAGCAGGTTCCGATCCTTGTTCGACCTCATCCGGAGCTCTCCGGCCGATATCAGGTTGCTTTTGGCCACCGTCGACTGCGCGCCGTCTCAGAGTTGGGTCTCCCGGTCAAAGCCGTGGTCCGCCAATTGACGGACGAGCAACTCGTTGTCGCACAAGGACAAGAAAACAACGAGCGCGAAGATCTTACCTTCATCGAGAAGGCGCGTTTCGCGTATCATCTGAATAAGCAGTTTCCGCGCGAGATTGTCATCGCTGCGATGTCAATCGACAAGAGCAATCTGTCGAAGATGCTTTTGCTTGTCGACGGCCTCCCCTCAGCACTGATCGACGCCATTGGCGCTGCTCCGGGTGTTGGTCGGTCGAGCTGGCAGCAACTTGCAGAGCTGCTCGAGAAAGCGGCATCAGCGGCGGATGTGGTGGAATATGCGATGTCGAAGGATGTCCAAGCGCTGACATCGGCGGATCGGTTCAAAGCAATAATTGCCAAGCTCAAGCCCAGTCGGATTGCGCGAGGGCTTCCAGCGGTCATGTCCACTCCAGATGGCACCAGAATTGCCCAGGTGACGCAGAGCAAGGCAAAACTCGAAATCACGATCGATCGGAAGGCAGCGCCTGATTTTGCGGCTTTTGTGCTGGAGCAAGTGCCGGCGCTATATCAAGCATACTACGCAGCGAACCAACGGAAACAGGGAGAGTAACCGCAAAAGAAAAGAGCCTCCTCAACGTCGCCGTCGCGGAAGCCCTTCTGTCTCTGTAGCAAGAACAGAATCGCATTTCCTCGAATCCTCGTCAAGAGTTCTTTGGCACCGTTTTGGTGAGCGGGTTTCTTTTGCCTACTGAAGAGGTGAAAGACGATGCAAACGGGAAGTGTGACGACGCCATTCGGGCGGCGGCCGGTGACGCTTGCGCTCGTGCGGCGCCAGATGGCGTTGGCCGACATCAAGCGGGGAAAGACAGCGGACAAATGGAAGGTCTTCAGGGACGTTTCCGCTGCAATGGATGTGCTCGGCATCCAGTCCAATAGTCTCGCCGTACTCGACGCGCTATTGAGCTTTTATCCGGACAATGAATTGCGCCAGGATGCCAGGTTGATCGTCTTCCCGTCTAACGCCCAGCTTGCCCTTCGAGCGCATGGAATGGCCGGAGCAACGTTGCGTCGCCATATCGCGACCCTGGTCGAGGCTGGATTGATCGTTCGGAAGGACAGCGCCAATGGCAAGCGTTATGCCCGCAAAGACGGCGCCGGCGAGATCGAGAGTGCCTTCGGCTTCGACCTCTCTCCCCTCCTTGCCCGTTCGGAAGAGCTGGCCGTGATGGCGCAGCAAGTGATGGCCGACCGTGCGACGTTTCGCAAGACGAAGGAAAGCTTGACAATCTGCAGGCGCGACGTTCGCAAGCTGATTACCGCAGCAATGGATGAAGGCGCTGATGGCGACTGGCAGGCGATCGAAGGGATGTATATCGCGCTCGTCGGCCGGATCCCCCGCGCCCCGACACTCTCCGACGTCGCTACAATCCTCGAAGAAATGCAGATGCTGCAGGAGGAAGTGATCAACCGATTGAGTATTCTGGGAAATCCAGAAAATAAGAGCACCAATGATGATCATAGCGAGCGGCACATACAAAATTCAAAACCCGAATCCCTAAATGAACTTGAACCTAGCTCTGAAACAGAGCCGGGCGCAAAACTGGGGAACAAGCGTCCACCGATGAGTGAGACGATCAAGGCGTTTCCGCTGGGAATGGTGCTAAAGGCGTGCCCGGCGATTGCCGACTATGGACCGGGAGGCGCAATCGGAAGCTGGCGCGAGCTAATGTCGGCTGCGGTGGTAGTTCGATCTATGCTGGGGGTCAGTGCGTCGGCCTATCAGGATGCCTGTGAGACCATGGGGCCGGAGAATGCGGCCGCGGCGATCGCGTGCATCCTGGAGCGTGCAAACCTCATCAACTCGCCAGGCGGCTATTTGCGGGCTCTGACTCGGCGAACCGAGCGCGGAGAATTCTCTCTTGGCCCCATGATTGTAGCGTTGTTAAAGGCGAACGGATTAACGGCATTCAAGGCCGGGTAGATTTTGCATACCGACGGCAGCACCGCAAAAGCGAAATTGCCGCGATCAAAGTGATAATTGGCGGATTATAGGTTGAAAAACATGGTCAAGAAGTGTGGCACGCTCCGGATGCCGAGCGCATGCGGTCGGCCTGGTCCGTTTCGACATCGGACGAGAAGCGGTCGCCGTCGAGGACGGATGCAACACCCAGTTCGTCGAGCCCGGCCTCGGCCACAAGGCGTTGGAGTGTATCTCGGTCGAACAGGTTGGGGTGCTCGGAAAAGCAGCCCCGGTGGAAAAGCTCGACTAGGGCCTCCTGCTTGAGGTCGTTTGCGGGAGGGGGCGATATCTCCGTTTTTTGCCGTCAACCAACGGAATGGAGACGGCCATGCAGAGCATCAAGGACACCTACCAACGCATCACCGATACCATCGCCGAGCAGCTTGAAGCCGGCACCAAGCCGTGGATACGCCCCTGGCGCGGCAACGTACGCAGCTCACTTATCCCGCGCCGCGCGACCGGCGAAGCCTATCGCGGCATCAACGTCCTGATGCTGTGGATCTCCGGCCAGATGTTCGGCTACGAGGAAAACACCTGGATGACTTATCGGCAGGCGCAGGATCTAGGCGCACAAGTCCGAAAGGGCGAGAAAGGCATCGCTGCTCGCAGCGATGCCGAGCCGGTCGCCGACGGTCCGGTCGGAGGAGGGTAGGGGGAAGGCAGCGAAGACGATGATACTCGGCTCGACTCGACGACGAGTTCGCCGCCATCGATGCGGTGCTCACCCGATCAGACGCGGCGATCGAACAGGCAAAGACGCCCGGCCCGGCGCGGGCCAAGGATCCGCTGGTCTATGATCTCGACTGGGACGAGGACGCGCGGCTCGACGAATGGCGGGCGGTCTTGCGGCAGGCCGAGAATCTGCCGGTGGTGCTGCAGGCCATCGATTCGATAAGGAGCTATCGCAGATTCGAGGGCGGAAGCAGCCGCGCCGTGCCAGCAGCTCCCAACTGATAGTTGTCGTAGCCGTTCGCGGCGCGCCAGTATCATTCTCCAACTGGTCGTAGCCGGGATCATGCATCCGGCTGGACCAGCATCATATCAGCAAGGAGAAGCCGCGATGCCTGACCTTATTCCCGATGAACTCGAAAGACATGCGATGGTGCTTCGCGCCATGGCAAACCCGAAGCGGCTGCAAGTGTTGTCGCTGCTCGTCGTGAGGGAATGGAGCGTCGGCGAACTGGAAAGAACGGTCGGGATCAGTCAATCGGCCCTGTCCCAGCACCTCGGCAAGCTGCGCGCCACGAGATTGGTCGTAACACGCAAGGAGGCGCGAACCGTTTACTATTCCTGCGTCTCCGACCAGGTTCGCTGGGTTCTTTCGGCCCTGTACTTCCGCCCGAAAAAAGGGGCTCGCGCATGAGTTGGACGGTAGCCAAAATGTCATAGGGCGGCGATCGCCAAATGCATTCCCCCTGTCTCTTCCAGATGCCGCCAAGCGCGACGCTCCACCATGCATGGTCTGGACCAGCAACCGGCTGCCAGTTTCTCTGTCCCAAGGCGTCGATGTTTTCGATCCTCTTTGCCAATCCGGCATGCAACACTCATTCGCGGATAGAACCAATGTCGCCGGTCAAGGCGTTTCGTCACATGCGGACAAGACGAGATGAAGCGTCTCCCGTCTCTCTTTTGTTTGCATTGCCTCAAAGATGGATCACTACGGCCGGCCGGTCAGCCTGCAACCGCCTGCGCCGACGATTTTCCCCTGGGCTCAGCGCAAGCTTGTCCCCATTCCTCGCGCATCAAAATCGCCGTCTTCGGCGGCGCTCCGTTCCACTCCGCCCCTTCGGGTGCAGTCTTCGCGACAAACGCCTCGCGTCTGCGCTGACCTTTCTCCGGCCGTGTTTCGTGCCCATCGGCAACGCAAACAAAGGAGACACTGCAATGACCGATCTCGTCAACTTCATCCGCTTCAACGAAGACAATAGCCTTTCCGGCAACATCGCTTCCATCGCCTACGACCTCGATATCACCGGCGAGGTATTCGAAAGCAACAACGCCAAGGCTCCCGTCTATCGCCTCTTCGCCAAGAGCCCACGCGGCAAGCGCGTCGGGATCGGCGGCATCTGGAAAAAGCAGAACCAGAACGGCGGCGATTACTTCACGCTGGCCGTCAACACCGGATACGGCAAGCTCAACGCCAATCTCGGGCGCTATCCCGGTCAGGACGACGATGATCTGATGGCCGTCATCCCCTGGGCGCGACACGAAACACTAGAGGAAGGGAGGTAAGAAAGGAGTGTGAGTCCAATTCCTCATTGTTCAGTCGGGGCGTCAGATTAAAAGCGACCCGACAGTGAACCTGTTGTACGACCAACAGTAGTCTAGGAAAGCAGGCAATTTTGGCAACGAGATTGTTTGAAGCCTTTCCGACAAAGTACCCTCCGTTTGGATGCGCCGTCTTGTGAGAGATGGCGCAGATACCTTCAGTCGCAAGAGGGTTAAGGGGCCAGGCTGGCGCTTGCCGCGACGGGATCGTTCGAGAATCTGTGCCCGTTCATACTCGGCGATCATGCCCTGGAATTGCAGCATCAACTGATCTTCCGGCGTGCCGGAATGTGGTGCCTTCAGGAATATCGTCTCGACGCCATGGCGGGCGAACTCCTCCGTCAACAGGACTTGATAAGCATATTTGCGGCTCAGCCGATCCGGCGAGTGGATCAGGATGGCCTGAAGGTGGCCCTCGGCGGCGAGATCACGCAGCCGCTCCAGACCTGGCCGCGCCAGGCTGGCGCCGCTGAAGCCCTCGTCCTCGATCACCCATTCATCGGGTACGCTGTATCCTTGCTCCTGCGCGAACTCGATCAGCGCAGCTGTGTCACCAGAACCTGCACAGCCGTGGATTATCGGTAGTGAAGCCGGCTCCTGTCAAAAGGGGCTTCGAGAAAACTTGAGCCGTATGCGGGGAAACTCGCACGTACGGTTCTGAGGGGAGGATGCGGTGGTAACACTGCGTCCTTACCCGCTTCCGCTGATGCCAGGAACGATTCCGCCCGTAAGGTCGCGTTCGCAGCACCATGACGCCGGCCCGCGACAAATGCTCGCGCATTTGCGCTGATACCGGCGAAACCTCTTCCTCTGTCGGGAAAAGAAGGCTCCGCCCTCTCTTCCCAGCAAGCGCTAAAGCCCGTGTCCCCATCCTTCGGCCCAATGGCCTGCAGGACGATCGCGCCGTCGGCGCACTCGCCACTCCGGCCGGCCGTGAACGGCCGCCCTCCGGGTGGGCGATACCCCTCGGTTTTTGCCCTTGCCCCCTTCTCTCCCGCTGTTCCGCACGAGCTCGGGAAGCAGGAGCGGGGTGCTCCCGCTTCGCGAGACCAAATAGGAGAGAAGACATGACTGTTTATACCGAGACCGCCCGTTTCGACACCGGCCGCGCAATGACCGAAACCGAGATGCGCAAGCTCGCGCCCTCGATTTTCGCAACATCGGCCCACGAAAGCCGTTCCGAACGCTTCAGGCCCATTCCGACCAGTCCTACGTGGGCTGATGGCCGAGGGATTTGTGCCGGTTGGCGCGAAGCAATCCGCCAGCCGAACCGAAGGAAGGGCCGATTTCACCAAGCATCTTATCCGTCTGCGCCGTGTCGACGACGGAAAAGTCTATCATGTCGGCGATACCGTCTGCGAAATCCTCCTGAAGAACGCCAACGATGGCACCAGTGCGTACGAGCTTCTGGCTGGGTTCTTTCGTATCCGCTGCATGAACTCGCTTGTAATCCAGACCGGAACCATCGATGCGATCAAAGTCCGTCACTCCGGTGACGTCGGCGCCAAGGTCATCGAGGGAACCTACCGAGTGTTGAGCGAGGCGGAACGCAGCCTGACAGCCCCGCAGGACTGGGCGACGCATACGCTCAGCCGTGACGAAAAGCAGGTTCTTGCCGAGGCGGTGCATGTCTTGAGGTTCGGAGATGCCGACGGAGAGGCGACAACCCCGATCAAGCCGGAGCAGTTCTTGGTCCCCCGTCGCCATGACGATCGCGCCAACGATCTCTGGACGGTATGGAATGTTTCGCAGGAAAACGCGATCCGAGGCGGCTTGCGTGGCATTGGCCGTGACGATCTCGGCCGAGCTCGCCGCGTCAGGTCCCGCGCCGTCAATGGTATTGACCAGGATATCAAGCTCAACAAGGCGCTGTGGATCCTCGGAGAAAAGATGGCGGAGCTGAAGGCGGTAAAATAATCACGGCTCCGATGGTTTGAACGCATCGCGCTGCCAGTAGCGGCGCGGACAATGGCGTCATGAACCTGCTGCTTCTGTAACGCCACTGATGCCTTTATTGGACAATCAATCATTGAAGAATCGGCTCAGCTTGTCGATAAGGAGCTATCGCAGATTCGAGGGCGGAAGCAGCCGCGCCGTGCCAGCCGGCGCTATCGGGCAGGATTGGCCAGCCCGACCGTGGCAACGGCCTTGCCCTCGAACTGGAGGATAACGCATGTGGCATTGGCCATTTAGCGTGTCTCTTACGATTAAGAAGACCCGGACGAGCTGGCTACTCACGATCCGGGTCTCATTGATCACGTAAGAAAACGTGGGGTGGGCGAAAGCTCGCCCCACACTCCAGTATATATACGCTCTCTCCGCATTTTCCAAGCCTCCCCTAATTGCGCGCGCCCCTCCAGCCCCGCACCGCGTCGAGCGTCGCGGACCAGGCGTGAGAGAAGCCCAAGCCCCTCCCCAGAGCCGCTATAGCGCATCAAGTCCGACCATCATTCATTCGTCGCACCGCTCGCACCGGCGCCACTAGCAACCAGGGCCAGGATAGATAAGACGAAGCTGAATAAAAAAGGATCCGGAGGGAAAGCCGGATCCTTTACTTTGATCGGAGGTCAACCGATCGATGGAAGAAGCCCCACGGATTGGAACGCCGGGCTTCTCCATACCCGGCGCGAGGCCGGGTACGCGTGATCTTCATGATTTGGTGGAGAAAGGTGCGCTCACGCGCTCGGGTGAGCGTCGGCACGCACGCTATGCGCTGAACCTGTGGGAGATTAATGGGACGGAATAACCACTATAGTTGGGATGCTGGGATAATGTCGTGCGAGTCCTCAGCTGATCAGATGCCGGCAGACCTTAAACGCGCTTGCCAATCCCATAGTGATAGGCGCGTGGCTCGCGAAGTCTGACGGCCAATTCACGTTCACGGTCTGTAATCGTTTCGCCTTTCGACTGTTGTGATGAAGCTATCCCGGATCTGTACCGCGCCAAGATTGGGCACTCGGCGCGGCCGCGGTGGGTGATCAATTTGCCTGGCGATCGTGGTGTCGATTACTGCTGTGCAGGCGCGGATTTCTGAAGCTTGTCCTGAAGCTTCTTAACGAGCGCCGGATCCCTATTTGCAGCCGCTAAAATCGCGTTGTATTCGTCTACTGACA
The DNA here is from genome assembly GCF_056755475.1 of Rhizobium sp. KNZ2-6A. NCBI lineage: Bacteria > Pseudomonadati > Pseudomonadota > Alphaproteobacteria > Hyphomicrobiales > Rhizobiaceae > Rhizobium > Rhizobium sp. KNZ2-6A. The sequence goes on along the minus strand of NZ_JBNDIC010000032.1, from coordinate 20,776 downwards.
TGCCGGGAGAGGTCTGAACAGCCTGTACCATCTGTTTGCTAGCCTCGGTCCTTAGCTGTTGCTTCGCGGTCGGATCCGATGTTGCTCCGATCTTGGCCGAGTATTCCTGCTTGATTTTGTCCACCTGGAGATATGCGACCGTAAAAGCCTCGATTTTTTGATCGCTCACGATCGCAGCCGTACCATTGCTATCTGGTTGTCCTTGGGTCGATTGCTTCTGCCACGTTGCTTGCTGTGCGGACGCAGGACTGTTGAGAAACATCAAGCTCAAGATTGCAGCGGTCAACGATGCGGCAGGGATATAACGAGTGATCATCTTAATTCCTCTCTTGTGGAGTGGGGGAACACCTCTTGATGGCGTAGCGTGAACGGCGGCATATCGCATTGATTTTGCCTGTCGGTTGGGGTTGAAAAACGATCCGGCGACAATGTGGCTGTTATACGTTTTCTATGGGGCAATAGCGCGGCGACCTGTTGACGGCCAGGCGGCGATATTCCGCGTCTAATCGGAGCCCGAGCTTCGAAGCGGTCCCCCTGCCTGACCAGTTGCCTTGGTCGCACCAGGACGACGACGGTCGATAACGACGCACAGGTCGCGCTGATCGGCCGATCTCGTCCTCAAAACGCGTGTCAAACAGGCCGGACTAGGTCGGATCTAGTTTTCGGCGCATGGGCTGCGGTCCCGCTGTCTCACAGACGCCAACAACCGTTGGCATTCCACTGCCCGAAACCAGGCAGCACTCTCTACACAAAACGGCGACGCAGGCGGCAAGCTATCATAACAATGCCGAACGAAAGAACCGCCGCCCGGCTCGGGTACCTACCCATTCGGGCGGTCTATACGCGATGCTGGGGATTGTATCGTTAGGGTGTTCACTGCCCGGTGGACTTTACTTCGCCAGGCGTCCACGCCCCCAAGAAAAAGACGCCTGGCAGCCCTCCTCGGATCACATAAGCCAAGATCCCAGCACCCTGCCCTGATAACTAGCGTCCACGCACTCCTGCTGCCGTCGAAATGCCTGCTAGGCATGACGACCCGTGATATCGACAAAGTGCTGAAACAACATCGGGCATGCCTTGACTTTCTCCAGACCGCATCGGCCTTAGGTTGGGAGCCGATCGCAATCTTGCCGAACCCATCCGCGGCACTCAGGAATTTGGCCGCTTGATTACTCGCTATACCAACGTCATTTCAGAGCCGCTCGCGTCGTCATCAAGCCCAGTCGTCGTCAAATGGCTCGATCTTTGATAGTTAAACCTTGTAATTATGGAATTCTACTCCATAAATGCAAGGATGATTAAACGCCGAATTACCGCTGAACTGAACGAGCTGATCGACACAAGCCCTGCCGTTGCGCTGATTGGCCCGCGCCAAGTTGGCAAGACGACACTGGCGCTCGGCATAGCGGACCACCGTCCGTCGATCTACCTTGATCTGGAATCTGATGCCGACCGGGCCAAGCTCGCCGAACCGGAGCTGTATCTCAGTCAGCATAGCGACAAGCTGGTGATCTTGGATGAAGTTCATCGCCTGCCCAATCTTTTCCAGAATCTGCGTGGTCTTATCGATCGTCGCCGACGAGATGGAAGGAAAGCCGGGCATTTCCTGCTCCTCGGCTCAGCATCCATTAACCTGTTGAAACAGTCGGGGGAAACGCTGGCAGGCCGCATCGCCTATCTGGAAATGGGTCCCATCGATGGCTTGGAAGTGCCCGCCGACGATTTGAACACCTTATGGCTGCGGGGTGGGTTTCCCGATAGTTTTCTCGCTGCGAATGACCGTGTAAGCCAACGGTGGCGGCAGGACTTGATCCGGACCTATCTGGAACGGGACATTCCCTTGCTTGGCCCGCGTATTCCAGCAGAAACCCTACGGCGCTTCTGGACCATGCTGGCCCATCATCAATCCGGACTCTTGAACGCAGCTGAATTCGCGCGCGCGCTGGGCGTCGACGGCAAGACGGTTGCGTCCTATCTCGATCTCCTGGTTGATCTGCTGCTTGTGCGGCGCCTTCAGCCTTGGCATGCGAACGTTGGCAAACGCCTGGTCAAGTCACCACGGGTTTACGTTCGTGACAGCGGCATCACGCATACCCTGCTCGGACTGACCACCCAGGAGGACCTGCTCGGTCACCCGGTGGCTGGCGCAAGCTGGGAAGGATTCGTGATCGAGACGTTGATAGAAGCAGCACCGGCCGGAACCCAGAGCAACTTCTATCGGACGTCGGCGGGCGCGGAAATCGACCTCCTTCTCACCCCACCAGGCGGTCGTCCTTGGGCTATCGAAATCAAGCGCAGCCTGACACCGAAGCTCGAGAAAGGCTTCTATCTTGCCTGCGAGGATATCGATCCGGCGCGGCGCATTGTCGTCTATCCCGGACAAGAGGTTTTCCCGCTGCAGAACGGTATCGAAGCAATGCCCCTCGCCTCGTTAGGAAAAAACCTGCTTGATCTCGTTTAGGAGAAATGGCTTTTGTAGAGAGCCATGACATCAGTCATTACGACGTCCGCGCCACCCGTTGATGCACCGAAATAGATGCGTGATGCGCTTGGGTTCGGGAACCTGATTATGCCTTGAAGCGATCGAAAGCGGTCAGATGTTGGATGGGTGGGTCGGCCTCCTCCCAGCGGTAGATCTCCGAGCGTAGGTAATGCAGTTCGTCACGCAACGCGTCCTCGTCGATTTCGATCCACCAGGACTTCGGCCGGCCATCGCTGCCATCGGACCAGCGATATCCCCTGCCCTTCAGATGATCCTTCATCTCGAACGGACTATGCTCGGCAAAAATACGCGCCCGTGACTGCCCGCTGGTGCGGACCAACTCCGCGAATGGCCTCCCCTCGTCTCCGGCACTGCGATCGAGAACTTCAAGCAGCGCAAAGCAGTCATCGACGGCGCGGTGACCCTCGTGGAAGTACCCCGCCTGCCCGATCAAATATCCAAGCTTGGTGCCCTCAAAACCGCGGGCGCTCCAGTCAACTTCGGAAACCGAGCAGGCCCAGGCCTTAGCAGCAAAAACATTTGAAAATGCTTCACAGAACGGCCGATCGAAGCCGGCATTATGCGCTATTACCAGATCCGCCGGCGCAACCATCCCGCGGACCTGCCGCATGTCGATCATCTGACCTTCGACCATCTCATCGGTAATGCCGGTGAGCCGGGTAATTTCGGGAGGGATTGGCGTGCCTGGTTGTTGCAATCCACCATAGACGCCGATGACATCGCCGATATGGCCAAAATCATCGAATGTGAAGGCAACCAGGCCGATCTCGATGATCTCATCATTGCGATGATTGAGACCGGTCGTCTCTGTATCGAGGATCACGCAAACCCGCTGGAACTCCGGACGCCTGCTGACCGCAATTTTCCTTGGTACGAGCTTGCGAAGAATGCGATACTGGCCGCCAGCCTCGAGTTTGCGCACCATCTCTTCGTCCGTGAGAGAGGCAGGCGATGGCCGGCTCTTCCGGGGAGGCGCTTCACGGAGTTGCGATCGTGCCTCGACCGTCGGCCTCGCAAACATGTCTAGTTGAGGGTCCATGTGAGCTTTCGATGCTTGATGATCAGGCTTTAGAATAGAAAACAGTCAAACGCCGGGCAACACACAATGCAGCTTTTGCACCGTTGCAGGTAGATGCTCCTATCATATAGAGCCGCTGTGCGGCCAAGGCAGCGCGCAGGGAAGGGCAGGTGCCTCAAACGCAAAAGGCCGGATCAAACCCGGCCTTCCGAAACACTACCGCATCCGCAATTGGCTTATCCCTGCAGGTTGTCCGCCGACATCTTGCCGGATTTGCGATCCTTCACCAGTTCATAGGTGATCTTCCGCCCATCGTTCAGACCGCGCATACCGGCGCGCTCCACAGCCGAAATGTGGACGAAAACATCGGTGCTGCCGTCTTCGGGCTGAATGAACCCAAACCCCTTGGTCGCATTGAACCACTTCACGGTACCGGTCGCCATAGTCTCCTCCTTGTTCTCGCGTCCCGCCGAATTCACCCCGGCAAACTATCCTCTTGATTGCCATGGTACAGATAGACGGTTCTGGCTATCTCGAAAAGCTGGAATTCCGGTTGCGTTACCTAGCCGATGTTTAATGGTCGCTGGCCATGCCAACTATGATTGTTTCTTACCCGATCGCTTGCCGCGAATTCTGATTGGGCCACCCCCCCCTGCTGAACCTCGAACTGATTGTTTTTCCGCACGAGATCGCTCAGTTTTGGGAATCCGAAGGTGCGTGGATCGAAGTCCGGCGCCAAGTTTGAGAGCTGCTTGCCGACCATGGCCAGGTTGACCCAGCCATCGTCCGCATCCTCGTGCGATAACACCTTCTTAATCAAGGGAACCGCCGCACTCGGGGGCTGCAGCGGCTTGTAGCCTCCTCGCTGTCCTTCTAAATCCATCGGGATGTTGTTGCCCGTGGAGGATCTCGGGTGATCTGCTTGCGCCGATCATCCCGCACCCACTTAAAAATCACGAATCGTAAAAAGCACGGTTTTTCAATAGGTTGATCCAGTGGTCAGCTGACCACTCGAATCTTGATCGACGATCGTGTGTCCCTGAGCGGCTGCAAATCGCCGGCTGAATTCCTGGCCGCGCTGAATAACGCTTGAGCATCCTTCCCGCTTGGGAAGGCTGGTCGGGAAGCCCGGGCGAGCGTTGGGTGATCGTGCCCTGCAGGTGGACGACATTCCCAAAACGTGTTCCCGAATGGATCTTCTCGAAACAGCCGTTTTGGCATGGAGATGCGGGACTGCTGCGGACGGCCTCAAGCGGCCGGTTTCAGGATCGCACGCCAATCATCTGCGGAGGCATGAATGCTGTGGATAATGATGAACACGGCGCGTTGGGCCGCGCGGCATCGCGTGCTAAATGGCCCGTCGCGCCGCGCGTCCGTTCTTCCGTTCGGCATTGTTGTAATAGCTCGCCGCTTGCGTCACCGACCTGTGCAGGGACTGCTGCAGCGCCTCGGGAAGAGGGACGCCGCGATTGGCCGCTTCGGTCAGATATCCTGATCGGAGCTCGTGCGCCGAGAACATCTCGGGGTCCAGGCCGGGCTGCTTGACGCGTGCCTTGAGGATGAAGTTGACCGATTGCGGTGTCAGCGCCCGCCGATCGATATTGCCCCATTGGTCGATGCGCCGGAAGAGCGGTCCGGTTTCGATCCTGGCTTCGGTCAGCCAATGCTTCAAAGCGATCACCGGCCGGCCGATCAACACGACATGTTCGTCATCATCGACCGTCGTCGTCTTGGTGCGGCCGAGGCTGATCGTCAGGCAGGGCAGGGGAGGGGAGCTTGCGTCGGCCGGATCGGCATGTACCGGTTCCTCGTCGATTAGATCCTCGACCCGCAAACTCGCCACTTCCGATTGCCTGCGGCCGCCGGAGGCGAAGGCGAGGAGCGATAGCGCCCGATCGCGGCGATCGACCAAACGTTCACCGGCGCAGGTTGCCAGCAGTTTCGCCAGGATGTCGCCGGTGACCGCCTTTTTACTCTTGCGGCGACGTTGCCGCGGCGCGGCGCGCACGGCCAGCCGCAACGCGGTCTTGAGTGTCGGCGCTGAAAACGCGCCAGCAAAACCGCGCCAACGCGTCAGGATCGACCAGGAGGTGAGGCGCCGGCGCACCGTATCGGGCGTGTGCGGGCCGTCGGCGCGCAGCAGCCCCTCGACGCGCAATCCCGCCTCGACCTCGGCCGGCATGCCGTGGTTTGGATCCTCGACCCGTTCCACCGGATCCCAGAGGTGATGCGCGACGAATTTCAGCAGCAGCGCCTCGGGCGCCGGCCAGGGGAGGGGAGCGCCAATGGAAAGCCGACACCAGGTCTCGAGGTAGCCAAGATCGGAGGCAAGCGCCCTGAGCGTATTGTCGCCCATGCCTTGGTTTGCCAGATGCTTGAGTGTAGCGACATCGTCGTCAGTTAGCAGCGTTGCCAGCTGGTCGCGGCGGTCGAAGGGAAGGATCGCGTCGAGCGCATCGAGTTCTTCGGCACGACGCTGCACTGGATCGGCAGGGACGGGTTGGGTGACGGCTTTGCGTGTCATTGGCTTGCCGACGCCGGGTGGTATTTCACATCGGTCCTGCCGAAATCCTGGCCCTTGAACAGGAGCGGGGCCTTGGCGACCGCGGCAACGGCGTAGGAAAAGCAGTCGCCCATATTGAGTGCGGCTGGATGGCGACCTTTACCGAAGCGGTCGAACGCTCGTTCCGCTTCGCGATAATGCTTATCGTCGAAAGTAATCGCGGTTACGTTTGGAAGCCGGACAAACTGATCAACGATGTCCGAAGCGTTTGGAAATCCTCTTCCTGTCAGCACCATTCGAGCTTCAAGCAGAGTGGGCCAACCGATTGCCAGTGCCTCCCGACCCACCAATGATATGAACCGTTCGGCCTCCGGCTCACCTAAGGCCATCGCCAGAATGACCGACGTATCGACAGCGATCATCGTGGCAAACCATATTCGTCGTAGAAATCGTCATGCGCAGATGTCGTGCCGGGCGGCACAGCACGCCGGCCCTCGGCCATCAAGTCCGATAGGACATCGATCGGCGCCCGGGCAGACTGTTGGCGCAGTTCCAGATCGTAGCGCTCGAGTGCCTGCTCGACGAGCTTGTTGATTGGCTGCCCGGTGCGGCGCGCCATCGCATGGGCTAGGTCTCTCGCTTTTGTGCTGCGGACGGAGAGTTGTGTTTCGGACATCGGCTTTCCTCTATCGAGATCCCGCCAAATATAGCGATGCCGGCCCGAGATGGCAAGAAAAGCCACAGCAGATGGCTCGCTATCGATACTTGATACACTTCATCCGAACGGCGCGGCACCGGATCGGTGGAGAGGGCACGGGTTTGGGCTCTAACATAGGCGGCTTGCGGGCTGTGATTTGCCACGACTTCACCAGTGTCGATCGGGTTTGGTGCAGCGAAATCGTTTTCGTTGTAATGATAGCTGTATTGGTCTTCCAAGATCAGCGGAATCTTCTGAATTTGCTGGAATGCACCAACACTGGACATTGCAGCTGCCGCAAAACGCCCTATTCTGCGACATCGCAAAAGTCAGGCAGACTGTCCGAAAACTTTCACCGGGCTTCAGAAGTTTAGGGCCATCCAGGTTTTAGGATAGTCTGCAGGAGTTCCGCGACACTATCCGGCTCGCTTAACGCTCGCCAATCCAGCGGCCGCCGCAAGGTAAAACGAGCCGGTGAGTCTATTCCGAACCACCCCGCGTGTCGTGAGAAGCCAACGAAGACGATCGGCAAGCAGCGCCCAACAACAATCCAGAGCAGACGCGATCAGTAGGAATGAAAGAGAGAGGATCAGGAGCTGTGGACCAATATCGGCAGATGGAGAAACAAACTGAGGGAAAAACGCTCCGTAGAACAACAAGGTTTTTGGGTTGGAGGACGACACTAGAAAACCACGGAGAAATGTAGATCTCGCCGAACGAGGTTCCGGTTTGAGTTTCGTGAGGTCGATACCAGGCGCACGCCACGCCTGAATACCGAGATACACCAGATAGGCAACCCCAGCCCAACGAACCCACTCAAAAAGCTCTCCAGCCAACCCAAGGAGCCCCGCCATTCCAAGGATCGTCAGGACCAATTGAGGAATCATTGCCGCGCTCGTGCCCGCGACCGAAATCAAACCAAATTTTCGCCCATAGGCGATCGAGTTTGCGGTGATAAGGGCTACATTCGGACCCGGTAGAATAACAAGAGCGACAGTCGCAGCGACAAAAGCTAAATACAGATCAAATGACATATTCTATCCCTTCGCTGATTGCAAAAGTCCCGAAAACGTCCTGCATGATTCCGTAGAGTAGTGGTTCATGGTAGATTTTGCCATGGCACATCTTTCAGGAACAGATCGCACGCAATTGCTGCTTCTGCCGGAAGCGGTGGACGATTATGTCGGCCCGGACAACCCGGTCCGCTTCATTGAGGCCCTCGTGGGTGGCCTCGATCTTCAGTTCGTCGGCTTCATGCGGGTGGCCGCGAAGGAGACCGGCCGTCCGGGTTATGATCCGGCCGATATTTTGAAGCTCTACGTCTACGGCTACATCAACCGGGTGCGATCCAGCCGGCGGCTGGAGGCTGAGGCCCATCGCAATATCGAGGTGATCTGGCTGCTGCGGCACCTGAAGCCAGACTTCCGCACCATCGCTGATTTCCGCCGTGTGAACCGGTCGGCCTTCAAACAGGTATTCCGGGAATTCGTCATCATTTGCCGGCAGCTCGACCTGTTCGGTCGGGAACTGCTGGCGGTCGATGGCACGCGCATCAAGGCGGTGAACAACAAGGATCGCAACTTCACGCGGGCAGCGTTGACCAAGTTCATCAACGAAGCCGACGAGAAAATGGCCGACTACATGAAGCGGCTCGATGAAGGCGATGCGCAAGAGGAGAAAGGCGGCGGCAACGGCGGCGGTTCCGACCGCAGTGACGGCAAACTCGCGGAAAAGATTGCGGCGATCAAAGGCAAGCGTGACCTTCACAAGGCGCTCTTGGATGAACTGGACAAGACCGGCAAAGACCAGATCTCGCTGACCGATCCGGATGCCCCGGCTATGGCACGCATGACCAAGGTCGGCGTCGGTTACAACATCCAGCTCGCCGTGGATGTGAAGCACAAGCTGATCGCCGAGCAGGATGTCTACAACCAGGTACTGGACATAGGGCTTCTTGCGCCGACGGTCGAGCGGCGATGGACACGCTCGGCGTTGACAGGATCGAGGCGGTGGCAGACCGGGGCTACTTCAAGATCGAGGATATCGAAGCCTGCGAGAAGGCCGGCATCACCGCCTATGTTCCCAAGCCGATCCGCGGGCCGGCCGTGGCCGAGGGTTTCTTCGCCAAGGAGCAATTCCGCTACGATCCGGACAAAGATATTTACATTTGCCCCGCAGACCAGGTGCTCTCACCTCGCCACTTTGGCAAGTCGCGCGACAATGTGAAGATCGACTACGTCATCCAGCAGGTGACGAACAGAGGAAGGCTGCCATTTGCGTCCACCGCGCGCCGGCCGTTCTCCCATCTGATCAAGCTGGCTGGCAATGTGGCGCAGCGACAGGCCGGGATCGGCAATGGCGATCGCCGCGACGAGCTTCATGAGGTGATCTTCTGGCGCACGGCGCGGAGAGCGAACCAATAGCTCGGGATCCGCCAGCTTTTCGCGGACCATGCGATGCACGGCGCGACGGAGCCTCTCCACTGTCCAGTCATGGCCTCGGCGATTGAGGACCCGCACGACATTGTCCCAGCTGTGCTTCGGGCGAAGTTGCCGGACGGTCGGGAGCCAGGTTTGCGCGGAGGAGATCAGCTCGTCGAGATAGAGTTTTTGCCGGGCCTTCGAGACCGCCTTGATCGCTTCTGGTCGTCTCTCCCGAAGGCCTGGATTGCCGGGCAGCTTGCCGCGGGCTTTTGCCGCCTTGATGCCGGCCTTGGTTCGCTCGGCGATCAGCGCTCGTTCGAGCTGCGCGACGGCACCAAGGACCTGCAGGGAAAACATGCCCTGTGACGTGGACGTGTCGATCGGATCGCGCAGCGAGCGGAAATGCACGCCGCGCTCTTCGAGATCTTCGATCACTTGCAGAAGGTGGCTCACAGACCGGGCAAGGCGATCCAGCCGGACGACGACTAGTACGTCGCCGGCGGTGAGATCCCCAAGTAGTCTTGTCAGAACTGGTCGCGCCCGCGATGCCCCTGAGCCATGCTCCCGAAATATCCGCTCGCAGCCGGCGGCACACAGCTCGTCCATCTGGGCGCCATGGACCTGATCTTCGGTCGAGACGCGGCCGTAGCCTATAAGATGTTTTGGGACCGGCGATGGATTGGCGACTTGCCGTTTTGCCATGGTTTTCTCGCGCGCTTTTCGGGTGCTTTGTACAAATAAGGAATTCATGAGAAAATGATCCTTTGCAAGCGTGTTTTAATGTTAAAATTGAGGACCACACAGCGCGATCTTGGGCAATTGCTATGCCTCTTACCCATCGCGATTGCTAAACGCCCTCAGCGGGCTTTCTCGGTGGAAATCGCGTAAGCTGCGTAGGCTTAAAGAAGGTTGGGAGGCGTCCCATTTCGTGATAGCTCTCCTGATACCATGACTGCGATCGCGGATCAGGAAGTTCCGTTACAGGGCCGCCCAATAGGCCCAATAGGAATTTGAGAACAACGCTTTGAGCTTGTCGCTATAAGCTTGAAAGAAAAGAGAAAAATTATGTTGCGGAAGTATATAGATAATTCACTTCCCTAAGCCGTGCGCCTGTACGGCATCCCTCTTCGGCGCTCGCGCGTACGTCACGACTGCCGGATGCGTTAGGCGGAATTTGTTCTTGCTCTAAAGTGAAAATCGCATCGCGCCCGGCACGCCGCGAATGGTTGGAGAGCGCTTTGACGGGGTGCCAAATAGAATGACATACGCGCTGTCTCCGGACGTTATCGTGCTGGTGAGGCCGAGATTGATGTTAAGGTAGGGAAGCCCGTGACTGCCACTTCAGAGACGGAGTAATCCACCTTTCGGAGACCAACGCCGGATCCAGCCGGGCACCGTCGGATGCGGATCTGATATGCATCCCGCCGGCTGGATCATCGATCACGGAAAAATCGACACGTTACACCCAGACGACAGACGCGTTGGTTCAGCCGGCCCTTACTGCTCGAGTACCTGACTTATGACACGCGAAGCGCCCTTGACCTTTGGATGTGAGTCTAACAGGCAACAGCCTTCGGACATTTTGCGGTCTAGCCAATTCGGCGCTGGATCTTCTTGATTCGCTCAGGGCCATCTTTTCCCGGCTGAAAAGTGATGTCGCCGGCAAGGCCGACGTCATAATGCTGCGTGAGCAGCCCCTACGATGTGATCCCTTATCGGAATCACCGGAGACGGACTTACCCGGCTCTGTGCGGAGCATAGGGCGAAGTCGTGCGGTGACGTGTCCAATAATGCGGAGCCGAGGGCGCGGCAAGCAAGGCACACTTGAGGGCGGGATTTTGACAGTCGAGCCGTGCGACCTTGGCTATCATGCCCTTTTCGCTTCGGAGTTGGGTATGAACAGCGACCTGGCCATATCAATGAAATCAGGGCGTCGAAAGACAGCACAGGTAGAACCCGCGATCCAACGGGTCGACATCCATGTTGGCCAGCAGATTCGGATTCTGCGAATGCAGATTCGCTTGTCTCAGACAGAGCTCGGTAAGGGCATCGGCCTCTGCTACCAACAGATCCAAAAGTATGAAACCGGCAAGAAACGTGTCAGCGCCTCGATGCTGTATGAGATGGCAAGATTCTTTGCCGTGCCGGCGGCGCATTTCTTCGAGGGCCTGCCTGAAAGCACCATCGGTTCTTCGAACGAGGCGAGGTGTCAGGTCGACGCCCACATCGCCTATATCTCGACGACGGGAGGGCGGGATCTGATAGGGGGAATGTTGCGGCTTCCGCCTCATGTCCGAAAGCGCGTTGTCTCCCTTGTTGGCGCCTTCTCCGAGGAGTAGGCAAGGAAACAAGAAACGGGAACACGCGCCATCGACAGGCGAGCAGCTTCTCGATCTTCAACGTGACGGGCTTGGAGCAGTGAACTTAAGGCAAGCATCTGGTTGACTCAGACGCCCAACATCATAGGATTGCGAATAGATTTTTTGTGGAGGCAGAACATGGGCAATCAGGTTGTCAGGGATTATCTTTTCCACATGTTGCCAGCAGTACTCATCCCGATGGGCCTTTATTTTTTTGGCGACAACATAACAGTGGTCAGTCTCCTCAAAATTGGCTTGTTATTCCCACTCTTCATGCTGGCGATAAAGGGGTTGACAGTCTATTTCCCTGCAGAAAACCTGCGAAAACGGTCTTTGGGACGGGTGGCTGAACACGCAATTTTGCAAGGACTGGTTTTCGCAGCGTTTATGGTGCTGTTTGGCGGATTACTGCAGCTGGACCTGCAATCAACTCTGCTGTCAGTCCTAAAACAATTTGCAATAGCCGCGCTCGTCATGAGCTCTTTTAATTATTTTACGGCAATACAGGCTCAGAAAAAACTTCGCTCAACTGAATCCTAACTTCCCGGTAGAGCGTAAGCTTCCGCCCCTGCCGCGAACGACCCCAATAAGGTCCGCACCTGCGGAGACGCTGTCTTGACTGGGACGACGGATCGAAATGACTGCAAGCAGTCTCTTGCTATCTTTCTTCTTACAGAAAGAAATGACAGCTAGGACGTTGCAGTGCTTCGCCCCTGGCACCCAGAATGGGGCGGTCAATGTCTTTCGCGGTCCACGCTTCTCTTCGGGATCTGCGCATGGCCCTCACACCATAGGATCAGAAGAACAAGGTGGCTCAATCTGTAGGGAGCTTTCAGAATGTCAGCAAAAGGAGTTACGCCGCATCTATGACACCGGGGAATATTCGATCAGTGATATTGCGGAAGTGTTTTCGATATCGCGGCCAACCGTCTATCGGGCTCTTCTCCGCCAACAGCCGTGCCCGGCGTAGATGCAGCGTAAGGTGAAGCCGCCATTCCACGCCTTTCTTCGGGATTCGGCAACGAGTGTGTTCCTCGTCATGACAACGCTTGCTGCCGTGGTGTTCAGTGGGGTTTGGTACTTGTCACCGTTGGCGGTGGGTTTCTCAAAATGGCCTTCTGATCCGGAAAGACGCGATCTGGCCCTAATCCTCTTTGCGGTTTCTCATAAAGTCGGCATACCGACGATACTGATCTCGCAAGTGTTTGCCATCGTTATGGGAGCCAAGGGTTATTGGCGCACGGCGCTGATCGTGCCAGCGGTGTCTCTCACAGTTTTTTCCCTCTGTGTAGGGACGGTGATTGCGCTATTGAATTGAACGCTATTCGCAGCCTGAGCGCACCTGTGTTGGTTTCCACGCAGAACTGAGCCGGTGGTCGCCCTTCTTCGGAAGGCCCGTATCGTCGACCACCAGAAATGCATCTGGAGCTCCGACTATTCTGTCAGCCTGCACGGCCAATTCCGCCTCAAGCGGACCGGCGTCCCAAATCCCATCCGAGATGAAATGATGCAGGCGGTCGTAGCTATCAGGTGCCAGGCGCTCCGCCATGGGCTCGATACTCTTGCGATCGCCAGCTCCGATGAGCCCCGAAATGTAGATCGGGCACATCTGCCGACGCTTCTTGTGGTCAAGCTTCTCAACTTGGCCGCGTGTCGAAGGCAGGACAGGCTGACATACGCAGGCTTTTGATCATCGGCGCAATGTCGTATGTAAGAGTGCCAAACCGTAAACCGGCGGCACCAGATTCATGGCTTGCTCGAATGCTGACGCGCAAGCCGAAAATGCTCGTGGTTGTCGCGCTGGCAAACAAGATGGAGCGGAGAATCTGGGCCATGCTGACGAAACAGGAAGCTTACCGGGAACAAGCGTTGTCAGCAGCGGCATGATCCATGCGCGCTGAATACGCTGATGCTGGTGAAAGAGGTGCGAGAAGTCGATGACCTGAATGGGCGCATGATCGAACCGATCTGGATCCGGAAAACCAGTTAGGACTATGAGCTTTACAGCTCGGAAAGTAGACTTGGACCTGATCCGCACATCACCATACCGGCCAGCGGTCTTTCGAAACGCCGCAATTAAAGGCCTGACAAACCGCACTCGATCACACATTCAGATGGACAAAAACTTCTTGCATGACGGGCGGCAACCACAGAAGTGTTAGCGCGTTGGCCCGATGCTTCCCGGATCTTTTCTGTCACCGTGGAACTTGTTTTCGCGGCGCGTCCCGAAGAGCCTCAGCGTTTCCAGATGCTCACGCTGAGCACGGTAGAAGGCGCTCAGGAAAAGCTGCTCCTGGCCCGGCTTTATCGGATCGCCGTAACGAATCTTCCTGACGATCGTTCGCACGATCTCGATGGTTTCATCATTACTGGGGCTCTTCGTCGGATCGCGAAGCACGTCTTCCAACGTCTGCAGTTCATATTTGCCATAGACATCGAGATGTTCCGGCAGGAACTCGAATCCTGCCTGCGACGACAGGGCGGAAGGGCTGGATACCGCAAGATCGGCAAGCAATACGGAGCGTGGATTATCAACCACGAGGGTTCCCGCGATGATGTCGCCGAGCCTCTGCCGCCGGCGATTTGCCAAGGGGACAATTATGATGATGACAAACCACAGGATCGTAAAGCCGGACTCCAGCATGTGCATGGACCCGATGGAAAATATCAGCGTCAAGGGCGTGAAAATCTCCACCTCCTTCATCAGGTTGCGGGCGGTGACCTGATGCGGGCTGAGGCGGCGGCCATTTATATTGACCACGCGGATGCCGGTTATCCTCTTTCCAAGCGTGCGGCCATTCCAGATGAGCTCGGAAAGGATATAGTGGGGCGTGCGAAACAGAAACGCCAGCAGGATGACGAGCATTATCTCAGCTTGGGATGACAGGAAGCCGCTGAAAATGATCACGACGGCGCAAACAAACACGACGATGAAAGTAAACAGCAGGTCGAGACATTGCGCGCCAAGCCGCGCCCCGAGCGAGGCGACCGCCAGATGGATCGGAACGCCTTCGGGCGGGATGAACTGTTCGACGCGCTTGTCGCCTTGAAGTTCCTGGCTCATCGTGCGAGCTCACCTAAGGGTTTGCGTTCGCGACCCGAAAACAGCAGCCAGACCATCCAGAAAAGGCCCATTCCCCAACCGATCGTCAGGCGCAGCGTCGGATCCTGTATGAGCTGCCGGAGAAATCCCTCGACGAAGGCTGCAACGACAAGCATAAGCGCGGCCAGGATGGCGAGCTTGATGGCATCGTGCGCCTGGTGCCGCAAAGCCTCCCGGCGGCTTCTTGCGCCCGGCAGAAGCACGGCCAAACCCAGCCTCGCGCCGCCGGCACAGGCGATGGAAATGGCCGCAAGTTCGGTAACCCCGTGTATCGAGAGCCAGGCAAACACATCGTATCCGAGCCCCTTTTGATAGAACATCGCAAAGAACGCTCCCAAAATCAGCCCGTTGTAGAAAGTCAGCGCGAAACTCGGCACCGAAACGAAGATGCCGAGCGCGAAAATCAGGATGACGATCGTGGTGTTGTGCGAAAAGAGGAAGGTCGAGAAAGAGGCTAGCTTGTCGCTGTCGTGCCGCTCATCGCCATAGAGCGTGGACCGAAGGTACTCGGTAGATGCGTCGGGCGTGCGTTGATCCGCCATTTCAGGTGGCACGAAGGTGTAGAACCAGCTTGGGTCGTTCGCACAAAGCCTGTATCCGGCCGCAGCCCCCAAAATAAGCGCCAAGAAGCCGATGAATAGAGGCAGTGCCGATCGGCGTACCGCCTGCGGGATTCCGCGGATCAACAGGCGAGCAGTCAGACCGCCGAGGCTCTCCTGCGGCGCATAGACCACCAGATAGGCGCGGGCGCACAGGCTTTCGAGATAGGCAATCAATGCGCGGTCGAGAGAAATATCGCGCGCCACGCTCAGCGAATTCATCGCCTGCCTGTATCCCGCGGCGAGATCGCGAATCTCGTCGTAGCTCAGGGCCGATGCGCCGCCTTTCTCCGCCCGCGTGACCAACCGGTCAAGCTGACGCCAGTGACTTTCCCGCTCCATCCGAAACCGCGCCGAGCGCAGCATGTCGGTCTGCACCGCCGCCGTGTCCGGCTTCGCACCCATGTCGATCCTGTCATCGATGCCGATATCAGTCATATCATCTCGCGGGATTTGATTTCGATATAGCGGGCAACGAGGTCCGAGGTAAGGGTCTCCGGCGTACTGTCGAGGCAGAGCACGCCGAGACGCGCCAATTTCTCCAGCACGGTGCGCCTTTCCTGCAGGATCTGGCGCGCCGCGACCGAACGGGCGACGGTCTCGAGCGTCATCTCCTCGGGCTCGGCGAACTTCGTGATCGCAGGATCACGGAGCGCGACGTAGACGATGAAATGGTGCCGCGCGAGGACCTGAATATTCTCGATCATCAGCTCCGCCGTGATGCTGTCGACGAAGTCGGAGAATATCACGATCAGCGAACGTCGTTTCAGCCGACCGGACAGATGCATCAGCCCGAGCGTATGGTTGGTTTCCTGGGTTTCATAGCGCAGCTTCGCGCAGACGGTCTGCAGCCGCGGAAAGGCGGAGCGCCCGGGTAAGGCGGGCACGAACAGACGCGGGCGGCTGTCGAAGCCGTAAAAGCCGACTAGATCTCCGGCCAGCCCGGCTGCCCAGCACATCGCAAGAGCCGCATTGATGGCGCGATCGAGCTTGGGAAGCCCCGCGAGCTGTTCGGCCATCAGCCTGCCGGAATCAACGCATAAAATGATCTGATGGTTTCGCTCGGCCCGCATTTCGCGCACGACGAGATTGCGCATGCGGGCGGAACGCTTCCAATCCATGCTGCGCGGGTCCATGCCCGTTGCGAATTCGCGCAGCTGATGGAACTCCGATCCTTCGCCGCGCAGCCGCAGATCTTTCTGACCTGCCTCGAGCGGCAGTATCTGCGTCTTGATCGCCCCCGACAGAACGGGCGATATATCCGGCAGCACGGTGATGTCTCGTTTGACCGGCACGCGCACGATGATCTCGAGCAGCTTCAATCGAGACGGCCACTTGAGCCAGAGATTGTTCACCGCATATTGTCCGCGCCGTGTCAAATGAAGGCTCATGGAGGCCTTGATGTATCCGCCGCCGTCCCCCGCCGAAGCGCGCGACAGCTTGCCGTCGCTGGCGACGAGTTCGGGCGCGAGATCGAGGCGCGTCTCGATCTCGGCAGGCAGCGCCCCTCTTCGCGGCGATATGTCGATCGAAAATTTCGCGGGGTGGCCGACGAAACCCTGCGGCGGCAGGTCGAATTCGATGTTCATCAGGCTGGAAAGCACCGACAGCATGAGATCGCAGACCGTTATCGCGGCGAGCGCCACCCATAGGCACAAAAGCACGAAACTCGCATCCGGCCACCACACGCTGGCAACGACCGTTACCGCAGTCAAAAGGAGTACCAGGGCGATCAGGTAGGATGATGGCCGCATTTACCGGGGTGCATCCACGCGGTTCTTGATGTTGCGAAGCACGTGGTCCGCCGTACGGCCGTCGATTTCCGCCGCCGGGGAAAGAACGATACGGTGGCGCAGGGTCGGCACGAGCAAGGCCTGCACATCGTCGGGCAGGCCGTAGTCCCGGCTCTCGAAAGCGGCCCGCACGCGAACCGCCGATGCAAGAGCGTCGGCTGCACGTGTCGAGGCGCCGTGAAGAATATCAGGATCGGAGCGCGTGGCGCGCACGAGATCGACCACATAGGTCAGGATGGTGCTGTCAAGATGGATGCCGTCGATCAGCCTGCGTCCGTCGGCGAGAATGGCGCTCGAAACAAGCGGCTGGATGCCGGCATTGCGCACGTCCGTGTTGAGCGCCTGGCCCGCATGTTTCGCCAGAATGGCGATTTCTGTATTGCGGTCCGGAAAATCGACGACGAGTTTGAAGAGGAAGCGGTCGAGCTGCGCCTCGGGCAAGGGATACGTGCCCTGCTGCTCGATGGGGTTCTGCGTGGCAAGCACGAAGAAATCCGGCCCCAGGGAATAGTCAGTGCCGTCGATGGTTACGATCCGTTCGTTCATGGCCTGCAGCAGAGCCGATTGCGTCTTCGGCGGTGCGCGATTGATCTCGTCGGCGAGCAGGATGTCCGTGAAGACCGGACCTTTGGTCAAATGGAATTGATTGGTCTGGAAATTGAAGAGATTAATGCCCAGCACGTCGCCCGGCATCAGGTCGGGCGTGAATTGAATACGCCGGTATTCGAGATCCATCACGGCGGAGACCGAGCGGGCGAGCAAGGTTTTGGCGGTGCCGGGAGGGCCTTCGACCAGGCAGTGGCCGCGCGCAAAAATCGAGATCAGGACGAGATCGATCAGCGCATCCTGGCCTTGTACCGCCTTTGAAATTTCGCCACGAACCGTGGCGACGAGATTGCGAAATTCACCTAGATCCAAACTCAATGCTCCCCAGTAATTTCCTGAATGTTTCGAGATTGCGATGCAGATCCGAGCGCGTCATGACATCGCCGCGTTCGACAAGCGCCTTGGCTGTCGATTGCAGAGCTTCAGCCGATGCCTGATCCCGAAGGGCCAGTCGCCGAAACATCCGGTCGATGCCGGCCCGGTTTGCTGATCCCGGCCCGAAGAGCAACGCAGCCTTGTCGGCAAGCAGATGTTGCACGAATTGGGCAGCCATCCGCCCGTCATTGCCCGATAGACGCAACAAGCGCGCCGTGGCTTCGATTGCTGCTGTCTTCGAAATTTCGATATTGCCTGTAGCCTCGCTCAGAGCCGGGCCGAAGCGATAGGCTCCGCGCCAGAAGCATAGGGCAGCAACAAGCAGGATCGCTCCCCAGATGACCGACAACGGATAGGCAAAGAAGCGCGCCAGATCGCTCGTGGAACGCTCATAGGTACGCCCCTCGTCCACGGGCTTCTCGCTGTCGAGCAGTTTGCCGCTGGTGTCTAGATAGACCGGCTTCGTTACGTCCGTACCGCGCAACTCCATGATCAAGGAGAGGGCGAAGGCGGCGTTGTCGCCGAGCGCCAGCCCATGATTGTTCATGAGATCCGGATCAGACAGAACATAGACGAGGTAATCGTCCTCGCATTGTAGGACTAGCGCGCCGGCATTGATGCCGGCAATCTCCTCGCATTGATCCGGGATGGTGGAGCGGTCGAAGACCTGGGCGCGATACAGTTTGATCTTTTGTGTTTGCCCCGGCTCCAGGGTTTGCGGTACTTCCTCGAACTCGGGGCCAAGCCGCTTGACATACAGATTTGAAAGGTCGGCTCTGTTCAGTTCGCTGTTGATGTCGGGAAAAGGCACCAGCGCCGATTCGCGCGCGACCTCATCGTCCAGCACGCTGCCACGCCATTTCGGCAAGATGATCATCGTCGGAAGCTCGTAGAGCCTTGCTTCGTAGATCCAGGGCGCCAGATTTCCCGCTTCTTTTTTCCCGCCTTCCTGTGTCGTGGCCGCGTCCGTCTGGACGATCGGCAAGGGCACGATGCGCAAGGAGAATTCGGAACTTGCCCGCGTCGTATGCGCATCGGCTCGAACGACCGGAATTCCCTTGGCCTGCAGCCACACCTGCAGTCCCTTGCTGCCGAGGGGCGAGCGATCATAGTCGGTTTCTCGCGACAAGCCGAAAACCGCCAGCATGGCAAGGCCAAGCAATAACACCAGAAACAGGATCGGGCCAAATTTACGCATTGCGCAATTTACCGCCCGAAAGAAGGCCGCGTGCCGTTGCCAGAAGGGCGGCGAAATGACCCTCCGCCAGAACACGGCCACCGTAGTGGACGAGTTCGGTCTCGGTCAGCAGATTTTCCAGATGATCACGATCGGGCATGTTTTCGGGCAGGCGCGCAAGGACCGCTCGTTCTGTGTCCGAGCGAAAAAGGCGGGTTCCCGTCACATCCGCTGCATGGAGAAGGCAATGCCTGAGCAACAGGACGAGCGCCTGTTTTCGATCCGCCATGGCGGCGATCCTTTGGAGGAAATCGCTTGGGCGCTCCTCGGTATCGCCGATGGAGGTTCGCCAGCTTTCCGGCGCTTCTCCCTGACGCTGCTTGAGTTCGCGGGGCGCTTGCGACAGCAATATGCCGCCGTTTCCGAAGCGCATCCACAGGCCGATCGCAGCAACGAGAGCGACGAGCACGACAACAACAGAGAGGGGGCCGGACATGATCGGCTCCTGAGGGATATAGAGCGGCCCTCTTTGCGATGCCGTCGTGCTCGAAGCCGGTTTGGCGGCGTCAGATGAGTCGCTGTAGGTCAGTTTGCAATGCAAACCGTTCAGCAAACATTGCGCGGCATATTCCTCACCGGCGCGGCCGGCGAGTTGTACATTATCTTGGGCCTGCGCCGGCTGAAACTGAGCCGTGGCGGCCAGAAACAAGGCCGCCACTAGCCCGAGGCTGCGGATAGCCATGGCATCAGGCAAACACCGCCGCTCTCGCCTCCGGGCGAAGGGGATCCGCTCCGAACTTGTTTGGCCCCTCGGTGCCGGGCAGGACGTTGATGACGAAAATCGCGATCCCGGTAATGAAGCCGACATAAGGAATGAAACCCAAAACAGCCAGCCCAAGATACCACCAGCCGGATATATTGCGATCATGGAAGCGACGGACCTGAAGCGAGATCATCGGCAACAGCAGAGCAAACCCGATTATCCCACCGATAATCATGACAAGAATTGTCAGCGCGGGAGGTCCATTCTGGTTATCTGAAAGAAATCCGGCCAAAAAGCCGCCGATCAATCCATACACCAGGAACAGCAATGTGACGAAGAGCTGAAACCACCAGAATTCCGAACGAGCGGCTCTGCCGGAAAATGTAACATATTTTTGTTTCAGAACCGTCCGAACAGCCTCACTGAATCCCATTTTAGGTCCCGTTTCATTTGTGTGGTAGGGGCGTGCCATGAATTGCATACCCCACAAGACTATCAAAAACCAAGAGTATCCATGCGAGTAATAGCTACAGTTTGATCGCCATAATTGCAACAGCGAGATCTCGCCGCTTTGGACACTAACAATGGCTCTGTGGCCCCGCGCATTCCCCTTGATATTACCATTCAATACCAATCAGCCGTTGCGTCGACGCAATGGTTGCATAATTCGATTGCTGCGCTGCACTCGATCAAGCGTTGGCCGGCTGCATTATGCGTTTGCGATAGCTGAATTAGCTTACCATCATCTAGCGATATAGCGCATCTCGTATGCGCCGATAACTGCCATATCATAGTATCGGGACACCGAGCCACGCTGTTATTGGGTGTCTGACTGCCAGTGATAGCGTGTCGCGCG
>NZ_JBNDIC010000031.1:0-77628 GCF_056755475.1 Rhizobium sp. KNZ2-6A | reverse complement strand
CGGGCTTTGGATGAAGGGCACTAGGAATGGTCCAAGACGCTTAAAGTGTCATTTCGCCCCCAGCCGGAACCGCCCCCACAAATGGCACCTCGATGAGGGTGTGCCGCGAGGCGCCCGCAGCAATGTGGGAGCCGAGCCGCACGGAAGATGAGGGTAGGTCCCTCGAAACCGACCGTCAGGGGTAGGTTTCAAACCACTGCAAGCTGCGACGGTAAAGAGCCGTGGTGGTGAGCGTTGCAGAAAAGGCGGACTTTAGTCCGTCAGGTAAGGTTCAGAGAGACGAGTGCAAGCGAACCGCTGATGACGTGTCGAAAAGTGCAAGATGATGTCGAAACCGGGAGGAATTCGTTAGCCCGGGACGAGTCTGGGGGGCGACCTGATTTCTGCCCAGGCGGCATCCGGCATGAAGGCGGCGTGACTCTTCACCAGGCTTTCGTGTGGAACGCGGGAACCTGTCGCTCCGATGTTAAGGGAGAAACCCAAGCAGGCGGTCCCTGCGAGGGTGAGATTACCGAAGCGGAGCACAGGGGCGGAGCAGCCCGTAGTAGTGCTGAAGGTCCTGTAATGGGGCTGGAGCGAAGGGGTTGCATTGTTCAGCTCTGGAGCGAGGACAACCGGCGACGGGAGGATCCTCGTGGATAGAGCAAAGCCGTATGCGATTCCGAAAAGGGAGGTGTGGGAAGCATATAAGAGGGTTAGAGCCAACCAAGGAGCGGCTGGTATTGACGGCCAGACGATTTTGGACTTTGAGGCTGATCTTACGAACAACCTGTACAAGCTCTGGAATCGGCTGGCGTCGGGCAGCTACTTTCCGCCGCCGGTGCGGCGGGTCGACATACCCAAGAGCGATGGGAAGACGCGTCCGCTGGGCATACCAACGGTCGCCGATCGCATTGCGCGGATGGTAGTCAAACGCCATCTGGAACCAACGGTGGAGCCCAAATTCCATCCGGATTCCTATGGATATCGGCCCGGCAAATCGGCGCTCGATGCGATCAGCGTGGCACGGCAGCGATGCTGGCGTTACAACTGGGTTCTTGATCTCGATATCAAGGCCTTCTTTGATAGCATTGAACCGGACCTGCTGATGCGGGCTGTGCGCAAGCACACCGATTGCCCGTGGGTGCTTTTATACATCGAACGATGGCTGAAAGCGCCAGTGCAGATGCCGGACGGAACTCTCGTCGCCAGAGAACGAGGAACGCCACAGGGCGGGGTAATCAGCCCCCTCTTGGCAAACCTCTTTCTTCACTATGCGTTTGACATGTGGATGTGTCGGAATTTCCCGGACATTCCGTTTGAGCGTTATGCTGACGACGCGATCTGTCATTGTCGGAGCGAGGACCAGGCGATGGCGCTTCAGAAAGCTCTGGACGCGCGTTTTACTGACTGCGGGCTGACGCTCATCCTGAGAAGACTAAAATCGTCTACTGCAGGGATGAAAGTCGGCGAGGTACTCACCCGGTCTACAAGTTCGACTTTCTCGGCTATACTTTCCGGCCGAGACTTGTGAGCAAGAAGGCCGGGGGCATGGGTGTTTCATTCGGTCCTGCGGCCAGTCCGACGGCGCTCAAGGCGATACGGGGCACTATCCGTAGTTGGTCCTTGCACCTTCGCAGTGACAAGGCCCTCGATGATCTGGCACGGATGTTCA
This sequence comes from Rhizobium sp. KNZ2-6A, assembly GCF_056755475.1. Lineage (NCBI taxonomy): Bacteria > Pseudomonadati > Pseudomonadota > Alphaproteobacteria > Hyphomicrobiales > Rhizobiaceae > Rhizobium > Rhizobium sp. KNZ2-6A. The sequence continues at coordinate 75,974 of NZ_JBNDIC010000031.1, read as the reverse complement.
ACTCGTACATCCGCGGCTGGATCAATTACTATGGTCGGTTCTGTCCTTCAGCTCTCCAACCTACGCTCTGGAGCATCGAACGATACTTGGCTCGATGGGCTTCGGGAAAGTACAAGTCCTTGCGTAGGCACAAGCGGCGATCCCGACATTGGCTTTTGCGCATCGCGCAGCGCCAACCTCGGCTGTTCGCCCATTGGCCTCTGCTTCATGGATACGGCCGAACAATGGGAGCCGGATGATGCGAGAGTATCACGTCCGGTTCTGAGAGAGCGTGGGGGTGAAACTCCCCCGCGCCACTCGCCTTGTCATCACGATCGCCGGCAAGAAACACTGGCTTTGGCGCGCCGTCGATCAGGATGGCTTCGTCCTTGACGTTCTGTAAGCGGTGCATTGACCCCGTCTGGCGATAGCAAGGCATCGCGCTTATTCATGTGAACTCAGGGAATGAGCTTGGTATGAATTGCTATGTCGGCACCTATGTCGGAACGTAGAACGTTCCATATGATCGAAGCCGTTGCGGGTCGTCTTGAGGGCGCGCCGCGAGAGGTTCGGCGCTGGTCAGATGAGTTCAAGGCCCAGGCGGTAGCCGAAAGCATGGAGCCAGGTGCGAGCGTTTCGGCGGTGGCAAGGCGCATAGGGATCGACCCATCGCAGTTGTTCACATGGCGGCGCAATGCTCGTCTGAAAGCCGAAGCTGTTGTCGATACGGCTCGGGGCGAAAGCCCCACCGCGGACATCATGATCGGCGACGCTGTAATCCGCGTGAATGTCGGGATCGACGAGCCACATCTCGTCGGGCTGATCCGCGCGGTACGCTCTGCATGATCCCGGCTGGTGCGAAGGTCTTCCTGGCCAGTCATCCCGTTGACTTCCGCAAAGGCCCGGATAGGCTTTTGGCGCTGGTGCGTGATGCTGGAAGTGATCCCTTCAATGGCTCGCTCTACGTTTTCCGCGCCAAAAGAGCGGACAGAATCAAGATCGCCTGGTGGGGTGGTTCAGGCGTCTGCCTGTATTCGAAGCGGCTGGAAAAAAATCAGTTCGTCTGGCCGAAAATCGGGCCGTCCCGCGTGCAGCTCAATCACGCCCAACTGATGGCGCTGGTCGATGGAATGGACTGGAAGCGCGTGCGCACGGTTGCAGTAAAGCGGCCGGAATTTGTTGGGTAAAGCCCTGCGGCAGAGTGAATCAGGCGGCTGAAACCGAGGGCAAATCTCGCCGAAATATGCTCTACATAAGGGCATGACACCAGCCGATCTCGAACTCCCTGATGACGTTGATGCGCTGAAAGCCATGGTCATGGCGATGGCAGCAAAGGCTGCGCGCGCCGATGTTCTGGAAGACGAAGTCGCTGACTTGAAGGCCCGCAATGCGGACGCGGACGAACAGATCGCCAAGTTGAAGCTGATCCTCAAAGCCTTCAATCGATACAGGTATGGCCGCCGCTCGGAAAAGCAGGGCAAGACCATCGAGGTAGACCTGGACGAACAGGGCGCGTTTGTCTTCGAAGAAATCGACACTGGCATCGCCGCGATCGAAGCACTGGTTGCCAAGGGCCGCAATCCAGCCGCGGCAAAGCGTGCGCCGCGTCCGCGCAAGGGCTTTCCTGCGCACCTGGAGCGGGTGCATGTAGTCATTGAGCCGGACGAGCTTCCCGAGCATGCGGGCAAGCTGAAGGTTCTGATCGGTGAAGATACCTCCGAACGGCTTGATGTCATTCCGCCAAAGTTCCGGGTGATCGTCACGCATCGCCCGAAGTATGCTTTCAAGAACGAAGACGGTGTCATCCAGGCATCGGCCCCGGCGCATATCGTTGAAAGCGGCATTCCAACGGAAGCGTTGCTCGCCTATATCGCGGTCTCCAAATATGGAGACGGGTTGCCGCTCTATCGACAGGAGGCGATCTTCCTGCGCGACCATGTCGACGTCGACCGCGGTATCATGGCGCGGTGGATGGGGAAACTCGGCTTCGAACTCGAGATCCTCGCGGACTACACCTTCAGCCAGATCAAAAGAGGCGAGCGAATATTCGCCGACGAGACGACATTGCCGACGCTTGTGCCCGGATCCGGGTCGGCAATGACAGCGTATCTTTGGGCCTACGCACGAGACGATCGACCGTTCGGCGGGAGCGGTCCGCCGATGGTGGCCTATCGCTTTGAAGACAGTCGATCCGGCGATTGTGTCGCGCGTCATCTCGAAGGCTATCGCGGTATCCTGCAGATCGATGGATACACTGCCTATAATCGTGTTGCCCGACCTGACCGTGGAAACGACGGCGCTCTTTTGGCGGGATGCTGGGCGCATAGTCGGCGTCGGTTTTACGAGCTGCATGCAAACGACAGCTCCAAGGTGGCAACGGCGACAATCGAAAAGATGGGCGCGCTTTGGTCGGTCGAGGAAAAGGTGCGTGGACAAAGCCCCGATGTTCGCGTTGCCGCCCGCCAGGAGGCCTCCGCTGCGGTCGTTGCCGATCTCTACAAACTCTGGCAGGACACGCTGCCCCGCATCTCTGGAAAATCAAAGCTCGCCGAAGCAATTCGCTATGCCCTTAATCGGCGGGAAGCCTTCGAACAGTTCCTCCATGACGGGCGCATCGAGATAGACTCCAACATTGTTGAGCGTGCAATTAGGCCTCAGGCAATTGTTCGCAAGAATAGCCTATTTGCCGGAAATGCCGGCGGCGGAAGGACTTGGGCCACGCTCTCCACGCTCATCCAGTCCGCCAAGATCAACGAAGTCGACCCGCTGGCCTGGCTGACACAGACGCTTGAGCGTATCGCCGCAGGTTGGCCATCGAGCGAGATCGACGCGCTGATGCCCTGGAACTTCCAGAAGTAACGGTGTCACCTCATCGCTTACGTACGAGATCCAGCCACCCCTTTATTAATGCGTTGATCTAAAGCCACAGATCGGCGATCGACCAATGCCGCCATACCGCTGTTGATCTCTCCAGCGAGTTCAATGAATTTTGTGCGGAGCCCGAACTCTCGCGCTTTCCACGTTAGATAAAATGGATCGACAAGGTACAATGTCCGCTGAGTCCTGGGCCGCCGCGTCAAGCATCAAAGCTTGCTCATGATTGCCGCGTCAGCCGGCACTCTGCCGTCCGAAAGGACGTGGCCATCCATATGGGCAGGTTAACTAAACCTAAGGTAGCCGCTATTGTTTCCAATACCGGCCCGGATGCCACCCGCGAGCCGGCTGTTGCAGCGTCCGACGAGATTGCATGCCCTTCGCAGTGTCGTCGGACATCCCATTGAGCCCTTAGACCGGTTCAAGGGCCGAAAGGGTTTCAGCGCTGGCTTTCCTCTCCGGCAAGCTTGTGCACAGCGTTGATCAGTTCGGGTTCCAGCCCAACGGCAAGATTATAGCAACGCCTGCGATCGAACTTCCGGCATGAGCCTGTGCCTGATGTGGTGATGCCGATGGCCTCCAGGCCATCAGGCCCCTCTCTCAGTATCGGGCTGCCTGACGCGCCGACGTCGAAGGAACAGTCTGTACGAAGACCGCTTGCCGGGATTTTCTCGATATTTTCGACGGATCGGACACGGCAGTCGCCAAGAACACGCTCGTTCCAATCGTCCGGGAGGAAGTGCGCCTGACGGATGGAGGCGCTTATGATCTTATCGCCGACGGAAACGGGTTTTGAAGGCAAGCGATATGGTTCGAACTCCGTCACGGGTTCGGACAGCCGCATCACGACCCAGTCATAGGGATCGTCCCAGGATTTAAGACCTTTGTTCGGATGACGGAGGGCCACAACGTCATTCAGGATTACAGCCATACCGGCCTCACGCTGCGCCAGCATCCGATTGCCTTCCTGCGCAGGGATCTGACCGCCCGCAACATCGTCACCTGCGAGGAGGCGATGTCAGCCCGCGATGGCCGTTGGCTGATGACGGCGGGCCTTGTGCTCGTGCGCCAGAAGCCGGGTTCCGCCAAGGGTGTCATGTTCCTGACCATCGAGGACGAGACGGGACCGGCCAATGTCGTCGTCTGGCCAACGCTGTTCGAACGCCGCAGGCAGGTCGTCCTCGGCTCCAGCTTGATGGCGATCAACGGCCGCATTCAGCGGGAAGGGGAGGTCGTGCATCTCGTCGCCCAGCAACTGTTCGACTTGACCGGCGATCTCTCCGGTCTTGCCGATCGCGACGAGACGTTCAAGTTGCCGACCGGCCGCGGCGATGAGTTCGCGCATGGGACGCCGGGCACGCCAGATTCACGCGAGCGGGCTGTCATGAAGGCGCGCGAGATTTACGAGCCGGATCGGCATATCGATAGGTTGAAGGTGAAGTCTCGGAATTTTCAGTGAGCGATGACCGCTCGTCCATGCGGATTTCTTCTTTGCTTTAGAGACCAACGCCGGTGTCGCATTGCACCTGCGGGTCAAGATCCGCAACTCGCTTCGCTTTTTGAGCACCGCGAACTTTCGACGTAAGGGTTCGTTCGGCAAGGTGCGCTAAGGTACCACGCAAAGCGGGGCGGATATGATGGTTATCCTAGACAGCGGCCTTTTCTCAAGCTTCGACTGCAGCCAGCGAACCGGGGCGATATTCGCGACAATCTTCCTGGCACAGGTCGGGATGGTTGCAAGCTTCTCAGCCTTCGTTCGTAGACCTTCTCGACACGGTCCGGTCGTAGAGATGATCGATCGTCCGCCATTTTTGACACGACGGCGCTTGGTCGTTTGGGCCGTCTGGGCTTTGATCTTTGCCGCAGTTGCGGCAATCTGCAGCGTTCTGCGGACGACGACAGCAGTTCTCCTGGATTCGACATCGATTGTCGAGACGAGTTGCAACGGTCCGCTGCCCAGCGAATATCGGCTTGATCGCGCCAAAGTTAAGATTACCTTCGGGCGCGATCCGACCTGGCTAACTAAGCGGCCGCTCGAGTCCGCCTATCTGGAAGTTACGGAAATCGATAAGCCTAGGCCGATTTTCATCCATCTTCTTGGACGTCCTGGCTCGCAGGCGCTTCTTGATCTCGCACCGGAGGCAATGGCAGATTATTCCCGCTATCGATCATATCTTGGTGCCCGTTAGCATACCTGACCGCCACACTCACCACCATCGTCAATGGCCATAAGCAGAGCCGGGTCGACGAGCTAATGCCGTGGAATTACTCGGAGCGAACACGCGGCTGAAGTCTGCCGTCGGCCCAAACCGGTCATTGCAGCACCGAGCTGGATATTCTGATATGGGGTGGGAACCCAACAGTCCGGTTTCTAAGCCCAGATTACTGCCGTTCAGACGGCGACGTGACTGCTGACCAGTCCATCGCCAGTGAGACGATGAACCATGATCATCGGCGGCTCGTTCACAACAGGAATGTTCTTCCCCCCGAACCACAGCGGGTTGGCTGGGCAGATAGAGCCACAGATATGTGCGGGGATGCCCGCCAACATGGCACTCATTGGCCGATGGACATGGCCGGAGGATATCGCAAGCGGGGCAAGGGAACGCCGCGTCAGCAAGTCACCAAGCTCTGCTTTACCCTGTGCGATCACCGCATCCATCGGCGCAATTCCGCTTGGCACGAAGTGGTGATGCGAGAAGAGAAGCGTGGGATGTGAGGCTGGCTCCTCCAGTATCCGTTCCAGCCAAGCAAGATGCTGGACAACGTCGCCCGCCGAAGCACCGGGTAGACAGGTGTCAATTCCCACCAACCGCAGCCCTCCGATCTGCGCACGAAAATGCATGGCATCGCAGTCGTCAACGGCTCCATAACGTGTCGCGAAAGCGGTTCGCATCAATCGCCGATTGTCGGAGTTGCCCGGCACCAACATTACTGGACATTTCAAGATTCCAAGACAGGCCGCTATCGCAGCGTAACCGTCGGCCCAGTCATCATCAATCAGGTCTCCCGACACGACGAGCGCATCCACCTCAAGTACCGAAAGCCACGACAATGCGCGGTTGAGCCGCAGCAGGTTGTCGTTATCCGGTGCAGCGTGAATATCGGAAATCTGCGCGACGATCATTGGCTATTCCGTACATCTCGCTCCTGGTCTTACCATAGGGCCGAACATTTGGATTCGGAAGATAAAGAAAAGCTTGAGAATGGCCTCTTGCCATCTCTGTCACAGCGGTGATCTTCGAAACGGCACAACGCGCGTGGTGAACGTGCGAGGCAAACAGCGCTTATGTCTAGACTGATAATTTCCTGGACGAAGTATTTTCGTTGCGCGTAAAGGGGACGGTCAAACAACTTAAGTGCCATCATGTGCCTCCTTTCATGCCGTGGAGTGGAGGTGATTTAGGGGCGCAAGAAACGATCTTCAAGATGAAGATATTCGAGGGCTTCAATGCGCGGAGAAATGGGCCATGCTGGTCTGACAGGCGTTCTAAGTCATTCGCTTCAATAGCGCGATCAGGACCTCAGTGTTTTCATTGGTGTCGAGTGAAAGAAGCTGATTATCTGCTAGGTCAGCGATCGCCAACAAGATCTCGCGTTCTGTCCATCCGGCCTCGGTCGCAGCGCCAACCAAATCTCGAAAAGCTCCCTGGAGTGCGTCCTGGCAGCGGATGTGCCTATCAGGATCATTATCGGTCACGAAGGGGCGGGCGATGTCGAACATGCTTCGAAGGTGGACTGATTTGCCACCTTTGGCAATCGAATATCACAAGTGCCTAAAGGACGCCTGCCGCTTCACATTCCATAATCAGGCGACTTTTGCAGCGAGCATTTCATGAATGCAGTCCTCGTTCCGCGCCTCCAATTGCTGCAGCGGAAAGGCATTGATGAAGATGCGGATGGTCTCATCGAGATCGGCGCCGGATTGTGACCAGCCAGGCCCGCAATCGATCTGCTGACCGGCAAGATCTTCGACCTGGAAGAGGCCGCAGGTCTCGCCGGCTTCGTCGTCGACCGCAAGCTCGAGCATGCCGAAGCATCTGTGTTCGTCGTTCCAATAAACCGTAGTCTGAAGAAACCGGATGTGAGATCGGTTACCGAGCTCCGTCAGCAACAGATGATGAACCTCATCCGTCGAAAGTGGTTTCGGGTCGTCCCAGCAAAGCTCCTCGTCCAACGTCGGATAATCCATCACGTTTGACAGCAGCTCGCGCATGCTGTCGAGATGGCGACGCATGTCCAGCGACTTGCCGCGAAAACCGGGCATATCGTCCTTGAAAGTGTCGAAGGCATGCCGGTCCAAATGGCTGACGAATTCATATAAGGCCTGAGCATCATCATGAGAGATGCTGAGAACACCATCTCTCGGCCGCGGTTCTCTCGAATATTCAAACATCGCGATCTCCTTCGCTATCAAATTTCGGAACCCAGCCGCGGGTGAAGCCAACGCTCATTCCGGCCTCACTGAGGGCCAACTGACCACGGATGAATTGAAGCTCGGCGAGCAATGCGCCGATCGTGGCGTTAGCGTTGCCTTCGAACAGGTCGAGTACGGCGCTGACCTGGTCGTGTTGCGGTTCGTCTTTCTGAGCGGCTATGGCTGTCATCAGGCAATACGTCTTCCTGCCCCTGTGACGGCGGCTTCCACCTGCGGATTGTCGATGTGAAATTGCAAGATCGGTGTTTGCTCTCGCAATATGTTCTCATTATGTTCTCATTTGCGATTGAGTCAAGCGCGCTTCGTTTTGCCCCGGCGGGGAGAAAGCCTCGCCCTTGGTATCTGGCTCGCAGGATGATGCTCTCGGAGGATATCTCTGATTTTCGAACTGTATATTCTCTGCGGGAAAGCCATGTATTTTCACAGATCTGTAGGAAGGTGCTTGCGAGGAAAATGCGATGGCCTCGGCGTGCAGATCGTGCCGCCTGCCCGCAGTTGCGGTGCGCTTCAAGCAAGTCTCCTCGGCAAAGGCAAGGCTATTGCCAATCTCGCCGGCCTTCCACTGATCGAGGATCCCAACGGTCGGCGTCTCATGCTGTTGCCGAGCGCGGGAAACGGCTGCGTTGTCGTTGCGTTGAGCACGATGCTCGGCCGCTAAAATTACTTCGGTCGTTTAAATTATTGTTGTTGTTCGCTATGACTCGGTCATTAGTTGCAACGAGACGGGTCTCGGATGCTGGAGGAGCCAAGTCTGTCAGGCCGGATCTCCTGCCCAGCCTCGCTGAGACCTCGCCTTCTGGACCGGTATGCAGCTCGCCAAGGTTAAAGGAGTTGGTGCCGCTGTCGCTGCGCATGACTCTGACTTATTGCGTCGAGACCGACGACTACAATGATCGTGCTCAGTAATTGAGCTTCGGGTACCAGTCCGCACCGCGCCCAGCAGGCGTCATGTCAAGAATGTTCCAGAGTGGCGCGATGTCTACCGCCCCCCTTGGATCCTGTCCCGGGTCCGCCGCTGCGGTCGGCATCTCGCCATTGTAAAAGACGCGGACATCCTTCCCATCCTTCTGGTAAACGGTGAACCCTGGATTTTCAGATCCGTTGTCATTCAGCAGGCCTAGGTCACGGGCGTAGTCGTCGCCGATGGTCTGGACGAAGTCCAGATTGCGCCAGCCGCGTTCGATGGCGAAGGCGCGTTGCCGTGCCACCGGGCTGCGACCGATGATCTTGAAGGTAACCCGCTGCTTGAGGTCGGCCCCGTTGCCGTTCGCTCCGCCAAGGAAGTTCGTGCACATGGGGCAGGGCCGTTCGCGCTGCGGGCCGAACATCCAGAAATACGTCACCAGCGTATCGTGGTGACCGAACATGTCCGCGAGACCGACCTCGTCGCCGTTCTCGTCTTTGAAGCGATAGTTCTTTTGGACCACGGGGCCTGGAGGCAGACGGCGGCGTTGCTCCGCAAGCCTCGTGAGATGTCGTCGGACTTCGATCTCCTCCGCCAGTAGGGCCGTCCTTGCCGAGGCGTAATCCGGGGATTCATTCGGGAATCTGCTCGCGCGTTGCTCCGCCAGTTCCTTCGCTGATCTCAACTCACTCGTATCCATGTGCTTGCTCCTTTGATCCATTCCGACCGCCTGCGATCCGATCCGCCTTTCGGCGTTTTCGCGTCTGCTGTCTGACGCGAGCGAGTGCGCATCGTGATATTTCGCGCCCTCGCCTCTATAGACGCACGAGGAGATTCGTTTTCGACAAGGACAAGTGTTTTTTCGCGAGGATTCTTTCGCCCCAGATCGCCGGCGCTCACTCAACCAGACCTGTGAAGCTTTCGAGAATAGTCAAGTTTGAGCTTGTCGAAATAAGCGTCATCGACATCAGCCTTCATCGGTGCGCTTAGACTTTCCAAGTGAGAGAATGCTTCTTCCTGCTTGCGTTTCCTCTGGCTGGCCGGTCCATGAGGCGCTTGAGGTTGAACAAGATCTTTCCCGAAAAACGGATTAGCCTCTCAGTGTCACGTTCCCGAGAGCTCCAACGCGCGGCGCAGTGCCGGAGCCTCCTGCTTGATATGATCCCACAAGCGGTTGGCGATCGGCCCCTGCGGCCGGTCGCGGCGGCGGGCCACCACCAACTCGTCGATGCGGCCCGGCATATGGCTGCCAGCAATCGATCGCAGGCGCCCATCGCCCAGCTCTTCCTCGATCAGAAAGCGGGGCAGGTGGCCCCAGCCGAGACCTTGCAGGATGATCTCCTTCTTCATGCCTTGGTCTGCCACCAGGCATTGCGGCGCGCCTTCAATCATGAAGTAGTCCCGTTGCGGCGAATGGCGGGCGGTGTCCCGCATCACACATTGGGTGAGCGCCTGCATCTGGTTAAGCATGATCGGCGGCTTGATGCCATCCGGCAGAAAGCCCGGCGCTACGACGGGAATGAATGGCACCTTACACAAATCGACCCATTCGACCCGTGCATCGCCCTTGTCGATCCAGTGCAGGATAAGATCCGCCTCGTCGTCGAAGAGCCGCTCCCACGGGCCACCTACGGCTTCGAAATGCAGATGCAGGCGCGTGCCCGGACATTGGCCGAAGAATCGGCCGAGCATACCCAACACTTGCGGGCGCGGGCAGAGGTCGCCGATCACTACGTGGATTTCGCTTTCTTCGCCCATCGAGAGCTGGGCTGCATGCACCCGCAGGCCATCCAGCTCGCGCAGTAACGCCTGCGCCCTGCGGTGGAACGACAGCCCTGCCGCGGTTGGGCGAACACGATAGCCGCTGCGATCAAGAAGGACGATGTCAAGCTGGCGCTCAAGCTTGGCGACGGCTGCGAATACCGCTGGATGTGAGCGGTGCAGCATGTCGGCCGCCCGCTGAAAACCGCCGGTACGAACGACCGCGTCGAAACATTGCAGGTCGTGCAAAGTGAATTCAGCCATGTCAGCTTTGATTACAGAGTTTGTCCTATCTTTGTAATATCATCAAAAGTGGGCTGCAGCTACTCTCGGCTCATTCAACATTCCAGAAGGAATTTTCATCATGAGTGAGCTGAATTTCGTGACTGTCGGCGACGGCACCCGCATCGCCTACCGCTTCGACGGCGATGCCGCAAAGCCGGTGTTACTGCTGTCCAATTCGATTGCCACCACGCTGCACATGTGGGACGGTCAGGTCGGCGAATTGTCGAAAAATTTCCGCGTTCTGCGCTACGATTTTCGCGGCCATGGAGCATCGAGCGTCCCCGTCGGTGCCTATTCACTCGACCGGCTTGGGCGCGATATCATCGAGTTGCTTGATGCGCTCGATCTGCAGCGCGTCCACTTCCTTGGCCTGTCGCTTGGTGGTTTCGTCGGCCAGTGGCTTGGAATTCACGCGCCCGAGCGGATCGATCGTCTGATCCTGAGTAACACTTCGTCGTACCTCTCACCCGCAAGCTATTTCGACGAGCGGATCGTCTCGGTGAAGCAGGCGCCTGACATGTCGGAGACCACCGAGGTATTTCTCAACAACTGGTTCCCGCCTGACATGGTGACAGCTAATGGGCCCGCTATCGAGCAATTCCGCGCCATGCTGATGACAATCGACCGGCAGGGCCTGGCGGGTTTGTTTGCGGCGGTTCGCGATGCCGATCTTCGCCGCACCGTGGCACTAATCAACCGGCCGACCCTCGTGATCGCCGGCGAGCACGACACCGTGACGGCGACCAGCCATAGCGAGTTGATCGCGGCGGCAGTGCCCGGGGCGAAGTTGGTTATTCTGCCGGCGGTTCACCTGTCGAACGTCGAATACCCATCCGAGTTCATGCAGACGGTACAGGATTTCCTGAACTGACGAATACGATGGCGTGGGGGCTGACTTCGGCGCCCACGCCATCAGTTTCTCCATCTGAGCCGCGGTAGCGACTTGATCGAGGTCGCACGCGGTGAGAGCGCTTTGGTCGCGCCGACGGACTGGCGTCGCTAACAACGAGTCTTGAAAATAATCCCGGCAGCGGCGCGCTCTGGAAAAAGTTCAGGCTTAGAGACAACGATTACAAAAGTCCCCGTCAGCATCATGTCCGGCTCCAGTTCTTCTCGCACCTAGCAAAAGCCATTGAGTTTCAGGATCCTATGGGCATCGATGCTCGCTCGAAGTGCGTCTTCCGATGCGCGGTCTCCATGATTTGCATCGGGATGGTGCATCTTGAGCCTCTGTTTGTAACGGCTTCTAATTTCCTCCGGTGTTGCGCTCGGTGAAAGCCCGAGCGTTTCGAATGCCTTCGCTTCCAGCACCTTGAGTTTACGGGATCGAACGACCGCTTTCGCCGCTTGCCTTTGCGCAGCGCTTTTTCTTGCATTGATCGTTTTCGCCGTCCCGGAGCGAATTGAGGAGGGGAGGGGCGTTTCAGGCGAGTGATCGATCCTAACGCCCCAGCTGGGACGGCTGCCACTTGCCGCTTCCCTTTGATATCGGGCCGTAACGGGGTTCGACAGTTTCGTCACGTAATTGTAGCCCTCGCTGTACTCTTTTGCGTGAGCACGGCAAAACAGCAGGTATAGCCCCTCAGCATCCGCTCCCACGGGAGCGCGATGCATGCCGTGATTGTCGCATCCGTCCCACTGGCATCTCGGACCACTTGTTTGGCGATGTTCAGTCGGCTTCTTCCGCGTCGGTCTCAGGCCGACAAAAATCTTTGAATCAGAGGTCATAGCGCCTTATAGGGCGCTAATGCCGGGCGCGACAAGATTCCTCGACGCAGACGCGGATCCTTTGACCTTCATCCGAGTTAGCGGGGCGGTACCCGCAGAATCGCAAATGGCCAAGGCTAAACCATTGAAAATAATTGTATATATAAACTGGAAAGGGGACGAGCTGGCTAAAAAACAGATGGCGGATTATGGAACAGCATGGCGATTTGGCTTGTGGTGTTAGTAGCAACCGAGGGTACCCGATCGGACCGGACTGCCCGTGAACATTGCGCCCTGGCAGCTGGATGCCGGTCGCGCCGTGTTGCTGGTTCATGACATGCAGCGATATTTCTTGGCGCCTTTTCCCGAGTCTGTCCGCACGCCTCTGGTCGAAAACTGCCGGAAGATCAGGCTGTGGTGCGACGAACGGGATGTGCCGGCGTTTTTCACCGCCCAGCCCGGCGACATGTCCGAACAGCAGCGCGGCCTTCTGAAGGATATCTGGGGTCCGGGAATGCGTGCCGCCCCTGCTGACCGTGAGGTCGTGGAGGAACTCAAGCCCCGTGCGTCGGATACTCTGCTGACCAAGTGGCGCTACAGCGCCTTCCACCAGTCGGACTTGCTGGAGCGGATGCGAAACCTCGGCCGCGACCAGCTGGTGATCTGCGGCGTCTACGCGCATGTCGGCATCCTTGTCACCGCGATCGAGGCCTTCTCGCACGACATCCAGCCGTTCCTCATTGCCGATGCGATCGCCGATTTCACCGCCGACCATCACCGTATGGCTATCGAATATGCCGCAGCACGCTGCGCGGTCGTCACCACGGCGGCGGAGCTCGCCGCATGACTGTCACGGCCGTATTGGGTCCAGAACAAGATTAGTGCGAAATCGTACGCTAGCCGAAATTGCGCATATTTTCCGTACTTTACGGCTCCGCGCCGAACGTCAGACTTGATGGAAATTTGCGCCATAAGCGCCGAATTTGAGAACGAATATCGCTCGAGCATCGTTTTTTCATCTAAACGTACGATTTCGCACTAATCTTGTTCTGACGCCCTATGAAGCCGCCGTCGGACATCCTGGTGCGCGCATGGTGCTGGCCTGCGGATTTCGCATGCGCGGCAGACGGGCCGGAATGGATACTTCAGCTGGCCAGTTGCGATCCATACTCGCCCGATTGCAAGATGGTCGAATCAACTCTGAGCAGGCCGTTCGTGAAGCGGCATCAGTGCGACCTACCTTTGACATCATCCCACAACTCCAAGCGAACTTTGCCTTCACCAAGGCCTATGTCGCCGAGTCCTCGGGAAAGGCAGGCGGGATTGCCGGTGCAAATTTCTACGTCGATCTGGTGATTTTCGATCGACTAGGGCTGGACTGGATTACGCTCGGCGAAGCGATCAATTGGTCGCATCCAAGGCTCGGTCTATCCGCGGACTTTGCGTCCGTATTGGGCGTAAATTGGCGAGATCGAACACCAGTTGCCCCTGAGGGCATGCGTGATGGTCTGCAAATCGCTGAACAGCTGACAGGTGATCCCAATGTTCTGCACGCCCTGAGGCAAGTTAAGAAGATATAGAAGTGCGCGTGGGTGACGTGTACGCCTTGAAGGCGCACGCCATTGACGACGAGGGGACTTTCGCCTATATATCGTCGAAAGATGGAGGCTGATATGCCGAGCATTGCGAACGAGAACAGTGAGCGTATGAGTTTGAGGGTTCCCGCCACGGCCAAGGCTAAACTCGTGCGCGCTGCGGCACTTCGTAATACCGATCTGACGAATTTCGTAACGCAATCCGCCCTGCGAGAAGCAGAGGCTGTCATCGAAGAAGCCGAGACGATCAAAGTGTCAAAACGCGATCATCTTCGTATTCTTGAGCTTCTGGAAAATCCGCCCAAACCCAACGCCAAGCTTCGCGCCGCGATTGCCGGTTTGCCTGACAGCCTATGACTTTACCTGCATGGCATGAGGAACCGATCGCCAAGTCCCACGGTCGGGCAGCCTTCGATTGCGGCGACGGTCAGATGAATGAGTTTCTGGTCCGCTTTGCCCGACAGAGCCATGAGCAAAATGCCTCGAAAACCTTCTGTGCTATCGACGACGCAGTGCCCGGCCGTATTCTTGGTTTCTATACGATCGCGCCTTCGGCAGTCGAGCATGCGACTGTGCCAGATGCAATGACACGCGGTCTTGCCCGCCATGATGTGCCGGGCTTCAGGCTTGCGCGACTGGCTACCGACCGCGCGGTTGCCGGGCAGGGACTGGGAGGCCGGCTCCTAGCCGCCGCAGCGCTCCGCTGCCTGCGACTTGCAGGAGAAGGCGGGGGACTTCTACTGATCATCGATGCCAAAGGCGAGCGAGCCGCCAACTGGTACGCTTCCTATGGTGCCGAACCGCTGAAGGACAAGCCGCTAACTCTCGTGATGCCGCTCATCACCTTCGCGGCCGACTTGCGTGCCAAAGGTCTCCTTTGATCCCGTAAGGCGTGGGGACACGATTGATTTCACCGAAAAGCGAACTATCGCATCGTGGTGATCATCTTGAGGATAACGGATATCCAAGCTCTGTAATGCTTCCGCTATTCGAGGTGGCCGTTCCGAATAGACATGAAAACGCCCGGTTGGTCGCCAACCTGCAAATTATCCGTGTAATCTACAAATCACTCGCCGAATTAGACCAGAACGACGTCGAAAAAGACGGTCGCGTAAGCCGACATGAACTACTGGAGACGATGGAACACTTTTACGGAAAAATGTCACCGATTGAAATCGTTACAATCTACGAATTCAAATGCCGGGGGCCTCGCACTTAAGCGTCGACGAGCACGAGATTGAAGTCCTGCGGCCGGAGGCTCCCATTGCGGAGTAAGTGCTGAAGTGTATATGCGACTGACAACGCATCGTCGGGAGCGTCATGTGCCTTGAAGGGCGGATGCTCTACGCCGTAGTAGTCTGCTAGTTTGTTGCTCGGAGTTCTTGCTAGGTCCTCAATGGGCATACCTGCAGCGAGGAGAAGCTTTACCGCGTTGTCAAATCGCTTCGCTGGTATCGACGGCGTGACACCAGCTATGTAGCAGCTTATCGCGACCATATTTAGCTCGTCTTTGCCCCAAGACCAGAAGGTTTCGCCGCCGGAGAAGGCGTCTACACCATCAAGCGCCTCGGCAAGTCCCAAACCGTTCTCCTCGATATCCCTTTCCGTCACTCCCGTTAATTCAGTAAAGTAAGGATCAAGTGGATACTGTTTTCCAAAGCGATCGATGGGACGGACATATGCCTTGTACATGTCTAGCAGCGGGTAGTCGTTTTCGAGCCCAAGCTTTACCGCGCCAATTTGCGCGATAACAGGATCGGGATCATGGGCCGCGCACCAAAACCTTCGTTGAGAACCCTCCAGGCAGAGGAATTAGCAGTCAAAAATGATGGCCGCTCTCATTCGATATATCCCGCAAAGGTTACAAATTTTTCGCAACGGACATACCATTTAGACCGAAGATAGGCAAATTCGAATCTGCGAATCCGAAATTTGCGACTTGCTTCCGCCGACCTAGGCGTCTGCATCGCGTCACTGGTGGTGACCCGATCTGATTTCTGCGTACCATTCAGGATCGAGGTAATCGAGGCGGGTTTTCGCCAGTCCATCTTTCTGAAAAGTCGGGGCGAGCAGATCGCCTGACAATGATAGCGGCTTCGGCGATGCCGCTATCATTGAAACTGGATTAGCGGCGGGCTGCAGCACATCGGGTAGCCAAACGCTTTCTCCTTGGAGTACCGCGTCGGAGCCTGCTTCAAGCCGGAGGGCTGCGGCCATCGAAGCTTTAAACAGTGGAATATAGATCATCTGTCGATGACCTCCGAAACAGGTGAGATTCGGAAGGATGCATATCGCCATGAACGTGAGGAACAAGTTGGGAATAATCCGGCCTTCAACCAGGTTCTCGATGAGCTCGTCACGGTGGAACGTGATCGACAAGTTGAGACGCTTATTTTCAAGCCGAGTATGCGGCAAAGTCAAACGCCATGCCGCTTGTCTCACTCTCACCATCGCCCGATTTTACGCTGGTCGCCGCCGCAAGCCGCGCTTGGACGGCCAAGGTTGATCAGGCTGATGATTTGCTGCCTACCTTGGAAATAGCAATTCAACACGTGACCGCGAAAAGAACACAGGCGTTAGTGGAGATAAGGATCACTTGAGCCACCCTGAAAACAGGTCAGGTGGCTGCGCAGCAGCCTGACCATCTTCTCGAAAAGAAATCGTATGATCTGCCCGACCTGACTGCCTACAAGGAATTTCGAATGCGAAACTGGCTACACAAGCCGACCTATCTCGCCGCCTTTCCTGGCGACGAAAGCTTCCAAAGCTTGGTCTGAATTTACGAATCGAATGCCGGTGTAGGGCGGCGATGATCAGGCAGCAGTTATGATCAAGTCATGCTGGCTAACACAAGAATAGCGGAGAAAAGGCTCAAGGGCGCAAGGTGGGAAAAGTCTCTATTCCGCCCAACAGTGAAGACGGCTGCAGCGACGATGAGGGCACTGATGATAAGGCCAGCGTTCAGTGTGACGGGTAGCGCGATGAGAACGGCGCTGACCATCTCCAACCCGCCAGTGACATAGCACCACCACACTGGGTGACCCCAACCGACAAAGTCGTTCCGCGTGGCGGGTCTGCCGAGCATGGGTCGTCGTGTCCGGGCACTGGATCGAAGTGCTCCACGGTTAAGGATTAGGCGTTTTCCAAGTCTTCAGCAGCATTTCAACGAACTTCTCCGCAGCAGGAGACAGGATACTGCTTCGCCTTTGCACGATGCCGATCGTTCGGGAAACTACAGGGTTTACGATCGGTCGCGTAACCAGGAAAGGATGATCATCCTGCGGCGTGGCCAGTCGCGGCAGCACTGAGATCCCAAGTCCGGCCTCCACGAGGCCAAGCGAGGTGTTGAGATGGGTCACCTCATAAAACCAGTTCAGCTTTAGATTGTGCCGCGCGAGTGCGCCGTCCAGGAGTGTTCTGTTGCCGCTTGAACGATCAACAACAACCAGCGGGTAGGGTTCCAGTTGATCCCATTGGATCGTCTCAAAAGCTGCAAGAGGATGGTCTTTTCGCATCGCTAAGACAAACGGGTCATTGATAAGAGTCTCAAAGACCAGATCGGGGTCGGAGTTCCCCATCAAGTTTATCCCGAACTCCACTTCGCCCCGTGCCACGGCCTGCAGGCCCTCGTTTGCTGTCAAATCTCTGATCCGCAGCCGAATATGCGGATATTGCTGGCTGAAGGTCTTAATGACAGTGGGAAGAAAGTAAAAAGCGGCGGTTGGGACGCAGGCCATTGTGATAAGCCCGCGTCGCTGCGTGCCGTCTTTCATGGCAAAGAGCGATCCATCGAACTCCTCCAGCATCCGCCGGACAAGGGGCATGACCTCCTGACCCATTGCCGTCGGTGCAACATGCCTGGTGGTCCTCTCAAGAAGCGGCGCGCCAATGGCCTGCTCCAGTTTTTGGATACGGCGCGTGAGCGCCGGTTGTGAGATATGGAGCGCATCAGCTGCTCGGTGAAAGCTCTCCAATTCGACCACAGCCTGAAACGCTCGCAAATCGAGAATTTCGCAATTTATGCTCATATCGCAATAAACTCTCCGAACATTGCATTTAACAGATTATATTTCTTTCCCCATATTGCAACAACAGGCGACATTAATACGCCGAATGCAAGACTGGGGATGTCCTATGAACGATCTGCTCAAAATACCCTGTGTGCTGATGCGTGGCGGAACATCGCGTGGGCCGTTCTTTCTTGCATCCGACCTACCCCGCGAGCGAGCCGAACGGGACGCGGCCCTTCTCTCCATTATGGGTTCTGGCCACCCTCTGCAGATCGATGGCATCGGTGGAGGCAATCCCGTCACGTCGAAGGTTGCCATCATCGGTCCTTCGACTATCAACGGCGCCGACGTCGATTATCTATTCGCACAGGTTCGCACTGACCGTCAGTACGTCGACTATTCGCCCAATTGCGGAAATATGCTGGCAGCCGTCGGTCCCTTCGCAATCGAGGCGGGGCTTGTTGCGGCCCAGGACAACGATACGCTGGTGCGCATTCATAACGTCAATACCGGTAAACTGATCGAAGCAAAGGTTCCGACACGCGGTAGCGAAGTCATTTACCTCGGCGACGCGTCGATCGATGGTGTGCCCGGGCTGGCAGCGCCGATCGCTTTGACGTTCATGGATGCGGCAGGTGCAAAAACGGGTAAGTTGCTGCCGACCGGCAAGCCCGTTGACATGATCGACGGCGTGGAGACGACGGCCATAGATTGTGCCATCCCGATGGTCCTCATGCGCGCCGCCGACCTGGGCGTAACGGGTTATGAGGATCCACAGGCGCTCACTGGCAACAGCGATCTCATCGAACGTATGAACCGCATCCGCATCCTGGCCGGGAAGCAGATGGGGATGGGTGATGTGAGCGACATGGTTATTCCAAAACCGGTCCTGGTCGCGCGGGCCCGCAACGGCGGCACTCTTTCCGTCCGATACTTCATGCCCAATGACTGCCATCCTTCACTGGCGACGACCGGCGCTGTTGGTATTGCGACCGCGGCTGTAACCGAAGGCTCGATTGCCTATGATATGGCAGGACGTCTTTCTGTGCCGACCCAGGTCCGTATCGAACATCCTGCCGGGCGCCTCGATGTACAGCTGGAAATGCGAAACGGTGCAATTACCGCCGGGCTCGTCAGAACGGCTCGGAGACTATTCGAAGGCTTCGCCTTCGCTAAGCCAATCGCTGCAATTGAACACGCAGCTTAAAGACGGCCATATTGTCACAAGACATGAAACAGGGAGGAGACCCTCATGCGTGAATATTTTCTTGCGGCAGCCACGCTCTGTGCGCTGGCGACATCTGCCAATGCCGAATCCGTCAGAATGAGTGTTGGTTCGTACAACCTCAACAATCTGCCTTTTCCGGTGGCGGCGACCCTCGGCTTCTACAAGGACGAGGGCCTTGACGTGACGACCGAGAACTTCGCCCAGGGCGGATCGAAGGTGCTCCAGGCACTGGTTGCCGGCTCCACCGACGTCGCCGTCGGTTTCTACGATCACACGATCCAGATGCAGTCGCAGAACAAGCATGTGGTCGGCTTCGTGCAGCTCGCACGCAATTCCGGTCTGGTTCTCGCAGGCAAGAAAGACACCCAATTCGACCCGGCGAAACCCGAAACAATCAAGGGCATGAAGGTCGGCATCACATCGCCCGGCTCCTCCTCGGATTTCTTCATTCGCTACTTCATGAAACAGCATAAGCTGAGCGAAGATGACATCTCCATCATTGGTGTCGGTTCAGGCGCCGCGGCGGTGGCCGCTTTGCAGCAGGGGAAGATCGATTTGCTTGTCAACTACGACCCCGCTGCCACCATTGTTGTCGAGCGTGGACTAGGCAAGATCCTTATCGATGCCCGCAGCGATCAGGGTGCCAAGGATGTCTATGGCGGCCTCTATCCGACCTCCGTGCTTTATGCCACGCAAGACTACATCAATGCCAATCCTGAAGTGATCCAAAAGGTCACCAATGCAACGGTTCGGGCGTTGCATTGGATGAAACAGCATTCCGCCGAAGAAATCGTGGAAAAACTACCCGATGATTTCGTGTCCGGCGACAAGCAGACCTATGTGAAAGCCGTAGAAGCGGCCAAGGCGATCTTCTCCGAAGACGGCAAGTTCGAGCCTGCCGACCTCGAAACGCCCTTGGCTGTTTTGAAAAGCTTCAACGAAGCTGTCGCCAAGGCGACGATCGACCTCAACACCACTTACACCAACAAGTTCGTCGAGGCAGTGGCCTCCAAGAGCGGAAACTGAGGGCCCATCATGTCTTCGCCAGTTAGAAAACTTGAACCCGTCGCGGAGCTCAAACTCCAGCCAATGGTGGCAATTGATGACGTGACCATGGCATTTGGTTCGTTCGTTGCCGTGCAGAACGTGAACCTGAAAGTCGGTGATCGAGAGTTTCTCTCGATCGTCGGCCCTACCGGATGTGGCAAATCCACCATCCTGAACGCCATCGCGGGATTGTTGAAGCCGGCGCAGGGCAAGGTGTCGATCGATGGCACGGCCGTCCAGGGTGTGCAGAACAACATCGGATATCTGTTCCAGCAGGATGCGCTTCTACCCTGGAAGACCGCGTTTCAGAATGTCGAGCTGGGCCTGATGTTCCGCCGCGTTCCAGAGGACGAGCGGCGCGCCAAGGTTATGGCCTGGCTGGAGAAGGTCGGCCTCAAAGGCTTTGGTGACCGTTTTCCGCACCAGCTCTCGGGCGGCCAGCGCAAGCGCGTGCAGATGGCGCAGGCCCTGATCACCGAGCCGAAGGTCATTCTGATGGATGAGCCCTTCTCCGCATTGGATATTCATACCCGCCACCTGATGCAGAACGAATTGCTGCGTCTGTGGCAGGAAGACCGCCGCGCGGTGGTGATGATTACCCACGATCTGGAGGAGGCAATCGCGCTCGGAGACCGGGTCGTCGTTCTCGCTGCCGGCCCGAAGAGCCGCGTCATCGAGAGCTTCCCCGTCGATCTCGAACGGCCTCGCAACGTCGCCGAAATCAAACTCGATCCGAAATTCATGACGCTCTACCGCGATATCTGGGCGTCCCTGCGTGGCGAAGTGGAGAAAAGCTATGCAAGCCGTTAATGTTCGTATCATCCAGGTCGTCCTCCTGGTCGCCATTTTAGGTGGATGGCAGCTTGGTGTGACCTCCGGTGCAATTGACCGCTTTTTCTTCCCGGCACCTTACGACATCGTCCAGCAGGTGATCTCCTGGGTAACTGATCCCGGTTTTTACAAGCATGTCGGCATCACGCTCAGCGAAACCGTGCTTGGCTACATGATCGGGACCGGTCTCGGCGTCGGCGCAGGCGTCTGGCTGGGCCTCAGCCCCTACGTCGCCCGGGTCCTTGATCCGTTCATCAAGGCGGTAAACGCCATTCCGCGCGTCGTTCTGGCGCCGATCTTTGTTCTTTGGCTGGGTCTTGGCCTCTGGTCGAAGGTTGCGCTTGCGGTAACACTCGTCTTCTTTGTCACCTTCTTCAACGCCATGCAGGGTGTGCGCGAAGTGAACCCGGTCGTGCTATCGAATACCCGTATCCTGGGCGCCAGGCGCTCAGATCTGCTGCGTCATGTTTACTTCCCGGCTGCTGCGACCTGGATATTATCGTCGCTGCGCACATCTGTCGGCTTTGCCGTGGTCGGCGCAATCATCGGCGAATATCTCGGAGCCTCCGCAGGTCTCGGCTACCTGATCGCCCGTTCGGAAGGTAACTTCGATGCTGTCGGCGTCTTCGCAGGTATCATCATCCTGGCGGTCTTCGTTCTGATCATCGATCTCATCCTGGATGTAGCGGAGAAAAAACTGATCACCTGGCGGCCGAACGCGGGTGAGGAGCGGCCCGCGTAGGATCCCCAACAGAAAGTAACATCAGATGGATCGGCCGGTTGGCCGATCCTGTTTTGTCGGGTGACTTTCGTCTGGCGTACTAAATGGGAGGATAGCATGGGTATGGATCTTCGACTCTCACGTCGCTCTGTTCTTGCAGCTTCGGCGATATCGGCCCTCGCAGTTGCCGGTCTTGGTGTTGGAAGTGTTGCCGCAAAAGGCACGTCTCCCGAGGGAGGTTCTACAGCCGGCACATCGTGGAGGTCCGCGCAAGACATAAAGTCAACCGGATGGTCACCGGTGAAGCTCGCGGAAATGGAAACGAAGTTGTATCCGATGGCGACCACGTCGATGATGGTCGTGAGGGGCGGCGAAATCGTCTACACATATGGCAACCTGTCAGACGTCAGTTACCTCGCCTCGGCCCGCAAAAGCGTTCTGTCCATGCTCTTCGGAAAATACGTCGCCGAGGGGAAGATCGATCTTGATATGTCAATCGCCGAGATTGGTATCGATGAAGATGACGGCCTTCTACCACTGGAGAAAACTGCAAAGGTCAAAGATCTGCTGACCTCCAGTTCGGGTGTCTATCATGCCGCCGGTAGCCCGGGCGGCAATGACGACACGCCAGCGCGCGGAAAGACCCAACCCGGTTCAACCTTCCTCTACAATAACTGGGACTTCAATGTTCTCGGTGCAATTTTCGAGAAGCGCACCGGCAAGACTGTTTTTCAGGCCTTGCAGGAGGATTTGGCGGAGCCACTGCGATTTGA
This sequence comes from Rhizobium sp. KNZ2-6A, assembly GCF_056755475.1. Classification (NCBI taxonomy): domain Bacteria; kingdom Pseudomonadati; phylum Pseudomonadota; class Alphaproteobacteria; order Hyphomicrobiales; family Rhizobiaceae; genus Rhizobium; species Rhizobium sp. KNZ2-6A. Next base: position 53,821 of record NZ_JBNDIC010000031.1, on the reverse strand, counting down.
AGACTTTGAACTCGGCCGTCAGAGGATGATGGGATACGAAAATCAGTCGCGTTATCTCGCCTACCACCTTTTCCTGTCGGCTCGCGATATGGCCCGGCTTGGGCAGCTGATGCTTCAGGGAGGAAAATGGGAAGGCAAAATAATCGTTCCCGAGGCCTGGATTTCCGAAAGCACGAAAATACGGTTCGCGCCTGAGCAGACAAAAAGCAAGGAGGGTCTCGGCTATGGCTATCTGTGGTGGATACCCACGTCCAGCGACCCGGCCTTCAAAGGCTCCTACCTCATGAATGGTAATTTCGGACAGTTCGTTTTATGCCTGCCGGCGATCGATACGGTCATTGTGCATCGGCGAGCTGTTGCCGACGAGTTTGCAATTGCTCGAAATCTCGGGAAAACGACCTATGAGCCGACAAAAGTCACCGCCGCAGAATTTCTGGAAATCGCACACGCTGTCGTAGCGGCGAGGGCCTGAGACCGCAAGCGATGGCCGCCGCCTGTTTTCGGCAGGCGCGGTCCATGCCATTGTGTTCATGCACGTTCTGAAGGCGAAGGCAGGTTCGCATGCAGCGATTTTCATTGGGCTCCATCGATCTCAATCTACTTAAGGTCATCTATGCCCTCGTCGTCAAAGGCAACATGACGGCGGCCGGGGAATATATCGGTCTCTCCCAGCCCGCCATGAGCCATGCGCTAAAGCGCGTTCGGGCCATTACCGGCGATGAATTGTTCAGGAAAACGTCGGGCGGTTTTGTGATGACGCGGTTCTGCACGGAGATTTTCCCGGCAGTACGACGCATTATTGAAGATACCGAATCCGTCATGCTGTCGCACCTCAGATTCGAACCGGAAACGTCTCACCGTGCTTTCCGCATCGGTATGAACGACTATTTCTCTGTCGTCTTGATGCCTCGCCTGATTGAGCGTGTGCGGGCACGTGCCCCGCATTGCGTGCTTGAGGTCATTCACATGCCGCGAACAGGTGTAGCGCACAATCGAAACTTTTTGCCCGTGGTCCAAGAACATCTCGATGAGGGCACAATTGATGTCGCAGTGATGACGGCGGATAATTTTCCGGCCCGTTACCGATGCACCTCACTCTTTACCGAGAGGCGCGTCTGCATCATGTCGGCCACCAATCCGGCCGCGAAGAAGCCGCTGACGCTGGATGCGCTGCTGTCGCTTGGACACGTCAAGGTCACCTCCGCTCCGAGCCGTCGTGGCTGGATCGACGAGCGGCTGGACGCCATGGGTCTTGAGCGCAGAGTGGTTGCCGTCGTGCCACATTTTTCCGCCGCGGTCGCGATCATCGCCCGCAGCGATCTCGTGGCCATCATGCCGGAAAGCGTTGCGAAGCTCTTCGAACGTTCGCACGAGCTCTTGCTGCTGGAATCTCCGTTTGCAGAAGAAAAACAGTCGACCAGCATGATCTGGCTTGCCGAAAAGGAACGCGATTCGGCAAGTCAATGGCTGCGGGAACAGATTTCCGACTGTTTCGCCGGAGATGTGACCTGATCGGTCACCTCCCGCGGCCTCAATTACGCGAGGGTCAGTTTTGCGCGGATGAAATGATCGGCAACGCCAAGGAAATCCTCCATCTTCACGGCTGGCAATTCCTCCTTGAAGCTGCCGTCGTTGCGGGCGATGGCAAGATCGTCCGGGATCGCTCTTCTGTTGACAAAAACCATGTCGAGCGCTGGCAGGCACAGGATGAACTGCCCAAAATGACCGGCCGCAACACAGGCCCCCTGCCATTCCGGCGTCTCATCCGTCACCACTGGAATCCACCAGAGATAGCTGTAACCGGCGATCCGTGACTTCTCGCTCTCGTTCATGCTCTCCGCAGGAACGCGGATTTTCGTGCTTTCTGAGACCCATTCGGCCGGCATCACCTGCTTGTCGCCCCAACGACCATGTCGGACCATCGCAAGGCCCAGCCGTGCCATGTCGCGCCCGGAGAGGAAGAAGTGATAGGCAAGGTAACGAGAGGCTCCCTCGTAGCCCATCATCCGCTGGCGAGAGGGATCGAAATCCTGCATTTCCATCGGCCCTGCGAAATCTTCCTCGAATGCCTTGAAGACACTGCGGCCGGTCAACTGTTCGAAAGCGGCCCCAAGCACGTTGAAATCCCAATTGTTGTAATGGAAGTAGGTGCCGGGTTTCTTAGAGCCGCGCTCGGGAACGTTCTTGGTATTGCTGCCGGGGCTTCCCGGCTGATGGTAAACGCCGGAACTGCTGATCAGAAGGTCACGCAGCGTCGCCGTCTTTTCGATAGGTAGCAGGCCGTGGTCCTCGTCAATACCGAGGTCCGCCATGGTCAGATCGAGATCGATCTTGCCTTGGGCAACGGCTTTGCCCATCAGCATCGACAGGATGCTTTTGCGGGTCGAGGCGAGATAGCTCACCTCCGCAATATCGCCGTAGCTATAGAGTGTCTCGCCTCCGGCAACTGCCATGAAAGACGTGGTCGGCAGCGAAGCTAGAGCCGCATCCACTTTCGAGCGTACGTCGGCCGAAAACCCGTAGTCGCCGGGATTATCAACCTGCTTCCATTCTTGTGCCGGAAATTGCTGGCCTTGTACGGCAGGCATATGTTCCAGAGGTGCTGAAACAGACATAATTCTTCCTTTTGTGGTTTTGGATGTGATTTGCCGACGTCAGTCGTTCAGATGGCACGCGCTCTTGTGGCGTGAACCGACCGAACGGAGCTCCGGCCGCTCGACCTGGCAGCGCGCCATCGCCAGCGGACAGCGGGGGTGGAAGTGACATCCCGAGGGCGGTGAAAGCGGGCTTGGTATTTCGCCTTCGATGGCAGAAAAGCGCCGCTGCACGGGATCGAGGCTTGGTCTCTCCTGAAGAAGTGCGCGGGTATAGGGATGATTGGGATGGGCGAACAACTCCTCGACCGTCGCCTCTTCAACGACACGTCCGAGATACATCACCACGACGCGATCGGAGATATGCTCAACAACGGAAAGATCATGGCTGATGAAGATGTATGTCAGGTCCAACTGCTCTCTGAGGTCGAGAAACAGATTGAGTATCTGCGCCTGGATAGACACATCGAGAGCCGCGACCGACTCGTCGCAGATCAGCATGTCCGGTTGAACGGCAAGCGCGCGTGCGATGCCAATACGCTGGCGCTGCCCACCGCTGAACTGGTGGGGGAAGCGGGACGCCATTGAGGGGTCCAGGCCGGCGCGTGCCATCTGCTGACCGACATAATCATCCAGCTCCCGCGCCGTGGTCAGTCCATGATGCAGGGGAGCTGCACCAATGATCTCGCGCACGCGCTGCCGGGGATTGAGCGAGGAGAACGGGTCCTGAAAGATCATCTGGACCTTTAGCCGCGCCGTCTCCGCCTCGTCCCCGGGCATATCCTGAAGGCGCTTGTCCCGGAAGAGCACCGTTCCGTCCGACGCCTGCAGCAGACCGGCCACCACACGACCGAGCGTCGATTTCCCGCAGCCTGACTCACCGACGATCCCGACGACTTCGCCTTCTGCGACAGCAAGACTAACATCATCCAGAGCGCGGACGACGGGATTGGGGGCCCTCAGGCCAATGAACTCGGCGCCACGTTCGATCAGGCCGGATTTGCGGCTGAAGCGCTTTCTGACGTTGCGGACCTCCAGTCGATTGCTCATGCTGGCGCTCCTTCCATGACGGGGTGAAAACAGCGAAGAAGTCGACCTTCGACAGGCTCAAGCTGCGGTGGACTGAGACAGAGCTCGGTCGCTGACGAACAGCGGGGATGGAAGGCGCAACCTTTCGGCATATTGGCGACGGAGGGTGTCGTGCCGGCAATCTGTTTAAGCCTGAAACCGCGCTGATTGTGCGCGGGAAGGCTTGCCATCAACCCATTCGTATAGGGATGCATGGGGCGTCGAAGCAGATCGGCCGTCTTGCCCTGCTCGGCGATGCGGCCGGCATACATGACCGAAAGGCGGTCCGCGAGGCCAGCGACGACCGAGAGGTCGTGTGTAACCCATATGAGGGCAGTTCCATTTTCGCGGGTGAGCTTTTGCACGATCGAGAGGATTTGCGCCTGAATGGTGACATCAAGGGCCGTGGTCGGTTCATCGGCGATGATGAGATCCGGCGACATCAGCAGCGCGATGGCGATGGCCACTCTCTGCCGCATTCCGCCGGAGAATTGATGCGGATAGGCGCTAAGCCTTTCCTCAGGGCTTGGAATGCCGACCATGCCCAAGGCATCGCGCGCCCTCTCGCGGGCCGCCTGCTTGCTGATCGTTTCATGGGCATGCACCACCTCCATCATCTGCGTGTCGATACGCAGGACGGGGTTAAGCGTGGACATCGGATCCTGGAAAATCATGGCGATCCGGTTGCCACGAATGGAGCGTAACTCCCTTTCAGAGAGCGTTCGCAGATCCCTGCCCTTGAAGAGTATCTGTCCACCCGTGACCTGGGCTGGCTTATCGATCAATCCCATGATCGACAGGCCGGTTACCGATTTCCCCGATCCCGATTCTCCCACGAGGCCCATCACTTCACCGGCCGCGAGGTCGAGATTGATGTCGTCGATGAGGGTAACGCGGCTTTCAGCGGTCACGACTTCGGTCTTCAAACCTTTGATTTCGAGCATGGCGGTCATTTCTGTGCAGCCTTCGGATCGAGCATTTGACGCAGGCGGTCGCCGACGAGATTGATCGCAAAGATGGTCACGAGCAGTGCTATTCCGGGGAACAGCGCGATCCAGTAGGTGCCCGACAACATGAATTCATAGCCGCTCGAAATAAGAAGTCCGAGCGATGGTTCGGTGACCGGTACGCCGAGGCCGAGAAAGCTGAGCGTCGCCTCAAGCGTGATTGCCCGTGCGACCTGCATGGTCAGCAGAACGACCAGGGGTGACAGACAGTTCGGAAGAAGCTGGCGAAACAGAATATTCCGATGAGGAAGGCGCAACGACCTTGCCGCTTCAACATATTCGCGGCGAAGTTCCGTCAGTGCGGCGCCGCGGGCGGTGCGGGCATAGGTGGCCCATTCCACGAGCACGATCGCGAAAACCACGTTGCCAACGCTTTTCCCCAGCAGTGCGAGAATGAGGAGCGCTGAAAGGATGGTGGGAAAGGATAGCTGAAGATCGACAACGCGCATCATCGCCGTCTCCACCTTGCCGCCGACATAGGCGGCTGTCAGGCCGAAAGCTGTGCCGATGATGAAGGCGATGGCCGCCGATCCCAGACCGACGATCAGGCTGATCCGCAGACCGTGGAGTATGGCGGAGAGCATGTCGCGCCCCTGATCGTCCGAGCCGAACAGAAAGGTGAAGCCGGCGGATGCTTCCGATCCCGGCGGCAGGCGGCCATCCATGATGTCGAGTTGCATCAGGTCGTAAGGGTTTTGAGGCGACAGCATCGGTGCAAAGATCGCCAGCAGGACGATAAGTATGATCAGGATGAGACCGACGAGCGCAAGCGGCGAACGTGAATACTGCCGCAGGAATTGCAGGCTGGGTCTGAGTTTGGCGGAGCTGGAAATTGCTTGCACGTCACTCTCCCTGGAGTCGGATACGTGGATCGAGCAGCCTGTAGGTGACATCGACGACGAGATTGATGATGACGAACATGATCACCACAAGCATGAGATAGGCCACGATCACAGGGCGATCGAGCGCGGCGATGCTGTCGATGATGATCTTTCCGACACCGGGCCAGGCAAAGATGGTTTCGGTGACGACGGAAAATGCGATTGTCTGACCGATATCGAGCCCGACGACGGTGACGACCGGAATCATGACATTCTTGAGAACATGGACGCTCAATATGCGACGTGACGACAGGCCCTTGGCTCTGGCAAACCGGACATATTCACTGGACGTGGCCTCGCGGACACCGGCTTCGGTCAGACGCGTCACCATGGAAATGTTAAACAGCGAAAGGCTGACGGCCGGTAGTGCCATGTGCCTGAGCCCGTCCAGAGTGACGAACGACCAGGGGATGCCAAACAGGGTTTCGGTCGAACCGCGACCGGAACTGGGCAGCCAGCCCAGATGCACACTGAATATCATGATAAGCAGAATGGCGATCCAGAAGATCGGCAAGCTGAAGCCGAAGATTGAACCGATCATGATCGTGCGGGAAAAGGCGCTCTCCGGCTTCCATCCGGCAATAAGGCCGAGGGGAACGCCGAAAGCGAGCGACAGCAGAACCGCCGCGAAGGCCAGCTCCAGTGTCGCCGGAAGGCGGGACAGGATCAGCTCGACGGCCGGCTCCTTGTAGACATAGCTGATGCCGAGATTGCCCTGGAGAACACCTTTCAAGAATAGAAAGAACTGCTCGTAAAGTGGACGATCAAGGCCGAGATCGGCGATCAGCCGCAGGCGGTCTTCATGGTTGGCTTCCGCCGGAAGCAGCGTTTCGATCGGGCTGCCTATCAGGTGAAGACCGACAAAGACGATCACGGCCATTGCCAAAGCAACCAGTATCGCTTGCAATAGGCGCTGGATAATCCATAGGGTCATGATGCCCTCTAAACATTGATGATGTAACGACGACCGGCAGACTTCGTCGCGCGGGCGCCTTCAGATATAGCGCATTTCAGGTTTTGTATTCTTGTGCAAAAGCCGCTCATCTCTGCGCAGGGAATGACGGTGGCGGATCGAAAACATTCCGATCCGCCAGGGCGACTTATTCGGATATATCCTTGACGAGCGTACGCTCGTCGATCCGCGGTGCATAAGACAAGCCCTTACGCGTAACCCAGGCATTGCTCTGTTGGTAAAGCGGTATAATGGCGCCGTCTTTCACCGCGACCTTGACCGCCTCGATAAGGGCAGTCTCGCGAGCCTTGTCGTCGTAAATCGTCATTGCTTTCACGACGCGATCATCGAGTGCCGGATTGGAGTATCCGCTGTCATTTGCAGCACCCAACCCACGTTTCGGATCAACGGTTCCGAGGACGTTCACCAACATGGAGCTCGCATCATAGGTGGCATTGCCGAGCCCCAATAGCTTCATGGAGAATTCCGATTTGCGCGAGGAGAAAGTGGTCCATGGAAGGGCTTCCACGTTCGTCTTCACGCCGATGCGCGTCCACATCTGGGCGACAGCCTGGACGACTGCAGGCGCATTGGGATACCTGTCGTTTGGCACGTGAACAGTTAGCTGGAAACCGTTCGGGAAACCAGCATCAGCAAGCATCTTCTTGGCGGTTGCCGCGTCCGGCTTCGGTGGTTGAATGTCGTCGGTGTAGGAGAAAGCCCCTTTAGGCAACCACTGGCCGGATGCCGTGGCTGTGCCTTCCATAATTTTGTCGACGATACCTTCGCGGTTTATCGCCACGGATAGCGCGGTGCGCACGCGCCCATCGGCAAGCGGGTTTGTCTCCAGCGTTTCGCCATTCGGACCCTTCACATTGGCTCTCCAGGTCTCGCCCGATGTCGTCGGCGCCAGATAGATCACACGCAGACCGGGCGTGGAGACGAAGGAAAGATTTGCTGTCGATTTGAAGCGCGCAATATCGGTGGCGGCGGGAGCGTCGATAATGTCGACATCACCCGCCAGAATGGCCGTGGTGCGTGCGCTGGCGCTGGAGATCATGCGGTAGGTTGCATGGTCCCAAGCCACTTTCTTGCCCCACCACTCGGGATTGCGCTCCAGCCCAACTTCGATGCCTTGCTTGAAAGTCGAGAAGCGAAAGGCCCCAGTGCCTATTGCCGCCTTTCCGGAATTGTAGTCGGCGGTGTCTGCACCCTCACCGGCGTGCCGCGATACAATTGCAATATTGGCAAGATCGCCGGGAAGGGTAGGGGCCGGTGTCTTCGTGTTGATGATGACGGCAAGATTTCCATCGGCTTCGACGCTTGCGACATTTCGTGTGAATCCGCCGAACCCGCCTGGGCTGTTGGGAACATTGCCAGCGCGACCAAGCGTGAATACCACGTCATCGGCAGTAAAAGGCTTTCCGTCATGCCATTTCACGCCTTCACGAAGGGTGAACCGCCACTTTGTTTCCGAAACCGCTTCCCATTTCGTCGCCAGACCTTCAACCAGCTGCCCTTCAGCTGTTCGTTCGGTCAACCTATCGAAGATCTGCATCGCGATGCTATTGTTGGGCGATGCGTTGTAAAAATGTGGATCGATTGATGTTGCAGTGCCGCTCAGACCAACAGTAATATCCTTTGCAACTGCAGAACCTACGAAAAAGCTGGCGCAACTCGCCAAGCCCAACAAAAAAGCTCGCGTCTTCATCATGTTCCCTTTTTCTTTTTCAGCCGATCAGAGTGCGTTACTCATAGAGGCTTGAGAACATTTATTTCCGCCTCATTTTGATTAATCAAATGAATGTTTTTCTAACGGTCATTCGCCAGACGAATATCGGGGCGGGTAGCAAGAGCGGTGATAGATACCGCATCACATTTGCCAGAGTTGTCAATGTTAGGGTGGATGTCACGGTCAATGCTCCGTGACTGATGCCCGTGGTGCAGCGGCAGCGCTAATTGAAGCGGCATGCACTGCGGTAGATTCCTGACGCCTGGGCTAAGAGCTGCTGGGCAGCAGTAGGCCCTTCCTCATTCCGAAAATCTGACATTTCGGCCAAACCAAGTAGATAGCTTGCGTATCTCCCACGGAAGGCGCTTTTTCAACACGGGGATAGCCGGCCCGGCTCTTCCCAGAGCAACACAAAAGCAACCGGAAATGTGCTCCGAGTGAGCGACGGACCTGTGGGCCAAAGTGCTAAGTTCGGCTACCAATTCTGCGATCCTCCTACAAAAGACCCCCCTGCCAAGCCTGATACACAGTCCTTATGGTGGGGCGAAACCCCAGGCTGCGGGCGAGAGACGTGTCGACATGCAGGTGCCATGGATCTGCAAGAGGCTCGGAATTTGAGGCCAACCGCTTCCCCACAATGCCCGCCAGTTCGTAGATGGAGGAGGGCGCCTCGTCTGCCAAGTTCACGATGCGCCGATCGAAAGTACCCTCCAGCGCCAGCTTGACCGCCTGTGCGATGTCACGGTGGTGGATCGTGCTCATGCGTTGCGCCGGATGCCAGGCGCTGACGTGTTTGGGAAGAGATTCGAGATGTCCGTCGCCATCGCCATAAACGAAGGGGAAACGAAGGATCGACCAGTTAAGACCGCTTTCGCGCAGTTCCTTCTCCGCGGCCACCTTGCTTGCGGGATAGGCGTGCTGTGGATCGACCGGGTCGTCCTCTCTGCCCGGATGCGGATTGTCCTTACCGTAGACATGACTGGTGCTCGACATGATGAAGCGCACGTTGGGAGCATGGGTCTTCACGGCTGCAATCAGGTTGCGTGTCCCGTCGAGGTTGTTCTTCCAGATGAGATCGGCGTCCTGGGTGCGAAAGACGGCGGCGAGATGCACGATAGCGGCAACTCCTTCGACGGCGTTGGTCAGGGTTGAAGCGTCGAGAATATCGCCCGTCACGGCTTCCATTCCGTCGGGGCTGCCCTTGCCCGCCCGGAGCAGAATGCGGCAGGCGAAGCCGGCCTCCATCAGCCGCGGCAATAGTCGCTCGCCGACGAGCCCGGAGGCTCCGGTGATCAATACGGTCATTTGCTCAATCCTTTCGCAACAGGTTCTGCAGTCGTTCGGTCGCTGATTTGAGGACGCGGATGGTTGTGGCGAGATCGGCCTCGTCGATCCCGCCGAACGCAGCGTCGTGAATGAAAGAAAGATCAGGAAGCCTGCGCCACAGCGCCTCGCCGGCAGTTGTCAACGTGAGCACACGTTGACGCTGATCGTCTCCGTCCGCCGTCTGCGCGATCAGATCCTTTCGGACCAGCGTGGTGATGATTCCGCTCAAGGTCGCGCGTTCGAGTTCGAGTGCGCGGCCCAGGTCGCGCTGGACGGACGGCCCGTGGTTGGCGAGATACCCGAGAACGTACCATTGCGTGGAACCCAGATCGAAAGGCCGCAGACGCTCGTCCATAAGGGCCCGACCCGCGAAGTAACACCGCTTCGTCCATGCACCCACGGAAGGATTTTTGGTGTCCGCCTGATCGCGCATAGAAAAGCCCCGGCAATTCGTTCGCTACCATACGATAATCGCAAGGTAGCGAACGAATGTCAAGGCTCGTGGGTTAGGTTATCTCAGACCGCTAGAAGATAACGGACGTCTTCACCGAAGGTGATGCAATAGCGCGGGCAATCCGGGCGACTGTCCACGATGCGGCAGTGGCCTTAAGGGTAACCGTGGTCCTCAGGGCGTCAGCATCGACCTGGCTGCGCGCGGTAGTTATGCGTCCGAGAGTGATGTCATGGGCTGGCGCTATCGCCAGCGCTTCACGTGATTGACGAGTGCCCGAAGTTTCGGAGCGAGATTGCGCCGGCTGGGGTAATAAAGAAAAAAGCCTGCAAACGGAGGGCAATACTCCTGAAGGAGAGGCACCAATTGACCAGATTCGACATAGGGCTTGAAGGATGTCTTCCATCCCGAAGGTGATGCCGCCGCCGGCACAGGCTGTGCGGACCATAAGCCACATGTCGTTGGTGGTGATCTTGGGGTCGACAGCCACGTCGAACTCGCGTCCATGCTGGCCGAATTCCCAACGATAGGGTGCGCTGTGTGGCGCTGGACGCCAGCCGATACAACGATGGGCAGAGAGTTCTGAAGGGTGCTCGGGCTTGCCGAAACGTTCGACGTAGGACGGCGCAGCGAAGGCGCCCTGGCGCTGGTCGCCCGAGACCGGAACGGCAATCATGTCCTGATTGATGACTTCGCCTAAACGTACCCCCGCATCATAGCCTTCTGCGACAATGTCGAATTCCTCGTCCGTGACGGTCACGTCAATCTGAATGGCGGGAAAGGCATCCGCGAAACGCGCCAAAAGCGGCCCTGAGATGAACTGCTCGGCGATGGATGACACCGCCAGCCTCAACAGTCCGCTCGGTGCGCTGTCGCGGTCCGCCGTCGAGTCGAGCGCCAGTCCGACTTCGGAAATAGCCGGCGCCACTCGCTGATACAGTCGCTCACCGGCCTCTGTGAGACTGACGCTGCGCGTGGTGCGCTGCACGAGCGCCACTCCCAGCCGATCTTCGAGACGCCGGATGGTCTGGCTGACGGCGGGCCTCGTGACGCCCAAATTCTCCGCGGCCACGCGAAAGTTCCGCGCTTCGGCGACTGCCAGGAAGACAGAGATGCCATTCAGATCGATTGCCATTGGTTAGAACTAGTTACCATAGTGGTCATCATTGGGCAAGTTGTTCGCTCTCCTTGGCGCGTCTACTTTGGATCTCACAACCAGGAGACAGCGATATGACGCCTGATGACTACAAGCTTCTCGGACGGTTGGGTTTGCGCGTTTCGCCTTTGAGCCTCGGAACGATGACCTTCGATTCGGGCTGGGGATGGGGCGCAGACGGCGATGAGGTCCGCCGCATTTTTGACCTCTTTGTCGACCGAGGCGGCAACTTCATCGACACGTCGGTAAATTACACAGACGGCGGCGCCGAGCGCCTGCTCGGGACAGTCATCGCCTCGTCCGGGCATCTGAACGAACGGGCGATCGAAATTGCGGAGGAGGCGAAGGCCTTCACTGAAGAGGTCGGTTCCACGCCGTCACGGGTGGCGCTTGCGTGGACGCTGGCCAATCCGACCGTCGTCTCGCCCATTGTCGGCGCCCGCACGCTCGCCCAGGCGGAGGACAATCTCGCAGCTCTGGATCTCGTGCTCACGCCGGAACAGGTGGACCGTCTGAACCGGGTCAGCGCGCCGAACCCCATCTTTCTGGCTCGCTTCACGCACGTCCCTCGTCCAGAAACTGATCTTCGGCGGCGCCGCGGTCGGCACGACCTCTGCTAGGAGAATGCGCGCGCCGCTCCTGTTTGAATTAATCCGCAGTGTGCCGCTCGGGGTGCCGCGTTCCTCTGAGAGCGTATCGAGTGCTTGATCGAGATCCTGAAGAACCGGGTCGAGCCGTGCGAGCAGGCGAGCGCCAGCCTGGGTCAGCGACACGCTGCGTGTCGTTCGGTTGAAGAGCCGCACGCCTACTTTCCCCTCCAGGGCGATGATCGCGTGGCTGAGGGCGGAACGCGAAACACCCATCACGTCGGCCGCTCTGCGGAAGCTCTCGCGGTTGGCCACCGCGGCAAAGGCGGCAAGATCGTTCAGACTGGGACGTATCATTCGTGATTATTCCTCACCAGCTCATCTCAAATTGAAGATCTTATATCACCAATGTGGTTGCTTTACATTGGGAGACCAACAGATCAGGAGTTCACATGCCAAAGACATGGTTCATCACCGGGGCTTCCTCGGGGCTCGGTCTCGAGATGACGCAACAGCTGCTCGACCAGGGAAACAATGTGGTCGCAACGATCCGCCGTGCCGGCGCACTGACGAAACTTGCGCAGGAACACAGCGATCATCTTGATATCGTTCAGCTCGATCTCGTCGAGCCGGACAGCATCGCCTCGGCCGTTAAAGACGCATTCCAACGGCACGGCCGGATAGACGTGATCGTCAGCAACGCGGGCTATGGCCTGTTCGGTGCTGCGGAAGAGCTCACGAATGAAGAGATCGATCGGCAGATCGCCACCAACCTTGCCGGATCCATTCATCTGATCCGTGCCGCACTGCCCCTTCTTCGAATGCAAGGCGGGGGGCGGATCGTCCAGGTCTCGTCCGAAGGTGGACAGATCGCCTATCCGGGCTTCAGCCTCTATCACGCGACCAAGTGGGGCATCGAGGGCTTCCTAGAAGCCGTGGCGCAGGAAGTGGCTCCTTTCGGTATCGACGTCATCATCGCCGAACCGGGCCCAACCGGCACGAATTTCGGAGCCAATCTCGTCCGCGCGACACCGATGGATGTTTACGATGAAAACCCCACCGGCGCCGTTCGACGGGCGATCACTGAGGGCAGCTTCGAGATCAAGGGAGATGCCGCGCGCACCGTAGCCGCAATTCTATCAGCAGCCGAGAGCGAGACGCCGCCATTGCGGCTGGCGCTGGGTAGCACGGCCTATTCCTCTATCTCACAGGCGCTTTCCGCACGCCTGTCTGCCCTTGAGGCGCAACGGGGAGTGGCGCATTCCGCCGACCGGCGGGATCCGTGAACCCTAGCAGCGGCGGAAACAAAAGACCTCATGAACAGGAAGGAAAAAACATGTCCATTCGACCGGTTATATTGGCCCTTGCCCTCGGCATTTCGCCTTCTGCCTTCGCGCAGACAGCGGCGGAAAATCAGGTAGTGGGCACTTGGCGGATGATGTCGGCGACGATTGATCCCGGTGGAAAAAATATCTCCGCCTATGGAGAAAAACCCAACGGTCTTCTCGTCTTCACTCCCGACATGCACTTCGTAGAAGTTCTCACGGACGCCGATATCCCGCGGTTTGCGTCTAACGCTCGCGGTGAGGGAACGGATAATGAAAATCGCATGGCCATGTCACGCAGTATCGGTTTTTTTCGGCACCTATACCGTTGATGAGAAGGGAGAATTCAGCGGAAACCGTGTTGAAGGGGCGACGTTTCCGAACTGGGCTGGCAGCGTGCGAACACGCGATGATCTCACGCTTGTCGTGACCGGTGACCGCATGACTGAACAATTCCGGAGGCCGGAAGGCACTGAAATCAGGATCGAGTGGCAGCGCGTCAAATGAGGCACCGGAGCGGTCCTCTGCATAAGGTTTCGACCTTGCGAGCGTAGCCCTTTAAACCACCCGAGGGTGAAGTCGGTCCAGAGCAAGAATGTCATGCTCTTCAACGTCGTTCCATGTCCAAGGCAGGGGCCGCCGTAACCGCACTGGTTCTTTCGACCTCTCAAATCATGACACGCGCAGCTTTCGCAGCCGGAGGGATCGATCCCTCCGGCTGTTTCATGCGTCATCGCAGTCCGATACTTGACGGTTCCGCGCTGAGTGCATTTTCAAACAACGTTTTTCCTGGACCGGCAAGCCACTGTTCCAATCTCAACATGGGTCCGAACTCGCGTTCGAGGGCAGCGATGTCTGCGATCCCCGCGACCACGCCGTTGTCTACGAGAGCAGTCAGCCGTTTCAGAAAGTCGTTCTCTCTCAACAATTCCTCGGAAAACCGCTGGTAGCGAATAGGACGCCCTGCGGCATGCGAGAAGGCGTCTTGCAGATCCTTTCCTGTGACGTCTTGCCCAGACAGCTCAATGACCTGGTCGGCATGAACTTCAGGTTGGCAAAGTATCTGCGCGTTGATGCGGCCAAGGTCATGGAGCGCTATCATCTGCATCGACTGATCCGGCCGCATGAAGTAGGTAAAAACGCCGGTGTTCAAACCCATTCCCGGGAGCATCATCATCTCCATGAAGCTGGCGGGGCGGGTGATCGTCGTGGCGATTGGCAAGCTGCGAACGTAGTCCTCGATGCGAGACTTGCTGTCGAAATGACCCATACCGGTGTGGCCCTTCCCCGCAGCTCCGGTCGAGGAGTAAACAAGATGAGCAACGCCATTGGACACCGCGCTGTCAGCGACAGACTTGCCCTGCTCAACTTCCTGTTCATCCGTAAGCATTCCCGACGGGGAACTCGTCTGCACGCTGAAAACGCCACGTATTCCGGTCATCGCGAGGTCGATCGATGCGCGATCGAATAAGTCACCCACCACTAGACTGACGCCGTTCGCGGCGAGTGACTTGGCCTTTTCGCTATAAGGGTCACGAACGAAGGCGCGAACCTCCCGGCCAGCTTCGCGCAGTGCCCGTGTCACCGCTCCCCCTTGCTGGCCTGTCGCTCCGAACACGAGAAACTCCGGCGCATTTGACATGTTAGTTCTCCTTGGTAACTTACGCAGTTACCTTGTGGAACAATTGGAAAAAGTGCGCAAGACGGCACAATTTTGGTCCTCTGGAACATCGAGGTAACTAATGGAAAGGTCTGAAGGAGGTATAATGCCACGCGAGATAAACGGCCGGCCTGTGATTGAGACGCCGCGAGGCCCGGTATTGACTCCATGTGCCCCGGGCAGCGTGCTGGCTCGCCTCGGAGACAAATGGACAATCCTTGTCATCTCGATGCTGTCACTTTCTCCCGATGCACCGATGCGGTTCGGAGCCCTTCGGCGTGGTATTCCCGATATCTCGCAGCGTATGCTGACGCTTACTCTTCGCAATCTTGAGAGGGATGGGCTCGTATCACGGCACTACTACACAGAGCTGCCACCACGCGTTGAATATGAGCTGACCGATCGCGGAAAATCGATGCTCAAACCGCT
This sequence comes from Rhizobium sp. KNZ2-6A, assembly GCF_056755475.1. Classification (NCBI taxonomy): domain Bacteria; kingdom Pseudomonadati; phylum Pseudomonadota; class Alphaproteobacteria; order Hyphomicrobiales; family Rhizobiaceae; genus Rhizobium; species Rhizobium sp. KNZ2-6A. The sequence continues at coordinate 38,653 of NZ_JBNDIC010000031.1, read as the reverse complement.
TGCGGGATTCACGGACTGGATCCGCGACACATGGCAAGACATCGAAGCATCGCGTAGCGAGTTCGATGCGGCCGAACAACGCCGGATTTAGAAGAAGCTCCGATCTGCTTCTACGCAAGCTGCTGGTCAAATCGCTATAGGTCGAGGGCACCCTTCGCCTTCCAGTCGTAGCTCCTCATGAAATCAAGAAACGCGCGCATGGCGGCGCTAGGGAGACGGCGGCTGGGGTAGTATAGAAACCAGTGCGGTAAGGTGGGGCTCCAGTCGCAGAGAAGCTCCACGAGCCGGCCGGTTTGGATATGCGGCTTGGCGTAGTCATCGAAGACATGGGCGATTCCTCTGCCCGCCAGTGCAGCTTGCAGTCGTCCGGTTGAGAAGCCGGATACCCAGAGCCTCTTCCAGGCCATTCATCGTCTGGCTCAAGGCCGATGAAGAGACGCCTCGCTCGAGTGCTGCCGCCCGGAAACCGCCACAGCGCACAATGGCAACGAACACGTCGAAGCTGTCCAGACGAATAGGGTCCATTGAGAAGTATTTCTAATCAAGCTGATAAACTTAGTGCAGGTTATCAGATCAATCGACCCATGTCATGGTGAGCTCAAAGCTTAGTGCCGTGCTCGATCCGCCCAAGGAGGGCCGTGCCGACATGAACTGGAAGAACAACGTGACTGACGATCGAGGCGCACAGGATCGCAAGCCCGATCTCCTCGACGCGGGCGACGACCGTGTCGAACGTATTCTCCGGCGCCGTGACCAATGGCAGCCCTGCAAGCAGTACCGTATATCCAGCAAGAAGAGGCACATAGCTGCGAGGCGTGCGATCGAGAAGGCTGATGAACGTGCATCCTGATACCCAGGCGATGATCGCTGCTGAAAGCAGGATCGGCTCGTTCACGAGGTTCGGAACCAGAATAATTGTCGCGGTGCCACCGATCAGCGTCCCCAGCAGTCGGTAGAGCGATTTCGATGAGATGGCACCCGAAAGCGGATGAGCGACGATGTAAACGGTGGCCACCGCCCAGAACGGCCGTGGCAGATCGAACCTGATGGCGATGTAATAGGCGAGCATGGCCGCCAGGAATGTCTTCAACGAAAAGAGTACGTTCCCGATGGTGACAACCGGTCGAACACTCATGAGTCATCTCCCGACGGGTGGTTCCTCCGCGAGACGCCTTGCTCATCCATGGTGTCGGTAAGGCCATAGAGTCCGGGCGAGACGTAGCAGAAGAACGTCGCCGCAATAAAGGCATGCATATACGCTTCGGCGGGGTCGGTGCACGAAACAGACGTATTAGCCGGCGGCTGGTGGGCAAAGAACCCGTGAACCTTTGCAAGAATGACTTTCGTCATCTTTCGCGCAGCAGCTAGGAGACCGAACCGGATGCGCGGATATTGTGGAGGCAAATTGCCATCGCCTCGATCGCGCTTCTGAGGCAGGCGAAATTCAGTCTGGAAGATATCAGACCACCAATGGGAGCCAGGTTCATATATTGCCATCGACATTCTCCGAATTCTTTCGGAGGACTCTATCGACAAAGCGCCCAGAGGAATTTAGATATATCCTCTCATGATGACGAAATTCCACCAACGTCAGTTATCCCTTTCTGACGCTCTTGTTGAGGACGATCCTGAACAATCGAGCCTACCAGCGCATGCGGTGAGGATTGACGTCTCGCAAAATGAACGCGAGGCGCCCGAGCACCGGCATAGAAAAGGGCAGCTCGTCCTGGCGTCGCGGGGCGGAGTGACATGTCGTGTTCCGAGCGGCATGTGGATGGTCCCGCCCCAGTGCGGCGTGTGGGTTCCCGGGAGCATGCTGCACAGCAACATGGCGACCGCTAATGCGCGATTGTTTTTTCTTTTTATCGAGCCGGGTGCTGCCGATCTGCCGGATCGATGCTGCACGCTTTCGCTGTCCCCGCTTGTCAGAGAGCTCATCATCGAGATGGCTGATCAGCCACCGGTCGCGAGTGCTTATTCAGAGACAATGACGACACTGCTTCTGTCGGCTTTGTCACAGATGCCGGTAGAGGATCTGCATTTGCCTCTGACTGCCGAGGCGAGATTGAATCGTATCGCGTCTACGCTAGTGGAGGATCCATCCGACCGCAGCACCATGGCACAATGGGCCAAGCGAGTGGCAATGAGCGAGAACTCCCTCGCGCGTCTCGTTCAGCAGGAAACCGGCTTGACCTTCGGCCGTTGGCGGCAGCAGTTGCAATTGATCATTGCAATCCGAAGCCTCGCGGCCGGGGCGACGGTACAGCAGGTTTCCGGCGACCTCGGATATGAATCCGTTTCTGCGTTCATCACGATGTTCAAGAAAGCGCTCGGCGCCTCGCCGGCGCAATATTTGCGGAAGTTCGAGCGTTAAACGTCAGGGAATTCAGTTGCAGAAGCATCTTAGAGGAGATGAAGCATGTTCACCCACGTCATGATCGGCAGCAACGACTTGGAGCGCGCCAGAAGCTTTTACGACGCTACCTTCGCGGCGTTAGGCGGCAAGCCTGGCGAGATGGATGCGAGAGGCCGACTTATCTACCTCCACGAGGGCGGGCGACTGATGATCACGAAACCGATCGACGGCAAGCCAGCGACCGCGGCCAATGGTGGGACGATCGGTATAGCTGCTGCAAGCCGTGACCATGTTCTAGCGTGGCATGCCGCCGGTACCGCGCACGGTGGCACTGCAATCGAGAGCCCGCCTGCGGAGCGTCCGAACGGGGCATTCGTTGCATATCTTCGCGATCCAGACGGAAATAAATTGACCGCGCGGACTCAGCCGACGAAATGAGGTAAGCGTGCGTAACCTCTCGTGGACAGCGTGATCAATGGCTATGGGCAAGTAGGCGTGGAATGTCGACTCGGCCGGGTTCCGGATTGCCGCATAAGATATGTTTTTGCATCCGATTGAGGAAATAAGCGAAGGTAGGCAGCCGGCCCGGTAGCCTACATGTCTGAGCCACAAAAGAAATATCCTGCGCGGAGAGTGCGCAAGAACAAGGTCGCCGGTTCCTACCTTTTCAAGGCGAGAGGTGCTCACTGGAGCAACGTTGCCTGACGGTAGATGGGATTGGGTCTACATTGTGCCTCGCGCTGAGTGGGAATGGCAAAGGCAGGACGCAGTCCCTAGCCTCGAAAAAGCGGCGCGCAGATATTCATCGCCGCCGCGTTGGCCTGCGATAATATGTTCACGCGAAGCTCACGCTGCCTGGAGAGGCTGGGAATCTACGACCGTCGATTAGAGCACCGAGACGTTCTCAGCTTTCGACTTTCCGGTCTTGCGATCCTGTCCGACCTCGAAGCTGACCTTATCGCCTTCCCGGAGCGAGCCACCGCGCTGCAAGGCAGACACGTGAACAAATACATCTTGGCCGCCATTCTCAGGCGTTATGAAGCCGAACCCCTTGTCGTCGTTGAAGAATTTAACCGTACCCGTTGGCATGAGAGACCTTATCCTTGTGTCGTTCGTCCAAATTGCGAAGTGGAAGCTACAGCGCCATCACTCATCGATCAACGGTGAGCATGCAGGTGGCTTTGATCGAGATATCCCGAAACGTCGCCAACGAGGCCTACGCCGTCCCGATTGTGGACCAAGTCGGATGGCATATGTCGGCAACCTTAGAACAATTCCGGCTGTTCGACTCGCGCGTAGATGCTATTTCACCCGCTGAATTGAGCTGCGCGTAAACCGCCGTTCAAGTCGGCCCTAATCCTCACGCGCATCGTAGCTGCGCTGACAATCCTGGATGACGTCGATATTATCGACAGTCCAGTCGAACAGGGTTGAGAACGGCCCTTGCAGCGACCGGCCGAGGGGTGTCAATGCATATTCAACCCCGAGCACACGCCCATCCAGGATCCTGCGCGTCAGCATACCGTTGCGCTCCAGCTTGCGCAGCGTCTGCGTCAACACGCGTTGGGTGACGCCGTCAAGGCGACGTTTGATCGCATTGAAGCGACGGGGCTCGCGTAACACGGCCAGCACCATCATCGACCACTTGTCGGCGATCTGGTCGAGGATCACGCGGCTCGGGCAGTCGGCACGGTAGATCGGGTCATTTTCATCGGTCGGCTCATCCATCGGTATCCTCCGGCATCCCTGGGATGCTTCAGGTGCGTAATTGACGCTAGGTATTCGATGAATACTTTAGGGTCAATGGCGCATGTGCGGCGCCAGAGGTTCCCGAAGAAACAGAGACTTTACATATGACCGACACAGATTTCAGCCGGCTTCGGATTACTCGGACAGATGGCGTTGCCACAATCACGATCAACAACCCGCCGGTAAACGTTCTCGATGTCCCCCTGATGAGCGAGATCCGCCGCTTTCTCCTTTCTATTCGCAACGATCCGGACACCCGCGTGCTGGTTTTCCAGAGTGCGGACCCCGAGTTCTTCATTGCCCATGTCGACATGACATTGATCGATGAGCCGCACGCCTTCGACGAGATCGCCCGTGAGGCTCCCAAAGGCCTCAACCCGTTCCAGGCATTCGGCGAACTTCTACGAGAGCAGCCTCAAGTGACAATCGTCAAGCTCGCAGGGCTCGCCCGCGGCGGCGGAGCTGAGTTTGTCGCGGCGGCGGACATGGTGTTTGCTGCGGATGGGTTGGCAGGGCTTGCTCAATGCGAGGCGTTGATGGGGATTACGCCGGGCGGCGGCGCCACCCAGTATCTGTCCAGCCGGATGACGCGTGGCCGAACTCTTGAAGTGATCCTTGCCGCAGATCTCGTCGATGCTGTTACGGCGGAGCGATACGGGTGGATCAACCGGGCACTGCCGGCTTCTGAACTCGACAGCTTCGTCGAGCGTTTGGCACGCAACATCGCCGCACTGCCCACTGGCGTCATCGCCGCGGCCAAGAGGGCGTTGCCTCCCGAAGACCTGCGGGAGGGCTTTCAGCGCGAGCATGAGGCCTGGGCAGGATTGTTCGAACGCCCTGCTGCCGAAAAGCTGATCCGGGGCGGACTGAAAGCAGGAGCACAGACCAAGGAGGGCGAGAGAAATCTGGAAGGCTTGCTCCGTGCATTGAAAGTGTGAGTCCTGACTGACGAGAGAACGGCGAACCGCTGCAGCAAAATTGCATAGCGGTTTCGGTCTTTGGAAGGCGCGCATGCGTTATCGGAAGCGCCGACGCTGAATCATGACCTCGTTCGCGCCACTGTTTGCCGTGGGAAGAGAACCTCTCCAGAAGATGTCTCCATTCCGCTAACGGCGAGTGGAACATCGTAACGCGCCGGGCACGATATTCCGAGTTTCGTGTGCAGCCGGGCGGCTGATTCAGGTAAAAACGGGAGCAAACAGCGAGCGACGATGGCGAGGCCGTAGACCTGTTCCGCCAGAGTAGCCCCAAGGCGGTCGGAGATTATTTGTCGTTCCGCTCTGCCGAGTTCGCCGGCCAGGGCCTTGGCATCGGACCAGGGTGCTTTTCGCGTAAACTCCCTGTTCGCGGACCCTAGATAGGAGAAAATTTCTGCCAAACCAAGGTGAAGTTCGTAGCTATCGAAAGAGTTCAGAATCCTCTCAGGAAGGTTGGCTGCTTCGCGGACAAGAGCGCTGTCGGGAACGGTCGGTGTCACGCCGGAAAAGGACGACGCGAGCAAGGTGAGAACCCGGTTGACGAGATTTCCAAGCTGCCCACCGAGTTCTCCCGACCATGCGGCCTTGAGCCGTTCTTCAGAGAAGTCCCCATCATCGGCGGAGCGGATATGGCGAAGCAGGTAATAGCGCAGTGCGTCCGGGGACTGATAGTGCTCCACCAGGCGATCGGCATCGATGCCGTTGCCCGCCGATTTTCCGATTTTTCGCCCGTCTACCGTCAGATAGCCATGAACGAAGATCGATGACGGGAGCGGCACTCCGGCGGACAGGAGTATCGCTGGCCGGCCGCATTGAGGGGTGTTTCTGAAATCATGTTCGTTGCATGGTTCGTTGGCAACAGGCCGCCGCTTTCGATCCGCAAACGTAAGGTTTCGATCGTCAGCGAACGGATGACGGGAGACACTCCGTAACAAAACGGGCTACCTAGGCTTCGCCACCGCCAAATACGAGCGCACCGCCATGTAGGTCGATGAAGACGCAATCTTTGAGCCGCGGGTTTTCTGGTATGGCGACATGGATAGTTGCTATGCCCAGGCGTCGCGTTTCGATCTTGGTGCCTGTCTCGTTCGTGGCTGCACTGAAAGCGTCGGCGTAATGGGCCTCGGCTGCTGCCTCTAACTGACGCCAAGCTGCCCGATCATTTGGGGCTGGTATCGGATAAAGCGCGTTGAGTGGTGTGCCGTCACCTTGTACGGCTGCGCGCAGCATGGCCTGCGCTTCAAGACTGATGGACGCTGGAACAGGAATGATCCGCTCGCCGACACGCACGCCGCCCACGGGGAAGTCGTTCTGTTTGTTCGTCATACGGGCACTCCTGTTAACAAGTGGTCTGGCGTGCAGCTGCCCGACCCAACGCAGATGGTCATGCAGGCAGACGCAACGGTCAGGATCGGTCGGCCACATCATGTTGAGCCCGATGGTCAGGGTTCTGGCTGCTGCCAATGAGGATATGTCACGTAAGCCGTAATGGCACCCGTCTGATGAGAACGGATGGTCACCGTGTCGCCTTTCTGCATTGCAATGATTTCGCCAGGCCCCGCTGTCAGCGATCGATGCGCGTCTGAGACAGTTATGCTTCCTTCCAGGACAATTATCGTGTCGTGTACGGCTATGGTTTCCTCGAGAACCTGGTCTGGACCGTAGCGTCCGAACCCAATGGTGACTGGTCCGCCGTGGCGCTGGTCGAGCAGGTTGCCGGTGAAGATGTCACCTTCCTGTCCCGGCGAGCGTTCAAACACCGCGTCGGCAATAGCGAATTTGTAAACGGTCATTGACTGTCTCCTAAAGGTTGGAACCGAGCGCGAGACGGGTTCTGTTTGCGCCACACGCGTCGCCGCGCACGTTGATGGCAGCTCGAAGATGTCGCGCGATAGGCCACGTTCGTGCAAAGCTGTGTCGCCGAAAGCGGAACGCCAAACGAATCTGGCTCTTTCAATTCAGTGGTACCGACAGCATATGCCGGATCGACCATCGCGTTCACGACTCTCTCCGATATCCGCGGCCGGCAGTTCCGATTTTATGATGTGATCAACTGGCGGCAGAGCGGCAATCTGTGTTGCCAGGCGCGCGAGGAAGCATCGAATTTTCCGTCAGCGGTAACGACTGGGTTCATCACTCCAGATCAGCTACCGGCGCGCTGCCGAACATACTCTTGTACTCGCGGCTGAACTGCGACGGGCTTTTATAACCCACCTCATACGCCACGCGCGAAACATTGGTGCTCCCGCTGGCAAGAAGCTCCCGCGCCTCAAGCAAGCGGATATGGCGTTGAAACGCAAGCGGGCTGAACCCCGTGACTTCCTTGAAATGCCTGTGAAAGCTCGTAACGCTCATGTGAGAAGCCGCCGCGAGCTCAGGAATATTGACGGGCTCGCTATGATTGGAAGCGAGCCAATCGGCCGCTGACTTGAGTTGCTGAAAGCGGCCGTTTCTCTGACTGACCTGTCGGAGCGTGTCACCCATCGAGCTCTGAAGCAGGCGATAATAAAGCTCAAACTCGTAGTGTGGTGCCAGCGCACCGATATCGTCGGGCGCGTTGAGCAGCCCGACGAGGCGCGCGAATGCGTCGCCGACGGGTCCGTCCAGGCCGCCGGCGGCGACCGCGCATGTCCACCGGTCCTCACGCTTGGGGATATCGAGCATGGCGCGCGTCAAAATATCGGCATCAAGATGAAGGCTGACGCCGACATAAGGGAAATTCGGCTTAGCGCCGGTCAATTGGTGGCTGTAGGGCAGGCCAAAGGACGATACCGCACAAGCGCCTGTGACCAGTTCGAACCGATTGGCGCCCATGATCAAGACTTTGGTTCCGCGCAACACCGCATAGAACATGGGTTCGAACACCGCCGGAGTGGGCGACGTGGCCCTTGCGCTTGTCCAAATCGTCAAGCGCGGAACGGGGGTGGGAACGCCCACTGTACCCGCATGCGCCGAAACAAACGGAGCAACGGCCTTTAGCAGGAGTGTAGACGGCTTCACAGGATCGAACATCACGTCAGCATGTAGTGATTTGGTAGGATCAGGCAAGTGTCTGGGAAGATCAGGAATGTTGCCTGCGTCGCAACCGCCTATTTTGAGGCTTAACAGAAAGCTTGCCGGAGCAGCCCGTAGCGAGGAATGAGCCTCCAAATCGGCGTCAAGGCGACCGGAATAGGAAAGGGTTCGACCATGCAGGAACTAGCTGGAAAGAATGCGCTCGTCACCGGTGGGTCGCGTGGCATCGGGGCTGCGATCGCGATTGCTCTGTCGGAGAAAGGTGCGAACGTTGCGATAACGTACGAGCGATCCGCCGACAGCGCGGAGCGACTTTCCCGGATTATTGAAGGGAATGGGGGCAAGGCAATCGCGATACAGGCCGACAGCGCGAATCCTTCGGCCATCCAGCGATCGGTGGACGAAACTGTCCGTGCACTGGGTGGTCTCGACATTCTCGTCAACAATGCGGCGATCGCGCGATACAACAACATTGCAGATTTCACGATCGAGGACATCGACGCGCTGCTTGCCGTTAACGTGCGTGGGCCTGTTCTGACTGCAAAGGCTGCCATCCCTCACCTCAAGGAAGGCGGGCGCATCATTACCATCGGATCGGCGGGCGCGGATCGCATCGCCGGCGTGCCTGGTACGGTCTACTATATGACCAAAGGCGCGCTCCAGGCATTCAACCGTGGCCTCGCGCGCGAATTGGGCGGCCGAGATATAACGGTCAATCTGGTGCAGCCGGGATCGACAAACACGGACTCGAATCCTGAGTCGGGCGAATTTGCCGACTATCAGCGTGGTCTCAGCGCCCTTGGCCGCTTTAACCAGCCGGAGGATGTCGCGGCAGCAGTCGCTTTCCTCGCAACGCCGGCGGCCCGGCAAATCACCGGCACCATCTTGACGGTGGACGGAGGCGCGCTTGCGTAGTGTTTGGTAATGGCTGTTGGTTGCCCGGCGGAAGTCAGGCAACCTTCGCTTTGTGAATAGTGTAGCAGCCGGAGAATTCGCGTTCCCCGTTCCGCGACGGAGTTTTGCCGATGCGACAACTATTCGAGCCCGCTCGGCAACGCTACCAAACAGTCAGAAGTAGATCGGCCGGGCAAGGCCTGTTGCTGGCCGCTTCAAAACGAGAGACCTGGGATGTGAGTGCATGGCTGAAGCGAGCTTGGGCAGGCGACGGCTGCTGCGGCGCTGAAGGATCTGGAACATACGCTCGCGGCACAGATGGGCTGAGAGGCGGCCTGCAACCGTTGTGGCCATTAAAGGCAGAACGTCCCATACGGGAAAAGAACAGCACATGAAGGCTGCAGTCTATGACAACCCCGGCCCGCCGACAGTCTTAAGATATACCGATGTGCCGGATCCCGTCTGTGGACCGGGGGACGTTCTAATCGCGGTCGAGGCGATTTCGATTGAAGGCGGCGACCTGGTCAATCGGCGCTCGACGCCGCAGCGCCCTTCGTGGATCGTCGGTTATGCGGCTGCCGGAACCATCGTCGCGATCGGTGAAAATGTAAGGGATCGGACGGCTGGCCAAAAAGTGACAGCCTTCGACTTGCAGGGATCACATGCCGAACTCTGGGCCGTGCCTGCCTCACGCACGTGGTTGATGCCGAACGACGTCGACATGGCGCAAGCCGCGGCGCTACCAATCTCCTTCGGGACCGCCCGCCACTGCGTCATCACCAAGGGCAGGCTAGTCGAAGGCGAAACAGTTCTGATCCAGGCCGCCGCTGGCGGCGTCGGTCTGGCGGCCATTCAGCTGGCGCGTCAAGCGAGGGCGACGGTTATTGCGGTTGCCGGCGGTCGCGAACGACAACCGCGTCTGACCGAGCTTGGCGCTACCCATGTCATTGATCGATTTGAACAGGATGTTGTTGGTGAAGTCCGTCGGTTGACCGATGGCAAGGGGCTGATCTTGTCATCGATCCCGTGGGATCGACCTTGCAAGGTTCCCTTTCCGCGTTGGCAGCCGAAGGGCGTCTCGTCTTTGTGGAGAATGCCGGCGGTGGCAATCTCGACGTCGATCTCTGGTCCCCGATGCAGAACAATCAGACCCTTCACGGCGTTTTCATGGGATCGCTGTTCGAACGGCCTGCCGTGCACCGGACGGTTGACGAACTTCTCGAGGCCGTGGCGGAAAGACGGCTCGACGTCGTCATCGATAATGTCTTCCCGTTGCGAGAGGCATCAAAAGCACACGAGTATGCAGAAACGGCAAGGCCATTGGGCCGCGTCGTGATGACACCCTGACGCTCAAGTATCGAGAAATGGTTTTGCGGGAGGAGGGCAGTCGATGTGAAACGCATTTCGTTCAGGAACAGAAATATCGACGTTGCCGGGAATGTTCATCTGCGGCCGGGGTTTGATAAGAGCTGGTCATATCCGGCACTTGTTTTGTCGACCCCGGAAGCAACGTGAAGGAGCAGATCTGTGCGATCTATCCGGCGAGATTGGCTGAGCGCGGCTTTCTGGCGCTGACCTGCGATCCTTCCTACCAGGGCAAGAGCGGCGGCGGGCCGCGAGACCTCGAAGATCCGGCCGCCCGGATCGAAGACATTCGTTACGCGGTCGATGTCCTGATGACGCTTCCTTATGTGGACGAAGTGCACATTAAGCCTCTCGGAATTTGCGCCGGCGGTGGCTGTGCGATCAATGCAGCGCTGACGGAATACCGCTTCAAGGCAGTCGCAATTGACCGGCTGACGGCGTTCCACTCAAAGTATCTGCCGACATAGTCAATGGCCTGCGCGTCAGCTCCGGGACCGTCTCGATCTGCCGCTCTATATCCGTTAGATGGGCTGTTGGTTTCCTTGTCCGCTATCATCGAAACACTCGACCAGCATTTCGGTCAGGACGCGGACCTTTCTCGAGGGGTGCTGTCCCGGCGGACGAACGACATAGATGCCGGCCGGGGGTGGCGGATGATTTTTCATGACCGTCACCAAGGTGCCGGAATTGAGATAGTCCCGGGTGAGGCCATCGGGGAGGGCAGCGATACCCAAACCGGCCGCAGCAGCGACGACGAGAGCCGCCCCGTTGTCAGCCTTGAAACGGCCCTGCGGGCGAATGGTCAGGATCTTGTCGCCGTCCATCACCTGCCACGTTTCCATCCCCTGCATAAGCGCATGATGCGTGACGAGTTCCTCCGGTGTTTCCGGGGAGCCGTGGGCCTTTATATAGGCGGGGCTCGCGACGTATTTTCCATAGAGGGGGCCAACGCGTCTTGCCATCAGGTTGGAATCTTGAAGCGTACCGACCCGGATCGCGCAATCGAACCCTTCCCCGATCAAGTCCACGAAACGGTCGCTATAGCTGGTCTGGATCTGCAGTTGCGGATGGCGCAATGCCATGTCCGCAAGGACAGATGCAAAGTGGGTGGGCCCGAACGACAGGGGTGCCGCAATTCTCAGGCGGCCACTCAGTTCGCCGGCGGGCAGGATCGTGTCTCTGGCGACATCGATCTCGGCGCTGATCCTGGCGGCATAATCCCGGAAAGTGGCGCCCGCTTCCGTCAAGGACGCCCCGCGCGTGGATCTTGCGAGCAGCTGGACGCCAAGCTCTGCCTTAAGTCTTACGAGCCGTCGGCTGACCATTGATTTGGAGACGCCCAGCCGGAGCGCAGCAGACGTCACTCCGCCCGCATCCGCAACCTCCACAAACGTCCGCAGATCTTCAATGTCCATGCTGCGTTCCCCGTTTCGCGACACTGTTCGGCACAAACGATGACTACCGCATCGAAAACGGGAATGACAAGGTCCTTTCGCAGCCGACGCTTCGGAGGGTGTTCACCTCTCCTGAGCGTGTCTCAATCAATCGCCAACATAGGATGTAAGTATGACCTTTCGTAACGGCCTTGACTCACTTCTTCGTCCCGAAGACTCCGTCCTCGTCATGATCGACCACCAGCCTTATCAGCTTGCGAACGTGAACAGCCACGATCCGCAGGCGGTGGTGAACAACACCACGGCGCTTGCGAAAGCGGCAAAGGTTTTCAACGTTCCTACGATCCTGACGAGTGTGATCGCGGGCCGGGGTGGTCTGCTCTTCAAACACCTTACCGATGTTTTCCCGGGACAAGAGGTGATCGACCGTACATTCATCAACACCTGGCAGGACCCGAAAGTGGTGGACGTGGTCAAGGCCACCGGCCGCAAGCAGCTCGTCATTGCTGGTCTGTGGACCGAAGTCTGCGTTGCGATGCCGGCTATCCAGGCCGCCGGCGAGGGCTGGGACGTTACGGTGATTACCGACGCGTCGGGTGGCACCTCGGTCGAGGCGCATCAGGTCGCCATCCAGCGGATGATCGGGGCCGGCATCAACATGATGACGTGGCTCGCGATCGCCGCGGAATGGCAGCGCGATTGGGCTCGTGAGAAGACTGCGGCTGCGCTGACGGACGTCATCATCGAGCATGCCGGTGGCAGCGGCATCGCCTATCTGTGGGAGCAGCAGCTCCTCAATACGCCCGTACAGACGGCCAGCCAGGCCGGTCTTTAAAGCTGACTGGGATGGCGGAATCTCGAATTGATGTCACCGTAAAGGCCCCAAAGTCGAGCCTCGCCATCCCGACTCAAGCGAGTTCAAGCTTGGCCCGGCCGTGCACCGACGCGAAAGATGCGCCTGCGACCACCGCGACGGGGACTATTTGAGGGTGGAAATGAAACTCGCCCGGTAGCGCGGCAACAAACCGGGCGAAACTTATAAGGCTCAAGCATGGAAATCGGTATCGACAGTTTTGCAGCCATCCTTCCCGATCCGAAAACGGGTAAGCTCCCGTCACCGTCGGATCGCATGGCTGAGCTTATCGAGGAGGTCGTCGTCGCAGATCGCGTCGGGCTCGATGTCTTCGGTATCGGCGAGCATCACCGCAGTGAGTTTCTCGACTCCGCCCCGGCCGTCATTCTGGCCGCGGCCGCGGCCCGCACGGATCGGATCCGGTTGGCGAGCGCGGTCACGGTTCTAAGCGCCGCCGATCCGGTGCGGGTATTTCAGGAATTCGCCACGCTCGACTTGATTTCCAGGGGGCGTACCGAGCTCGTGGTCGGTCGAGGCTCCTTCATCGAGGCCTATCCGCTATTCGGCCTGGATACGCGTCATTATGACGAACTCTTCGCCGAAAAGCTTGATCTGTTTGTCAAGCTCGGCGAGACACAAGATATCACCTGGGAAGGACGCTTTCGTCCGCCACTCAAAGGGCAAGGCGTCTTTCCGCGTCCACATCAATCGCGGCTTCCAGTCTGGATCGGTGTTGGCGGTTCGCCAGAGTCCTTCGCACGCGCCGGTGCACTTGGCCTTCCTTTGATGGTGGCAATCATCGGCGGCAGCTTCGAACGCTTCCGGCCACTTGTCGATCTTTATCGCGAAACCGGTCTACGCGCCGGGCACGGCCCCGAAAAGCTTAAGGTCGGAATGCATGCAATGGGTTTCGTCGGCGAGACCGACATGGCGGCAAAGGATGCCTTCTTTCCCGGATGGGCGCATCTGACGACGAAGATCGGTCGTGAGCGCGGCTGGTCGCCACCGACGCGACAGCAGTTCGAGATCATGGCGGGTCCTGACGGTGTATTCCTGGTCGGCGATCCGAAAACTGTTGCGGCCAAGATGCTGCAGGCCAACGAAACGCTTGGTGGCCTTTCGCGCATCACCTTCCAGATGAGTACCGCTTCGCTTGAAACGGCCGCGATGAAGCAGTCGATCGAGTTTCTGGGCGCGGAGGTCGCTCCGATCATCAGGGTGGCGGGATAGGACGGGTATGGTGCTGACCATCTGACAGCGTTACGCCGACATCGATGACCTCGAAGCCTAGCGGCCCTTTCTCCATCGCTTCGCGCGCGCCCGCTTCGACGGCGGGGATGTAATTGCGCGGAACGGCGCCGCCCTTGACGGTTTCGCCAAAGGTGAAGCCCTGGCCGCGCTCGTTGGGGTGAATGCTCAGCTTCACATCCGCGAATTGCCCGGCACCACCGGTCTGTTTGCGATGGCGGTAATGCACCTCCGATGGTTTCGTGATCGTCTCGCGGTAGATTGGGCTGGGCGTTCGGTCTGTCACGGAGATGTGAAAGACTTCGGACAGCGTTCGGCAGAGGTCACGCAGATGCACCGGCCCTTGGGCGCGGACGAGTTGAGCGCCCGTGCCTTCCTCCTGCAAGATTTTCAGACCGCGATCCGTCTCGGAAAGTTTCGCCAGCGTTTCGGAAAGCTTGTTTTCATCGCGCTCGCTGCCCGGAATTAGGATCCTTTCGAGCATCGGCGTGGGTGGTTCCGTTCGGGGAACGCCTGTCCGCCGTACCAATTTCGGCGTTGTGGCGTTAGCGCGTGGGAATTTCTCTTCAGTCTCCAGGCTCGAGCAGCCATGAAACTTCGACCACTTCGATAAAAAATGGGTCTCCGGTTCATATCCTGTTGAGTTTCAGCTAGATTTGCGCCACTTTTTCATTTCACCTTGTACCAACTGATTGCATTTATGATGTTGATCGAAAACATTTTCTTGCAGTGTGGGCGGATCCGTCCGAAATGAAAAAGCGGGTCAAATTCGTGCGATAATCAACAGCCTGGAGCCAGGCGCCTGCTCCTGACGCAGTGACAACGGTCTACGTTAATTAAGCGTGCTTACCTAAGCTTGATGCTTATTTAAACAAAGGGGCGATTGCTTAAATAGAGGACGGAATTCATATTAGGCTATGTCTGATTCAGAACCTAATTTGCGCCTCGGCCGTTTTGTCGAAACAACAGCAGCAAGCGAAACAGTGCGGGCGTTCGTGCCTCCGCCATTGCCGCCCGAGCCATCCATCGATGTCCTTTCTCTATTGGAGCGCCTCAGTCTGGCAGAGCGTGCGCTAGGTCGCGTGGAGAGTTACCTGAGCCATAAGTTTGTAGCGGCGATGGCGATCATCGCCCGATAGTTTCGGGCGGTTTTCTCATATCTGGTGGCGATACGACGAAATTGTTTGAGCTTGGAGAAGCAGCACTCGATCAGATGGCGTTGGGCATAGAGGTGCTTGTCGAGAGGATACTTCTTTGCACGCGAAGGATTGTTCGGGATGACCGCTTGCGCGCCCTTGTCGGCAATGAGTTTGCGTAGCCGATCGCTGTCGTAAGCAGTATCGCCCATGACGACGTCGGCCGGCAGCTCTTCGATCAAGGCATCGGCTTGCGGTGCATCGCCTTTCTGGCCGGCGGTCAGCACAAAACCAACAGGACATCCAAGGCCACGCACGGCCATATGGATTTTGGTGCTCAGGCCGCCGCGAGAACGGCCAAGGGCCTAATCTTCAGCCCCTTTTTTGCGCCGGAGGCGTGCTGGTGGGCGCGAATGATGGTGCTGTCAACGATCAGGTATTCGAAGTCGGTATCATCCGACATGGCTTCGAAGACGCGCCACCAGACGCCTTTCCGGCTCCAGCGACTGAAGCGACGAAACACGCTGTTCCAATCACCGAACACATCCGGCAGATCGCGCCAGGGCGAACCTGTCCGCACAATCCATAGGACGGCTTCCACAAACATTCGATTATCACGTCCAGACGAACCGCGTGTGCGATCATCGCCAATGATGTGACGAGACATCCGTTCCCACTGGTCATCCCGGAGAATGAGACGATCCAAAACACCCATGACTGCCTCCAAAAGACAGTCTTGAATCTGATTTGCTCGGCTTTGGGAAGCCCAAGAGTCCACACCACCTAGCGCTCGCATGGTCGATGAGCGCGCGTAACGCGATGTCGATTGCTAGCTTTCTTGCCCCCTTCTGCCGTGCCAAACCTGTCGTCGTTTTGTTTCACCATAAAGCACACCTTCTTTCGAGTGCAGAGACAGAAAGTGGGTGTTGGTATGAAAGGGTCAAAAGGATTGGGTCAATCACGACGGCCGGAGATATGCGAGCCATCCATACGGGGAGAAGCCGATCATTTGTTAGCTTCAGATCCCGAGTGGCCAATCGCGGTTCTTTCACCGGTAAGAACTTGACCCCGCGGCCCAGATTGCGGCTTCATCTACTGAGTGACGTT
This sequence comes from Rhizobium sp. KNZ2-6A, assembly GCF_056755475.1. Taxonomy (NCBI): domain Bacteria; kingdom Pseudomonadati; phylum Pseudomonadota; class Alphaproteobacteria; order Hyphomicrobiales; family Rhizobiaceae; genus Rhizobium; species Rhizobium sp. KNZ2-6A. The sequence continues at coordinate 22,559 of NZ_JBNDIC010000031.1, read as the reverse complement.
GATGACGATCTTGCCAAAGGCTCCTCGATCCAGGTGGTTGAAGGCTGCAGGAAGATCGGAAAGGGGGTAGCGGGTATCAACGACGGGGACGATGCGGGTCTGATCGACAGCTCTGACGAACCGTTCCAGTGCCTTTCTGCTGCCGGTCCCGATACCGTGGATCGTGATGTCTTTGAGCATCAGCGGCATGACGGGCGCTGTGATGTCCCACCTATCAAGTGCACCAATCTGGCAGACACTGCCACCAACGGCCGTGACCTCGACAGATTGGCCGAGATGCTTGCCGCCAATGACTTCCAGCACGATGTCTGCACCGCGTTCAGCGGTAAGCGCATAAACGGCTTCCGTCCAGTCGCTGTTGGCGTCGATAAAGTGGTCCGCACCGAGCGCTCTTGCGCGTTCCTCATATGCCGGCTGGCTGGTGACGATGACTTCAGCACCATTGGCTTTGGCAATCTGCATCCCAAACAGGGCGACCCCACCCGTGCTGGGAATAAGAACTGTGTTGCCAGCATGCACGCACGCCCTTTCGACCAGAGCAAACCAAGCCGTTAGCCCTGCGACAGGAAGCGTGCAGGCCTGCCATGCCTCCAGCGACGTCGGTGCAAGGACAAACCAGTCTTCCGGCATCGCGACATATTCTGAGAGCACACCCGGATAGAAGCCTCCCAACGTGCGGTAAGCCGGCGTGCGTGCGGTACCTGCGCGCAGACCATCGATCCAGTCTGGTGTCGCGGTCGAGATGACCTTCATGCCCAATCCGAAGCGAGTCGCGCCTTCGCCGAGAGCGACCACCTCGCCGGCAAGGTCCGAGCCCGGTGTGAACGGATATTTAAGAGGAAGTCCGCGGCCGGTCTCGACGACCATCTTGTCACGATAGTTCAGCGCGACCGCATGCACCTTTACCAAAATCTCACCGCGACCAGGTCGCGGAACCTCGACATTGTTCAGCCTCAGGTGCTGCCTGCCGATTGCATCAATTTCCCAGCGTTGCATCGTCGCCATTCTCCGCTTCCTTTCGAATGACGAGTGCACTGCCGACACTGCGCCGGATGCTCCAGCCCGTCTCTCTCGGCAAACTATGCAGCATGGCGATTGTGTTTGGATATGGTATAAATTCGGGACGAACTATTGCGTTTTGGGCTCATAATGGACGGAAATGAATTTAGCCAGCTGAAGGCTTTCGTCGTAGTTTGCGACGAGCGGGCCTTCGGGCGCGCCGCAACACGGCTGGCAATATCGGCGTCGGCGCTGAGCCGCAACGTCCGCTCGCTGGAGAGCCGCCTCGGCATACGTCTCTTAAATCGAACGACGCGAAGTGTCGGAATGACCGAAGCCGGACGTGTGCTTTATGATCGCGTCAAGCCGATGATGATGGGTATGGATGAAGCCGTGATGGCGGTCGGCGCCTATCAGGACAAGCCGAAAGGCCTGGTTCGCATCAATCTGCCAAGCATCGCCGCGCAGATCGCGATCCTGCCGAGATTGCAACAGTTCCGTCTTGCCTATCCGGAGGTTTACCTCGATCTCGTCATCGACAACGACATCACGGATGTTGTTGCTCAGGGCTTCGATGCAGGCGTTCGGATTGGCGGGCAGATCAGTCGCGATATGATCGCGGTGCGCATTACCCCCGACCTTCGGATGGCGGTCGTGGGAGCCCCCTCCTATTTTGCCGGCCGGCTTCTGCCCCATTCTCCGGCCGATCTGAAGGACCACAACTGCCTCACTTACAAATGGAAAAGCACAGGAGCTTTGTACCCTTGGCGTTTCGAAGGGGCCGATGGGCGGATCGATGTGGATGTCGAGAACGTTCTCACCGCAAACGATACTGACCTGCTGCTTTCAGCGGCACGCCGAGGGCTTGGACTGACTTACCTCATTGAAGACGTGGTGGAACCTTTCGTGGAAAACAAGGAACTCATCCGCGTCCTCGAACCCTGGTGCAAGGCTTTTCCGGGGTTCTACCTCTATTATTCCGAGCGCACGCATATGGCGGCATCGGTGCGGGCCTTCATCGACTTCATGAAGGTGGCAACCGGCTGAGAAATCGGGAGCAAATACAGGAATGATACCTTGTTTCAAAGTTGATTTTTCAGATTGTAAGCTTCAGGTGACGGTCCGATTGGTGCCCTTGGTGGCCGAGGCTTCAGAGTCTATTTTGCGGTAACCCAATATACAATCGCGACGGGCCACCGTCATCGAGTTTCCGATTGGTAGATGCTATCTGGAGCGGAACTTCCGGCGCTCGGAGGCGGCATAGGCTAAGGCAAAGATAGCCAGAGCCGCGCCTATGGTGATCGGACCGCTCATAACTGCACCGACAACCGTCAAGCCCGATCCACTACCCGCCGCGTAGGCGAGTGAGAATGCAGCACTCCCGGTCATCAGCCTATCGCCGGCGTATCGTTCGCCAAGAAGAGTGAGAGCGGTGGTGTAGAGCGCGAAGCTCGCCGCGCCCAAGATCGCAAAAGCGACGAGGAAAGCCGCCCCACTTTCAATGAAGGGGATCGGCCGGTTTCCAACCCCCGCCGAGGCAATCGGAGCGATGACGCAATTCGCGGGCGTCTGCTCTGCTATCGCAGTATTCAGCAAGCCTCGGCTTTCAGGAGGATCCGTGCAGACGACGTGAGTACGATCAAAGCCCGAGCAGGATAGCGCCCGCCGCAACAATGATGATGCAGGCGAGAATGCGCAGGACGGTGAGGGTTTCGCCAAGAAACAGCCAGCCAATCAGAACGGCGAAGACGACGCTCGTTTCCCGGAGCGTCGTGATCGGGCCGGCTGGCCCGAGGGAGAACGCCGCGACCACGACGCCATAAGCGACCATCGCGACCAGGCCACCGCCGAAAGCCTTCCAAGTGTCGGGTGCGCGAAAATCGACCACGAGCCGCCGACGAAGAACAAGGAACGTTGCTGGAACGAATGCTCCATAAAGGACAAGCACCCAGGCCGTGTACGCCCCGCTTTGTCCGGTTTGCCGAACCCCATGGAATCCGCGGTTGCATAGGCGGCGATGAACTATTTGTCGAAGATCCGGCGGCGAATGCCTTGGAAATAGCTACTCCACCGCCCCGATCGTCGCGGGGTCCTGCTTCGCTTCTAGAACTCGCCTGGCGGTCCGCTACCGCAGGCCCCCAACGCACCGGTGGCTGAGGTTTCTGATCGCCGAAGTGGCGAAGAAAATGGCCTTCCCCACTGGAAAAGGCCGTGTCAGACAGGCTGAAGCGTTCAGAGCTGAGGATGCAGGCCGCGGGTCGGGCTGACAGCTTCCAGAAGCGAGGCCACGTGCAGGATCGTCGATTCCGCCTGCCACTTGCCGACGATCTGGACGTTGATTGGCAGCCCTTCTGAGCTTGTGCCGAACCGCATCGACATGCCGGGCAGACCAGTGACATTCAGAGGCACAGTCGCGCCCTGGAGGAAGGTCGCATCCACCGTCTGGCCGTCGATCACGAACTTTTCCACGCCATGCTTGTGGGCAGGGATGGGCAGGACATGGGTGATGAGAACGTCATAACGGGAGAAGTAGTCGGCATAGCCCTCGCGCAGCCGCTCGGCCGCCTGCTCGGCGTCGATGTAATCCGCCATTGATGTATCGGGCAGCGACAGCATCGCCTTCGCCATCTTGTAGAGTTCCTCGTCGCGACGACCAGCAGTCGCCTCGCGGAAGACCGGCTTCATCTCCATGACGTGCAGACGGTTGAAGACGTCGAGGGCGAAGTCCTTTTCGAGGGCAGGGATGCCCACATGCTCCACCGAAAGACCTATATTCTTCAGCGCTTCGGCGGCAGCCTTTACGGTGGCGACAACTTCTGGATCGACGGGACCCAAGCCGGGGCCGACCATCCAGCCCACACGAAGCTGTCGAAACGGCTGGCGGCCGATGCCCGCGTCGAACGGAACGGTGCTGGAAGAGAAAGCATCCTCCCCGTCCGGCCCTGCAAGCTGCGAGAAGGCCAGCGCGATATCACGCACCGAACGAGCCATCGGCCCGACATGCCAGAAACGGCGTGGCGCGAGAGGCCAGATCCCGGTCATAGGGACGCCACCATGGGTCGCCTTCATCGAAGTGATGCCGGTCTGTGCTGCGGGCCCACGCACGGAAATCGCGAGATCCGTTCCAAGACCAAGCGGCGACATGCCGGCGGCGATGGCTGCGGATTCGCCGCCACTCGATCCGCCCGGAGTTCGCCCCAGATCCCACGGGTTGTTCGAGCGCCCGGTCAGAAGATTGTCGCTTTCGATCCAGTAGGAGAACTCCGGCAGATTGGTCTTGGCGAGCAGGATGCCGCCAGCCTTCTTCAAGCGGGCGACGCTGGTGGCGTCGCGGTCGGGTGTGCGTCCCTTGAAAATGGGCGAACCGCGTTGCGTCAGGACGCCTTCAGTATCGATCGAGTCCTTGACGGTAAACGGCACGCCGTGGAGAGGACCCAGCTCCTCACCTGCAAGCACAGCAGCTTCGGCTTTACGCGCGGCGTCCAGAGCGCCTTCGGCGACGGTCACGATCGCATTGACCTGTGGATCGACCGCTCCAATGCGGTCGAGATGCGTCTGGACGACTTCGACAGGCGAGACCTGCCGTGTGCGGATGAGTTCGGCAAGTCTGGTGGCATCGGAATAAATCAGCTCATTGCTCATGGAATTCTCTCTAACTAACAGTTGGTAGGCTAGGAAGAGTTAGTGCTTTACAAACCAGTCGTCAACCACTATCTAACATTTGTTAGGCTTTGGTGGAGTTTGGTATATTGTCGGGAAATGCAAAAGAAGCGATCATGGCGGCCGGTCGGCTGAGCGCGCAGGCACATGGCTACGGCGGCCTTAACATGCGCGAGCTTGCCGCTGAGGTCGGCATCAAGGCCGCGAGCATTTATCATCACTTTCCGAGCAAGGCCGATCTCGCCGCAGCGATCGCCGAGCGCTACTGGCAGGACACGAAGGCGTGGCTGGAAGAGGTCGCCGACACCGAGAGCGATCCGAAGGCAAGTCTCCGCAAGTATCCGGAGACGTTCCGGATGTCTCTGGAGAACGGCAACCGCCTTTGCCTCGGAAGCTTCCTTGGCGCGGAGTACGATGACCTTCCCATGCCGGTGCGCAAGCAGGTTCAAACCTTCGCGGATGTTAATATCGCCTGGCTTAAAGAGCGTTTGGTAGAGGCGGGCTTGGTCGGAGAGATTGAAAGCGAGGCTCGCGCCCGTGCTATTTTCGCGGCCGTCGCAGGGGCGCAGCTTCTCGCCCGCAGCCGCTCCGACATTTCGCTCTTCGACGCAATGGTCGAAAGCTACCGCGCCGCAGGGTTGATACCCTCTTGAAGGTTGCCCCTTTCCTCCTCCCAAGGGGCGCCTGACGAAACAGCGGCACTCCTCCTCCCAGCCTGTGATTAGGCATGGAAGCCGATATGGGGTCCCGTTACAACGCCGATTGACACCCAGCCGCTGTTCAATATTTCGAAAAGTCTGCCGCACCTCCTCACGCGGCAGGCTTTTTCGTTTTCCGATACAATCAAGCTAAAGCTCAGGCGTTACAGCAGACTGCCCTGTTCCACCGGCTCTCCGGATGTTGAGACGATCGTTGACCCGTAGGGTTCGCGCGACGAAATGATCAACGCATCGTTCGGAAGCGGGCCGGCAAGCTCCTTTGCCTCCTCCCACGGCGCGCGCATCAAGGTGTCGGTCTCTTCCTTCGACAGCAACAGCACCGGCATAGCCTTTTCATGGCTGGGCTTCACGAGATCGTTCGGGTCCGTGGTCAGGAAACCACAGAGGTCGTCGGTCGTGAGGGCATCGTAAACCTAACGGACGCGAGGCAGTCGTAGGCCACACAAATGGAGGGTCTTCCGTCGGCGCAACCGGCGCAGCGGCATAATAACCGGGCCGGAGGTGGCTCTTAGGAGGAGAAGACCAGGATCATGAAATCCTTGTTGCTCGGATCGACGGCGCGCCGATGTGCGTGCCGGGGGACGAGATCGAGGGCGGCATTAACCAAGATGAGGCGGGCTTTGCTCGCGCGCCATTTGACGGGCCAGGGAGACGAAACGGAACACATGCTGCGAGCGGTTGTCGCGGCGGTAATTCAGTGACAATTCCGTGCCGGGATTGCTACCCCGATAGGCACGATAGACGACTCCAGGGCGCTGGTTCTGAGACACCGAGAGGGGAACGAGCGAGATTCCGACCCCGACGGAAACCAAGCTGATCGCCGTGAGATAGTCCTGCGCCATGACCTGCGAGGCGGGAATGAAGCCGTCCCTCTTACAGACATCAATGATGAAATCGGCGAAGCTCGGCCGGGGCCGGCGAGGGTAGAGAATGAACGTCTCCCCCTTCAGATCGGCAAGGGCGTGCTCGCCTTCCGCAAACGTATCGGGGAGCGCGAGGATCAGCGGTTCCCTTCCAAGCGATTCCGATTTCACTTCCGGATCCTCGATAGAGGGCCGGGCGACCGCAATGTCGATCTCGCGCTGGATGAGCGCTCGTTTGAGTTCAGCGTTATTCATGGCCGAAAGTGCCAAATCGATCGCGGGATTGGCTGTGCGGAAGGCCCGGAGAATGTTGGGCAGCAATCCATAGGTCGCCGTGCCGACAAAAGCGATACGCAATCGACCCGCAACGCCCTGGCCGATCCTCATGACCTCGCGCTCGGTCTGGTCGATGCGTTCGAGGATTTCCTTCGCCCGCTCCAGCAGAAGCTCTCCTGCCTGGGTGAGACGAATCTGGCTGCGACTGCGATCGAACAAGACCGCGCCGATCTCCTTCTCAAGCTGTGCTATCTGCCGGCTTAGAGGCGGCTGCGCGATCCCCAACCGCGTCGAAGCGCGGCCGAAGTGCAATTCCTCCGCCACGGCAAGAAAATAACTCAGTCGCTTGAAGTCCATCGCTTCTTTAGGCTTCCGTCAATTCTGCAGTCGAAGCTGCCATGTGCTTCATGGCCTTCATGAAATAGGGCTTGAAAGCTTTCGGGTTCTCGCTCATGGGAAAATGACCGAGATCCTTCATGATCGCAAGGGTCGCACCCTGAATTGCTTCCGCCGTGCGCCGTGCGTCCTCCGGCGTGCAGGTCATATCATATTCGCCGCACATGATATGAACGGGGGTTTTCGTCGTGTCGATTGCGCCAAGCCGTGCAATTAGACTGTCGTCCTGGGTGTAAAAGCTCAGGTCACCGCGGAACACCCCGGGACCGGATTGCATGAACATCCACTGCGTGTTCCACCGCTCTGGTTTCGGTGCCTGCGGGGCTATGTTGGCAGACACCAGTGCGGCCCCCATTTCGCCGCCATGCGCGTCCGGCCGGTGGAACCAATCGATGTCGTACCAAGCGGGTTGGAAATCGGACGCCTCAATGGCTATGAACCCGGAAAAGCGGTCGGGATAAAGCGCCGCCAGTTGCAAAGCGATCCGCCCACCCATCGAGCAGCCGGCGAGCAACGGCCTGTCGAGCTTCAGCGCGACGCAGAGGGAGAGAATGGCGTCGATATAGGCTTCTGTGGTCAGGAGATATTCTTCAGTTTCAAACCCCTCGGGCGGCAATGACTTGCCATGCCAGGGCATGTCAAAGCTGATGTAGCGGTGTTCATTCGTGAAGTCGGGATCATTGAGCACGAAACGCCATTGGCGCGTATCGGCACCCGCTGTATGCAGACAGAGTACCGGCCTGCCCCGGCCCGCTTCTTCGAAATAGATGCGGTGGGCAACGCCGTTGATAGCGAGATTGACGTAGCGGCCGAGGATTGCCTCAATATGTGCTGTCATGGGTTCGCCTCCTGACGTCCGAGCGCCATGAACTCTTTGAAATAGCGCAGGTTCTTGACCAGGATCAGAATATCGCCATCGATGCGGCCGTACCCGTATTTCACAAGACCGAAAATATCGTGATAGCCGGGACGCGGCAGGGGTTGCCAGAACTCCCAGAGCGCCTGCCCCTGAGCGCGCAAGGCAAACCGCCATGGCAGCTTCTTGCTCGGCCCCTCCTTGATCTCGGCCACCTTGCCCTTGTCGAAGGCGAGATAGAATTCATTTCCGTCGATCTCGATCAGGACGGTTTCGTTGAAGAGCCGTCCCATGCGCACGATATAGGGCATGCGGTCGAGAGCGACCGCCATGTCTTCCAGCCTCTGGCGCGCCTGCTGCCGGTTGATACTCATGACACCTCTCACTTCCTGCGCGACATAGCACGCACCCTGTCTTCATCCAGCGCAATTCCCAAACCCGGGCCTTGCGGCAGCCGGATCTCGAATTCCTCGAAGATCAGCGGTTCTTCAACCAGATCATCAACCAGAATGCGGGGGCCGAAATGCTCGCTGCCCCATTCCAGTTTTGGCAGGGTGGAAAACACCGCCATATGCGCCGCCGCGCCGATACTGCTCTCGAGCAGGCAGCCACCATAAAGTTCTATACCGAATGACTGAGCCACGCCGGCGGCGCGCTTGAGCTCCAGAAGCCCTCCGCTCTTCACCAGCTTGAGCGAATAGACGCTGCCGCAGCCAATGGCCGCAACGCTTGCCAGTTCTTCCTTGGTAAAGGCGGCTTCATCAATCAGAAGAGGGATGCGGGTGCGAGCAGCGATACGGGCCATGGCCTCCCGCTGACTGGCCGGGACAGGCTGTTCGATCAGCGCGACATCCAGCTCGTCGAGAGCCGGAAACAGACGGATACATTGCGCTTCACTCCATGCCTGGTTGACGTCGACGATGAGCTTTACGTCATCGCCCAGGCCGCTGCGCAGCTGCTCTAAACGCTTGATATCGGTTTCCGGCGTGTTGAAGCCTAGTTTGATTTTGAATTCCTTGTGCTGACGCAGGCGAAGCTTTTCGCGCGCCTCCTCAAGTTCCTGAACCGGATCTCCTGAGGCCAGCGCCCAGATCACGCCGATACGGTCGCGCACCGCGCCGCCGAGAAGGGCACTCGCAGGCAAGCCCAGGGAGTGTCCGACGCCATCGAAAAGCGCGGATTCGACTGCAGCCTTTGCGGAAAAGTTGCGCGTTGCGGCCTTTCCCATCCGCACCGCGTTGGCCTCGAAATGCATGGCCGGCTGGCCGATCAGGGCCGGAGCCAGGTAATGGGTGATGGCCGCCCATATCGATTCCACGCTTTCCTCGGCCCAGCGCGGGCCGCCAAGCGTCGAGGCCTCGCCCACGCCCACCACGCCGTTCTCAAGCTGCACACGCACCAGAACGAACCCCTGATAGGCGATCTCGGTATTCGAGAGCTTGTGCTGACGCACGGTCGGTGCTTCGATAATCGTCGCCGTCACAGAGCGGATCAGCGTGTCGCGCAGGAGATCCGGTGCGCGGTCATGGGGGACAACGGTCTCTGTGAAAGCGAGCGTCATGTCTACATTACCTGTCAAAAACGAGCCCCCGCCCGACCGGGGAAGGATCGAACGGGGTTTTCTATCATTCCGCAGCGATTGCCGTCTGGCCTGCGAGAGGCTTGAGCTTGAAATCGAACTGCATGACAAGGTCGGTGTCTGAGCCCGCCGGAGCCTGGTCCATCCTGCCGATCAGGCTTTCCTTGACGGCAAAGACCGAGTCGTTGTCGAGATATTGGGTATCGGCATCGTAGATCTGCGATACGAGCCCCTGATAGCCATCCTTCTGGATCATGAAGTGGATATGGCCGGGCCGCCACGGATGATGACCCATGTAATTGAGCAACTCGCCGGCAGCGCCATCATATGGGATTGGATAAGGTGCCGGCCGAATGCCGACAAAACTGTATTCGCCGTTCGCGTCGGTCATGAAGCGGCCGCGCAGGTTGTAATCCGGCTGGTCGGGATCCTGCTGTTCGTAAAGACCGTTTGGCGCATCTTCCCAGACATCGATGATCGCGTCGAAAATTGGCTGGCCTGTCGTATCGCGGATCGTGCCATTGACCCGCACTGTCTGGCTGCCCTCAAAATGCTTCTGGATGATGGAAGCGCCCTTGGGCAGAACGGGCGGATTTTCGCGATAGAACGGGCCGAGGACGGTGGATTCGCTCTCGCCATCGCTCACCTTGTGGTCGAGCATGTCAACGAGAACTTCCACGCCAAGAATATCGGACAGCAGGATGAACTCGTTGCGGGCGTCATCAGAAATGTGCCCGGCGCGAACCAGGAACTGACAAGCAGCGATGAGTTCCGCATGTGTGATCTTCGCTTCGATGCAGAATGAATGGACATGGCGGATTAGGCTCGTCAGGATCTCCCGGTTACGAGCGGGAATATCCGCCGACAATGCCGCGATCACGACATCGGATATGTTCTGCTGGGTGACGTTTCGCATTTTCTCCTCCTTGGATGCGTCTCGTTGTATTTGCGGACCGATGAGGAAATCTCACCACATCAGCTCTGTTTCGATTTGCAGCATACTGGCCGGCGCGCGCCGGGTGTCCTCGATCTCCCCGAACTTACCCTTGAAAAACAGCAACGGTTGCGGCTCCGCAGCCTGGACGAGCGTAGTCACGCGACCCAGAAATATCGTATGATCGCCGGCCAGAATCTCGTCGTGAACCTCGGCGACAAAGGTCGCCAGGGCGCCTCGGACAACCGGCAGACCGCCAATGGTCTCGAAGAGATTCTGCAGGTTGTCGTTCGGTTTTCCCGCAAAATGCCAGGCGATCGGATCCATGCCGGAGGCAAGCACGCTGACCGCAAACCTTCCGGCACGCTGTATCTTGCCCAGCATCTTCGCCTTCTCGGCAATGGAAATGGCTACAAGCGGCGGATCGAGCGAAACGGACATAAAGGCGTTGGCCGTCATGCCGTGTTCATGTCCGTCGCAATGTGTGGTGATGACATTGACACCCGTGGCGAAAGCGCCGCAGGCGTCGCGGAAGGCCCGAGGCTCGACATCAGACATGATAGCCCCCATTGGTTGCGGGAAAATTCACCGACGAACGTCTATCGAACCTAATGCCAGGCCACCCCTCAAGGCGGGCGGCCTCGTTCGACCGGCCGGCCGCCTTGAGCGCGCGGATCCGGCTGCTGGAGACGATTTCGCCTGCCTCGCAACGTACGGCCGGCAAAATGTGCGTGTCGAAGTAACGCGCCAGCATCTCGTTATTTCCGCGCTTGCAGGAACCGAAGCGGAAATCCTCGCCAACCCAGATCATGTGCGGGTTGAACGCGCCGATCTCTCTGATGAAATCCTCCGCCGTGCGTGCCCGATAGGCGGTGTCGAACGATGCGACGACGATATGATCGGGCGCGAGCGCCGACATCCGTGCAAGCTTGTCGCCAATTTCGGTCAGCGGCTGGGCGCCGGCCAGCAGGGCCTTTGGCGGCGGATCGAACGTATAAACGACGGAGGGGAGACCAAGCCTGCGGGCGTGGCGAACTGCAGTGCGGATCAGCTCTTGATGACCGCGATGGACACCATCAAACGCACCAATCGTCTGCACGCAGCCCGACAGTTTCAGAGTGTCCTGCCGATGGATCGAGGCGGGGAATTCAAGATGCTGGTCCATGGTCTCCTCCGATGCGATCGCTACCGAGCGGAGCCCTAAGAAACGGGCACTCAAGCATCGATCTTGCTGGATGCTACCGCTGGATTTGCGCCGCGGCGATACCCGATGCGGTATCGCATGATACCTATCGTTCGGGCCTATTCCAGCGCATGCTTCTGACGAACGGGGAGCGTTAGGAGTGCGCTCCCTGACGTCGAATACCGGCTTGCAGATACCTTGGCCGGCCAAACGGAGGAGTGAAACGACATGCACAACATGGCTGCCAAGCGGAGTCCTGAACATCAGGCAACGACCGACGCCTATACAGGCGCGGAATTCCTGGAAAGCATCCAGGACGGCCGCGAGATCTATATCTACGGCGAACGCGTGAAAAACGTCACCGAGCATCCGGCCTTCCGGAATTCGGCCCGCATGGTCTCCCGCTGGTACGACCGTTTCCATGAGAAGAAGAACGAAATCGGCGTGTTGACCGATACGGGTTCGGGCAAGCTCACCCACCCCTTCTTCCTCGGCTCCAAGACGACGGAAGATCTTGTGAAATCGCGCGATGCCATCGCCGAACTGCAAAAGGTTTCTTACGGGTGGATGGGTCGTTCGCCGGACTACAAGGCATCCTTCCTCGGCACCCTGGGCGCCAACTCCGCTTTCTACGGCGAATATGCCGAAAATGCCCGCAGATGGTATGGCCGGACGCAGGAACGTCTCGACTACTGGAACCACGCCATCGTCAATCCGCCCATCGACCGTGACCGCTCCATTGAGGAAGTGCGCGACGTCTTCATGCATGTCGAAAAGGAAACGGATGCGGGTCTGATCGTCTCGGGTGCCAAAGTGGTGGCCACGGGGTCGGCGCTCACCCATTACAACTTCATCGCCCATTACGGCATCCCGATCAAGGACAAATCCTTCGCGCTGATCTTCACGGCGGCGATGGACTCGCCCGGTATCAAGCTGATTGCGCGCTCGTCCTATGAGTTCAATGCCGCCGCGACCGGTTCCCCGTTCGACTATCCGCTTTCCAGCCGCCTCGACGAGAACGATTCCATTCTGGTCTTCGACAAGGTGCTCGTGCCTTGGGAAAACATCTTCATCTATGGCGATGTCGACAAGATCAACCAGTTCTTCCCGGCATCCGGCTTTATTCCGCGCTTCACCCTGCATGGTCTGACGCGTCTCTCCGTCAAACTGGACTTCATCGCCGGCCTGTTCTCGATGGCAGTGGAGGCGACCGGTTCAAAGGATTTTCGCGGCGTGCAGGCCGGTGTCGGTGAAGTGATTGCCTGGCGCAACACGTTCCACGCGCTGAGCGATGCCATGGTCAAATCGCCTGTTGCCTGGCAGGGCACCGACGGCTACAACCTGCCCAACTTGAATGCCGGCCTTGCCTATCGCGTGCTCGCGCCCCAGGCCTATCCGCGGATCAAGGAACTGATAGAGCGCCATGTTGCCAGCGGTCTGATCTATCTGCCGTCCAGCGCCGCAGACTTCGAAAGCGAGGCCGTTCGCCCCTATCTCGACCGCTTCGTCCGTGGATCAAACGGCTATGCAGCACTCGACCGCGTCAAGCTCCTCAAGCTTCTTTGGGACGCAATCGGTACGGAATTCGGCGGTCGCCATGAACTCTACGAGCGCAATTACGCCGGCAACTACGAAAATCTCCGTATCGAGACCCTGGGAGCTGCCACCGCCACCGGCGATCTCGCGGCCATGCAGGCGATGGTCAAGGATTGCATGAGCGAATACGACTTGTCCGGCTGGACAAGCGGTGACCTCATCAATCCCGACGATATCAGCCTTGTCGGCCGCCGCATGACACAAAGCTGAGCCACGGCCGGGCGGTCACCCGCTCGCAGACTCGACGCGATTACGCGGTGCCATAAAGCCGGTCGGCGGACAATGATGTTCGCCGCCGGAACAGGCCTCTCTTTGACGTAGAACGCCGGGCGGAGCTGTTGCAACTTCGACCAGGCCAAGCGCCGATCTACATCACCAGGGGACAAAATCCCACAAAGCTAGTTCTTATGGATGCTCGCAGTCCTCGAAAATTCGATAACAGACTTTTCGGCGTTCGAAAGCGTAGGACCGTCCAAACGGGACATCGCGAAGCAGACGAAGGCAAAAGCAACTTGATCGTGATCCCATCCGGCCTCGATCGCCAAGTCCATCAACTTAACCAGAGAAGGCTCCATGGCAAACATGCATTCCTTATGGTAGGCATCTGTTGTGGCCACTAACTTACTTGGGCCATTGATCCGGACGGGCTTGGTCATTCGCTGCAGCTTTCCAAGGCGAAATCAGCTCTTTCTATGAGAAGACCCATACTTGCCTCTGTTTGAAGGTCGGTCGATCGAGTTTGCGGCGGGCCATAATATCTTCTTTTGTAAACAGCTTTCCCATCAGAGAGGAAACGGACGGCTCGAACTATGCTAGTTCGCATGGTCAACCGGCAAGGGCTCAGGTTCGTCGGTGGGGCTCCCTTTGAATGCGATTTTACCTTCATGAACAAAATAGGTAAGTAGACGCGAATCGGAGCTAATCGCTTTGTTTGTTGCGATTGCAGCGGCCTCGATGGTAGCCCCGGTGGCGCATTCAGCGATTTGAATTGTCTCATATCTGTAAGCGATCGCTATCTTTTCGAAAGCCGCCACAACCAATCCAAGACCGTGGCTGGCAGAGGGGAACGATGCGTCATCGGAGAAAAATCGGGGCCAATGGCACCTCATGTTGAATGAACGAGTTGCGAGCTCTAGCGGCGGGCAGAACCTTTTGTGTCCCCATATCGAGCGCGATAATTCTCGACCGTATCCATGGCGCCGCAGAATTCCACATTATGCCAATCGGGGTCATACATATAGCAGGCAACGTTCCCGCCGGTCTCTCCGTCACCGAGCGGAGGCTCGCTATTGTGGCGGACAGGACCGTAGTTGAGACGATTACGATTTGCTCGCTGGCTTTCCGCGAATGCCAAAACATCCTCCAATCGGTTGCCTTCGAGCTCGAGCGCGAAATGAAAGAAGCTCATCCCTGAAGATCCGACGCGATTTCCCTCGGGATCAAGCTGCTCGACTAAAACCAGGCATTCGTCATGGCCGGAGGCACTCATGTAGCAACACCGGATTTCCCATTGTTCCTTGTAGGGATGCGGCTCCCAGTCGCAAGTGCGGCTGTGGATCATGCCTGCGACCTGCTCATACCAATCGCGGCTGCGCGCAATGTCACGAACATAAATTGAGAGTTGACCGATGTGCGACACGAGGGAAGGTTGAAAAACGCCATAATCCTCGGTTTTGTTTGAAAACCGCTGTCGCGTGAGAGTAGGCCACAATAGCACCATTTCGCGGAACCACTTCCGCCGGAGCAAGCCTCCGAAACGCTGCTTAAAGGGTGGCAAAACATTGGGCGGAATGGGGGCCACGGTCACGGCTGCTTCTCCTCAATGATTTCTATCCAATGTCGATCGGGATCTTGGAGGCAAAAAGCACGAGTTTCTTGTTTCGCCGAGGCAAGCATCCTTCCTTCACGTAAATGGCAGCCGATATCCTGCGCTCGGGATCGAATGGCATCGAAAGTTTCGGATCCGCGAATTACCAGGGAGAAATGAAGCATCGAACCATTGTCCATGGTTAGTTTGTGATGCTTTACCAAGCAGAGGTCGTGATGGTGAAAGCCAAATGAGAAAAAATGCATCTCCTGCTGTGACAACCTCATAGCAGCGCTGCTATCCGGATGGTTCAAGGCGGAAAACTGCAAGCCGAAGAGCCGCGTGTAAAATTCCTTTGAACGCTCCAAGTCGGTCACATAGAATACGTGGTGCTGGAGCTTCGCGGCGTGCACAGGCCTTGGTAGGGTCATTGTGCGATTCCCTTTTGTTTCTGATTACCTGCCCATACGATGTACTGCTTCGTTCGGCGTGCGGTTCGTCGCTGGGCTTGCAAAAGAGCAAGTGCCGGGAGGGCACATCTGGTCGGCTTTTTTCCGCGGCTGAGCCGTTGTATCTGCGCGTCCACGAGCGAACGGGTCGCCAGCGACGCCAGAGGCTTGCTCCTCCAGTTTACACGTGGTGCGACAACGTCGATCGCATTGCCTTCGCGCCAGAGATTGGGAAGATCTGGCCGCATCGCAAGGGCGGTTGCCATGCCAACGACGGAAATACCCTCGCCAATCACTTGTTCGGCGATGATCTTTCGCTTGATCCCGCCTGTCAGCATAACGGGCATCGCAGCGATCGACCGAATCTCCTTCGCAAATCTTAAAAAGTAGGCCTCGCGCTCCAGCTTCCCCTCTGCCGTGTCGCCGCCCTGCATGGCGGGAGCCTCATAGCTCCCCCCGGATATTTCAACGAGATCGACGTTCACTTCATTCAACCAACGCACGACCTGGACAGCGTCGGTCATCTCGAAGCCGCCGCGCTGAAAGTCAGCGGAGTTGATCTTTACGGCGAGACAAAAGTTTTGAGAGACCCTGGAACGAATTTCCCGAAGAATATCGAGAAGAAGTCGCGCACGATTATGGAGCGTTCCGCCCCAGCGATCAGTTCGTTGATTGGTTAGCGGCGAGAGGAACTGGCTTAGAAGATAACCATGGGCGGCATGGATCTGGACCCCCGTGAACCCTGCTTCTTCCGCAATCATTGCCGTTTCAACGTATCGCGCAAAGACATCTTCGATGTCGTGCTCGGTCATTTCCTGGGGAATATCGAACATTTTAGAGAACTTGCCGAGCCGCATCGGGATCGGTGAGGGAGCAATCGTCCGCTGGCGAAGACTAGCCCGCATCTGGCGACCCGGATGATTGATTTGCATCCAGAAGTGCGTCCCGTGTGACCTTCCCGCTTCGGCCCATCGGCGTAATGCCGTAAAATGCTTGAGGCTCTCCACGACAACGCCGCCGGGGCCAGTCATTGCACGACCATCCACCATCACATTTCCGGTCAAGAGCAGACCGGCGCCACCCTCGCTCCATCGGCCATAAAGCCTGCATAGCCTTTCGTCCGGGGCATGATCCGTGTTCGCCAGGTTTTCCTCCATCGCAGCCTTGGCGATACGGTTGCGCAAGACGGCTCCGTTTGGAAGCGTCAATGGCTGAAAGAGCGCACTCGTCGACATTGACATTTCTCCTATGTGACGATCTGTATCTGCTGTTCGCCGAGATTGATGATGCCATCTGCACTTCGAATGCGTGCGGTGACGATGTCGTAGTGCTTGAGGTATTGTCCGCGCTTGGCTTGGCTCTTCCGAAACATTGCCCACAGCTTCTTTTCCGGCAGTACCAATTGCATGAACTTTCTCATCAGAGGGGGTGGAATACGCAGTGCGCAGCCCGCAGGTGTTCCTGTGAGTAAGACATCACCCGGCGCTACATCTGAAAATGTGGATAGTTCGCTAATGGTCTCGGCGGGTTTAAAGACCAAATTGGACGTATTGTCCTGCTGGCGCGTTACACCATTGACTGACAATGTTAAGTCAAGCTGATCGAGATAGCGGAATTCTGCAGCATCCAATATGGTCAAGTAAGGACCAACCGGGCAAAATCCCCGGTAGCTCTTTCCTTTGAAGAACTGGCTCTCCGGGATCTGAATGTCACGGGCCGAGATATCATTGGCGATCGTAATCCCAAAGACATACTCACGAAGCGTTTCATGGGAAACTGTAATCGACTCCGTGATTGGCTTCTTGAATACTAAGGCCAGTTCGATCTCATAGTCGAGCAACCGGACATGTTCAGGACGTCGCACGTTACCGAACGGTGCATTCAGGGAGCAGTCCGATTTCTCGAAAAACATGTTGAAAGTCTTAGCATCGGGGTTCAACCCGGATTCAAGCATATGTTGCCGATAATTTGCTCCCTGACATATCAAGCGCGCGGGAGCGGTGACGGGTGGAAGGATTTCTACATCCAGAAAGGAAACGTTGGCCGCGCGATTACAAGCAGCTCGCCAATCTTTCTCACCGTGTTCGATCAATGCAGCGGTTGTGGGATAGACGTCATCAAGCGGTGCAATGGCATCATCGTGCACCACACCCCAATGTTGATGCTTGCCGATCTTATATCGCACAAGGTTGGTTGCCATTGTTGCTCTCCTTACTTTGTGTGCGCGATGAATTCCCAATGGAATGTGTAATTGCCGAGCTTTTTCCGAAGCGAGATAGTGCCGTCTCCTTCGACCTCGATGCGGACGACCATCCCTCGTTTCGGCTCTTGCGCAACTGAGAGAGAATGGATTGTGGCGCCTACTTCTGTTGCCTCTTGCCGAACCACGTCCTCTATTTCCAGGCTTACCAAGCCCGGCTTGAAAATCTTGCCAACCGCTGTCGTTGGAAGCCTCTCCAATATCTTGATAGATTTGGGATAGGCGGCTCTTTCGGGAATTCGGGCTATCGCGTGAGAGAGAAGCTCGACTTCCGAGGCACGCGCATCCGGAGCGAGCTGAACATAAAGCACAGGAATTTCCCCGGCATGTCGATCTGGTCTACCGACGGCGGCGGCGAGTTGCACCGCTGGGTGATCCTCTATGGCGGACTCGATCGTTTTCGGATCGATATTGTGTCCGCCACGAATAATCAGCTCTTTTTTGCGCCCGACTAGCCAGAAATAGCCGTCCTTGTCTTGGCGAGCGAGGTCGCCTGTGTTGAGCCAGCGCTTTCCTTGCAGATCCAGCCAAAGTCCCTCTGACTGCCAGGCATGCACATATCCATCAAACACGTTAGGACCATGGATTGCCAGAACGCCGACCTCATCCGCCTGCGCAAATCCAGCCACGTCGCCATTTTCATCAACGCGGACCACCGCCATTTCTTGGTATGGGATGCGCAATCCTATTGAGCCAATTCGGCGCTCGCCTGCCGGCGGATTGACACTCGAAACACATGCGCCTTCGGTAAGACCATAGGCTTCGAGAATCTTGATGCCAGTTGTGGTCTCAAAGTTGCGAAATAGCTCGACTGGCATCGGTGCCGCGCCGCAAAAACCATAACTGATACACGAAATATCATGATCATCGACCGCTACCTGAAGCAGCGCGGAATAGACCGTCGGCACACCCGAGAAAGCTGAGATTCGATAGTGTTCCGCAATCTTCCAAAAGTTTTGAATGACGCCTTCACCGCGGTAACCTTGTGGCGTGCCCAAGACGACATGTGCTCCACCACTCCAGGGCGCGAGACCCGTTACCAATTGCCCGTTGACATGAAACAAAGGTAAACCACAAAAAATCGCCTTACCCACATCGAATGCATCGACCAGAAAGTTTTGCGTCGACCAGGTATCGAAAACTTCCGATCGGTGGGTGCGCTTGGCAATTTTCAGCGCTCCGGTCGTACCGCCGGTGCAAAAGTAGGATGACACATCTTCCGCACAGGGCGGGCTGAACTCAAGACGATCAGCTCGCGCTTTTGCAATTTCGTTGCGAAAGCTCAAAATGCGCAATCCGCGATGGGCTTTTCGGCGCAACCTCCTTGCATGGGATAGGATGCGAAAGGCTCCGCCAGAAAGCCCTCCGATATAACGCCCAACACTGACAGTTAGAACTCCTTCAAGCTGCTTGCATTCGGCGGCAGCCTTGCTGACCTTCTCCCAAATATCGGTGCCGGGCGTGGATTCAAGCGTTATCAGCCATTTCGCGTTTCCTTCGTTCAGGAGGTCGCGGATTTGCTCGGCGCTCAACAACGGATTGATTGCAAAGGCGATGCCTGCCGCCTCGCCGCCCCAAATCGCAAGATGCGTTTCAGGAAGATTTGGCAAGACGAACGCAACGACGTCGTCCCGGCCGACACCGAGTCGACGTAGCGCATTTGCTGTGCGCGTGATCTCCTCGAAAAGTTCAATATAGGTCCAAGTCGTCGGTCGGCGGAAATCGCCGGCGCGCAAGAAGAACGACAACGCGGGTGCGTCCGACGCAACCGCAACGGTACGTTTGAGCATTTCGTAAGTGTTCTCCGGCAGCCGCCGTCGTGTCAAAGGGACGCGCTCAAATCCCTCAAGATCTTCTTGGCTCGATATTTGAGGACGAATGGTGCTATCTCTTAATAATCTCAACATAATCCATTTCCATTCAAATGATGGTTGCGAGCCGTCATTTTGCAGCCAACCCAGAGCGGGCTAATGCTTGCGCTTCACTTTCGCTCACGCCGAGGGCGCGAAGGACGAATTCGGCCGCGCTGGTAGCCGCTTCTCGCCAGCTTTTGTGACCTTCGAGAACAAGCAGCATCCCGGTAAGTCCAGTGCCCGCTATCATGGCGAGAATCGAAGGCGCTTGATGGGGCTGAAAGCTAAATCGGCCCTCATTCAAGCCTCGCATGAGATCGATTGCAGGCTGCCCCGCCCAAACACCCTTGAGGGAATCGTTCGAAAGAGCGAAACGCAGGATGAAGCGTCCCCAATCAGGCTCGTCGTGGGCTCTTCTCACAAACTGACGTAATCCATTTGCAACGGCCAGAGCAGGATCCAGGAACTCATTGGACTGAGCCGCTATTCGCTCATGCATTTCGTTGGCCAAACGCGTTGCGATTTCTTCGAACAAGCGCTCAGGCATTGGGAAGTTGTTGTAAATCGTTCCCCTTGCCACCCCGGCAGCTTGCGCGAGTTCGCTAACGCTCACCTCCGAGGTTCCCTTCTGCGCGAAGAGCCGCATGGCTGCCTCGCAGATCTTAGTTTGTGCAATCGATATTTCGTTCACCGACGTCTCCTGAACAGCGATTGACAATATTGAACAGCAATGTTCAAATAATGTCAACATTGCTCATTTCTAGATTGTTGCTCGCTAAGAGGAAGAAAATGGCTTGCAATATCCCATTGCGCACTGAGGTGTTGATCATCGGTTGTGGCCCGGTGGGGGCGACGCTTGCGCTCATGCTTGGAAAACGCGAGATATCAACGCTTATTATCGATAAGGCCACGGACATTTGTCAGATGCCGCGGGCTATCGCCTTCGACTTTGACGCATTGAGAATTCTGCAGTCGGCCGGCATTGATGATGCTGCTTTCGACAAGGTCAAAATACCATATGTGAGGTTTGTCTCGCCGCTATTCGGCGAGTTTGCGCGCATCAACACCGGGATTGAAATTGATACTCATCCCGCGCAGATCACCTTTTATCAGCCAGACTTGGAACGGGCGCTTAGAGATCGGCTGGCCGAAAGCGGTTCGATCACCACCTGTTTTGGGGTTAGTTTCGTCGATCTGGTGCAAGACGAAGGTGGTGTAACCGCGAAAATTGAAGGGCCGGATGGACTGGATGTCGAGGTGCGAGCGCGTTACCTGGTGGCCGCCGATGGAGCGAGTTCCACCATTCGGACAAAAGTTGGATTGGATTTCAAAGGACAGAGTTTTGCAGAAGACTGGCTTATAATTGATGCTGGCAATGTCCGCACGCCAATAGATCATGTGGAGTTCATTTGCGATCATCGGCGGCCAACCCCCCACATGACTGCACCAGGTGGGCGCCAAAGGTGGGAATTCATGCTCCGTAGAGGCGAGAGCAGACAGCAGATGGAGGCTGACGCTAAAGTTGAGGAGCTGCTCGCTCCTTGGGGTGGCCTTGGCGCAATGGAGATTGAACGTCGAGCAGTCTATCGCTTTCACGCGCGAAGTGCAGCTTCCTATCGCAAGGGCCGCGTCTTTCTGGTCGGCGATGCTGCGCACATAACTCCACCCTTCGTCGGACAGGGCCTGGTGTCGGGGTTGCGAGATGTCGCGAACCTGTCCTGGAAGTTGGCCTATGTGTTGAAAGGGGACGCAGCCGAACATACCCTCGATAGCTATGATTGCGAACGCAGGCCGCACGCGAAGAAGATGATCAATCTTGCACGGTTTATGGGCAAGCTAATCATGCCGCGAAACCGCGTCGCTGCTTTTACCACTCACGGAATGATGAAAATCGTACGGACGGTACCTGGACTTCGGCGTTTCCTGGAGGAGCAGGGCATTCGACCTGCCAACAGATATCGTCG
Source organism: Rhizobium sp. KNZ2-6A (assembly GCF_056755475.1). Classification (NCBI taxonomy): domain Bacteria; kingdom Pseudomonadati; phylum Pseudomonadota; class Alphaproteobacteria; order Hyphomicrobiales; family Rhizobiaceae; genus Rhizobium; species Rhizobium sp. KNZ2-6A. Next base: position 1,165 of record NZ_JBNDIC010000031.1, on the reverse strand, counting down.
CGGGCTCTTTTTAAAGCCTTCTTGGGGAGCTCGTCGAAAATCTGGTTCGATGTTACCCCAGGAATGGCTGGTCGATGTGGAGGGAAATGAATGCCGCAGCGACGAGGTCCTCGGGAACAACTTCGCACTGGTTGGTCTAGGCGTTGATATGGAGCGTTATCTCGACGCTTATGCCATTGAAGTTCTCCGGAAATTGCGGGCAACGAAAATCTGGATCGCTGCGCCAAATCAAACAGTTACAAATTCTGCCGGCTATACTCGAAGGATGAACGCGCCGGTTTCGCCAAAGGGGGAGGAGACGGTAATCCTCGTCCGGCCCGATCGAATCATTATGGGGGCCTGCAAAGCGCGCGATTTGAACAACATGCTGAAGACGGTGGAGCGTCAGGTTTTCCACTCGCCTCCGCAAGGTTTCTGAAGACCGCCCGTGGATAGATCTTCATGACCGGCATCGGAACGGATCGGTATTTCCTCGCGCAGGGAGATCGCCAAGCAAGTGAGGCCTCAGGAGGTGTATGACAGTGGTGCCTGACGAAACGGCCGACTTGCTGAGAGCCTTACTCTTTTCCGTCAGAAAAATTGTCGAGAGCGGCGTGCAAGGTAAGCGGCGCACGGCACGGGCCTATCAGGAGGCGCGATCTCTCATAGCGACAATAGAACGTGACGGCGGCTCTGCTCGCGCCTGCATTGAGGCGTGTCTGAAGCGCTTCAACGTCCACAAGAGCGCTGATGACGCCGTTGCGGCCGGCTGGATGCTGGCTGTGATCCAAGAACGAGTGAGCGAGCGTGATCTCTACGGTTGGCGTAGGCTCAAGGAGATCGTCGATGCGGCGGTGCATGAGCTGTTATTGTCTGAACAGGCGTCCTTGCATTGAGCGGCTGTCGGGACGCGACGACCAGCCCCTTGTCGGTTGTTGGCCCATCCTTGACGTTGCGCACGGAGGTCCATTGAGGAACATGGATGCCGGCAAAGAACATCAGCGGCTTACTGTGATTGCGTGCGAACCAGACGTTCGGTCCATTGCCGCCCGCCTCCTGGCAACACGCGCCTTGGTCGGTTGAGTTAGGCCAAGTTCTTGGGTCGTGTAGTAAGCGCGCATTTCCCTGCGCGTTGACGCGGGCGCCATGAGGGTGATCGTCTTTTGCCGATGGGCCTTGATCAGGC
>NZ_JBNDIC010000030.1:0-81916 GCF_056755475.1 Rhizobium sp. KNZ2-6A | reverse complement strand
AAGCGCCGAACCCATCGCAAACCTCCTGTTTGCGCCATCGATTCAGATTCGTCGGCTTTTGGGAAGCCCGAGAGTCAGACTCAGTGACGATTGGTATTAGGCGCCTTGAAGAGATTTGAACACTCGGCCCCTTGTTCCATTTCAATCCCGAGCGAAAACACCTGATGACATATGCGCTCTCGTGTTCCTTTTATTATGCCGCTCTTCTACCTTGCAGGACCTCAACTAGTGCAAACAAGACGATTACGACAGCGAGAACAACGACCGATGCGGCAGCCAAAGTTGGGGTGACTTGTAGCAGAATCGCGTTCCACATCTGCAAAGGCAGCGTCATCTTGAGACCCCCGCCCAGGAACATTGCAACGGTCAGCTCCTGGAAAGACTGCAGGAAGCCGGTGATGAAGCCGACAGCAAGCCCACCCTTGATCAGCGGCAGGGTGACCCGCCGCAGAATCTGCAGACGGGAGGCGCCGAGCGTCGATGCCACCTGATCGAGACGCCAGTCGTGCGCCTTGAAGACTGCCAACAGCACCACGAAGACGATGGGCGCCGCGATGACCGAGTGACCGATCACGATCGATATGTCGGTTGCGATGAGATGAAGGTTGGCAAAAAGATAGAAGAGCGCAATGGCTATGACGATGGGAGGAACCACCATCGGCATCACGAACAGGATAAAGACCGCGCCACCCAGCTTACCTTTCGAACGGGCGACTGCAAACGCCGCGAGTGAGCAGAGGAATACCGTGATTGCCGCGGAAGCGAGACCGATGAGCGCCGACCGTACGGTTGCGGATACCCAGAGCGAGGACTCGCCGTAATCTGCGAACCACTTGCCACTGAACCCCTGCGGAGGGAAGCTCAGGAAGTTGCTTTCCGTGAACGCCATCGGAATGAAGGCGACGATCGGAAAGAGCAGCAGGCAGATCAGCAGCCAACAATAAGCCGATAGGAGCCGGCGTGCCGGCAGGCCGGGGAAAGTGCGATTGTAGCTCCTACCTATGGCGGCACATGCCCTGCCGATCCACCGCGCCGATGCAAGGCCGAGTATTCGCGTCCGCCGGCTCGATGCTGCCGGTGCGCTGTCGCCAGAAAGCGCGGAAAGGCCGAACAGCCTATCATAGACAAGGATCGCGAGCAGCGAGCCGACCACCAGCACGACCGCCAGAGCGCTGCCAAGTTGCCAGTTCTGCAGCCGATTGATCTGCTGGATGATCAACTGTGTGATCATCGTATCCTGCCGGCCGCCAACCAGGGCCGGCGTGATGAAAAAGCCCAGCGCTGATATGAAGGTCAAAAGGCCGGCTGTTGCCACGCCGCGCATGCTCAACGGCAGATAGATCTGCCAGAAGGCTTCGGGCGCACTGGCGCCAAGCGTCATTGCCGCCATGGTCAGCTTGCGATCGACCTTGTTCATGATCGGCAAAATTGTCACGACGGTCAACGGCACCATGGTGTGAACCATGGCGAATATCACCATGCCGCGGTTGAACAGCAGATCGACGCCGTCCGTATGGCCAAACAATGATGTCACTTGCGAGACGATTCCGGTTCGCCCCAGCAGTACCAGCCAGGAAAAATTGAGCACAAGCGGGCTCGTCCAGAACGGGATGAGGATGAACATCAAGGCAATGCGCTGGGCACGGGGCGCACGTCCTGCCAGCCAATAGGCAAGCGGATAGCCGAGCAGCAGACATAGCAGCGTCACCTCAAGCGCAACGGTGAATGTCGTCGACATCGCCCGGAAATAGACGCCAGTACCAAACAGCTTTTCGAACGCCGCAAAACTCAGATCACCGGATTTGTCGAATATGCTGACGGACAGCATCTGCAAGGCCGGCGCCAGAAAGAATATGAGAAGGAACAGGATCCCGGGAACGGCCAGCCAGAAAGGATCGACTTTTCGGCCCTTACGAACTGACTGCGCTGGAACCGGCAATACAATGTCTGTCATCTCGTTCACTCTCGATGCCCGTGGTGCCAATGGCGAAATCTCAGCCCGTGCTCGTTGTCGCACGGCTGTTCGGTGGATGTTTCAGGCCCAGATGGTCGCGGAGCGTACTGCCCTCGTAGTCCTTTCGGAACAGCCCGCGCCTCTGCAGCTCCGGCACGACACCGTCGACAAAATCACTGAGGTCGCTGGCGGTGCTGTTGAGCGTCAGCATGAAGCCATCGCAGGCCTGTGCTTCATGCCATTCCTGCATTAGGTCGGCGATGTCGGCCGGCGTGCCGCAAAAGGTGCGGGTGCCGCGATCGTAGGTCCGGTAGAGTTCGCGCAGCGTCGGTCGTTGCTCACGGATGATTGCGACCAGACGCTCGAAGAAAGCCTTGTGCAGGTTGCCTGTCGCCGGCAGGATTTCGAGGGGGATCGGCTCATCGAGCGGCAACTGGCTGAGATCGACTTCCAGGTGGAAGCCGAGCAGCGCCCGCCCGACATCGGGATGAACCAGCTCCTGAAGCAGGCGATACTTGGCTTCGGCTTCCGCCCGGGTCGCGCCCACGCAAACTCCCATGCCCGATAGGACTTTGAGCTCTTCCGGTTTCCTGCCGAAACGGGCCATCCGACCTTTCAGATCGGAATAGAAGGCCTTGGCCTCCCCGACGGTGTTGCCGATGCCGAAAACAATTTCCGCCGTCTCGGCAGCAAACTCCTTGCCGATTTCGGACGCCCCGGCCTGAATAACAATCGGGCGGCCCTGTGGAGATCGGTCAATATTCAGAGCGCCGGAAACTTTAAAATACGTCCCTGAGTGGTCGGTCGGATGAAATTTTTCCGGATCGAAATTGAGGGAATTTTCCTTATCGAAGACGAACGCGTCTTCTTCCCAGGTATCCCACAGCGAATTGACGACCTCCAGGCTCTCGCGTGCCTTCGCGTAGCGCTCATTGTGGGGCGGCAACTTGGCGTGGCCGAAATTGCGGGCGGCGAAGTCGTTTGCCGAAGTCACGACGTTCCAGGCGGCACGGCCGTGGGAGATGTGATCGAGCGACGCGAACTGGCGTGCGATGTTATAGGGCTCGAAAAAACTCGTGGAAACCGTGGCGCCAAGGCCGATGCGGCTTGTAGAACCGGCAACGGCCGCCAGAAGGGTGACCGGTTCAAGCTGGTTCATGAACATCGGAAACTTGCTCCAGACATTCATATTGACAGTACGCGCAGCCGGGGTATCGGCAACGAAGAACATGTCGAATTTTCCGCGCTCGGCCTCCTGGGCCAACGCACGATAATAGTCGATATCCGTCACCTCGCCACGCCGCGTCGAGGGGTGCATCCAGGCTGCAGGATGGGTTCCGGGACCTTCAATCAGGACGGCGAGCGCAATCATATTTTCACCTTGGGTCGTAACAGGATAAGCATGCGCGACGAGCCGCGCATGCCCGTGCTCTTGGCCTAGCGCCTACTGGAGCAGGAATTCCTGCATCCGCTGAGCAACCGCATCGTAGTTCTTGCCCCACCATGCACTGTTCATGGCAAAGAGGTTCTTGAAGTTCTCTGGCGCGGTTGGCAGCAATGCAGCACGGTCTTTCGGAATAAAGTTGAAGGCCTTGGTATTGGAAGGACCGTTCGTCGTGATCTGCGAGTAAACGGCCTGGTTTTCCGGCTGCAGGCAGAACTTGATGAACTTCTGTGCCAAGGCAAGCTTCGGAGTGCCGAGTGGAATGGACCACCCATCGACGCTGTAGCATCCTTCGAACAGAACCTTCAGTGGCGCTCCGCCGGCAATGGCGGCGTTTGCCCGCGCCGACCAGGTATCCGAAAGATCGACTTCGCCGCTCTGCAGGATCTGCGTGTTCTGAGCGCCACTCGACCACCAGACATCGACGTGCGGGCGGATCTTGTCGAGTACCTTAAACGCGCGATCGACGTCGATCGGATACATTTCGGAGGGCTTTACGCCGTCGGCGAGCAGCGCCATTTCAAGCAAGCCCCAGCCGTCCTTGTAAAGCCCCCGACGACCTGGAAACTTCTCGACGTCCCAGAAATCGACCCAGCTCGTCAGCGGCTTTCCGCCGAATTTGTCGGTGCGGTAGGCCATGACGATGGCGAATGCGGAAAAGCCGAGCCAAGTATCGGTCAGCATGCCTGGCAGGACATCGGCGCCTTCTTCCTTGGTAATGCCAAGGGGCGCGAGGTAATTCTTCTCCCCAGTCAGGCGTGCGGTCGCATCCGGCGTCACCATCGACACGTCCCAGATGTAAGACTTGGTATCGACGAGCAGCTTGAACTGCGAAACCGGATCCGGATCCTGCGCCACGCCGACGACTTTGATACCCGTCTGCTTTTCGAAGGGCTCATAGAAGGCCTTCTTGATGGCTTCGCCAGGCGCGCCCCCGACATCTGCGACGCTTATCTCGTCAGCGGCAAAGGCTCCCCTGGTATAGATCGCCGGTGCGGCAAGCATGGCTGCTGCTCCAGCCGCCGTCTTCAACATCGACCGCCTTGAGAGTTTGGAAGATAGAATCGACATGTTGCATTCCCCTTTTTTTAGTTGGTTGCTCGTTTCGGCTTTTCACGACCTGCGCGTCCGTTCGCTTCAGCTTTTAAGAAAGCGGGCGGCATCCGCATCCCAGGCAAGTCCGACGCGGGTGCCGAGCGCGATCGGCGGCAGGCCGGCGCTGCGTCGCATCGTCACGGTCACGCCGCTTGCCAGGCTAATCAGCAGCCGTGTTTCAGAACCGGCGTAGATCATTTCCGTCACGACCCCTGACAGATAGGCCTGTTCGCTGTCGACGATGACCATCTTTTCTGGCCGGATTGCCAGTGCGGCAGTGTCCCCTGCGGGACGGAGCGCGCCGGCCGGCAGGGGAACCATCCTGCCTTCTATTTCGATCTGCCTGTCCGTCACACGGCCGCGCAGGAGATTGGTGATGCCGATGAATTCCGCAGCAAATGCGCTTGCGGGCCGCTCATAGATATCTTCTGGTGAGCCGAGTTGCTCGATGTGGCCCGAATTCATCAGGCAGATACGATCCGACAATGCCAGCGCCTCGTCCTGATCATGGGTGACGAAGACGATCGTCGCCCCCGTCTCCCGGTGGATGCGCTTGATCTCTATCTGCATGCTTTCGCGCAGCTTGCGATCAAGCGCGGATAGCGATTCATCCATTAGGATGATGGAGGGGCTGTAGACGAGACAACGTGCCAACGCCACGCGCTGCTGCTGACCGCCCGAAAGCTCGCCGGGGAACCGCTTGCCATAAGCAGCAAGGCCCACCAACTCCAGCGTATCGGACGCCTTTCGCTCAGCTTCAGCCGCATTCAGACGTCGCATCTGTAGCGGAAACAAGACGTTTTCGCGCACGGTCAGATGCGGGAACAGCGCATAGTTCTGGAAGACCACGCCGATACCGCGCTTATTGGCAGGCGTCAGCGTATGATCCACACCATCGATGATAAGCCTGCCATTTGAAGGTTCCACCAGCCCACAGATAAGCTGCAGCAGCGTCGTCTTGCCGGAACCTGAAGGTCCGAGAAGTGTGAGCAGTTCGCCAGCGCGGATCTTCAATTCCGCTGGATGCAGTGCAATGCTGTTGCCATACGTCTTGTAGAGGCCCTGCGCATGCAATTTAACAACTTCGGACTGAGGCGGAAACTTATCCGAAGCAACAAACCTATCCGGCATATGTGTCATCGCCTACTTTCTGCAGCTCGTCTCATACGGCACCTGTAGAGACAGTAAGACTGCTGTATTGGTTTAGGTAAATTACTAAATTCGGGCCTAGTGAATAGAAGATGCCTAAGCATTGGTCGGCGGCCATTTAATGTGCGTTTCGCCTTTTAATGTGCCATATAGCAAACGTGATTGCCGCGCGCAGCACCAGCCTGCACCCTGAAGTCGTTACCGGGATCGCGCTTGCTATTCGTCCCCGGGGACGCCGTAGCTCGGTGCCAAACGCGGATAGATTGCTCGGTTGACGTAGTCTTCCAGCTGCGGCTTGTAGCGGTCCCAAAGCTGCGACAATTCCTCGATCGGGTCATTGTCAGTCCAGTCGATCCGAAGGTCTGCCACGGCCCAGGACATGTCACGGACGAGGTAGAGCCCAGCTGAATGCACCGGTCCTGACTCTCCCCCAGCCGCCATACCGGCTTTCATAGCGCCAATAAGCCGATCCCCGAGCGCCCCGCCGGAGGCTTCAAACGCCGCCAGCATGCGGACCGGAACTGCGTCGTTTTCGAGAAGATTGCCCGCGACAATCGCGTTGTCGCCCTGCGCAATCGCATGAATGCCCAGCGCTTTCTCGCCGGAAAACCCGGCTGTAAGACCGTTCCCATCAATGAGTGCCAGCTGTCGCCATGCCCCGAACGAGTAATCCTTCAGCAACTCCTGCAAGGCCTGTTCCGCGGAAAGACCGCTTGCCATTAAAGTGAGGCCGCGCTGTCCAAGCGCCGGATCGGTAATGTTCTGGCTTGCAACGACACCCACGCCAGCCTTGGCGTGCGCGCATCGGGCAGCCACGGCCAGCGACGATGAGGAAATCGCGATGCCGAACATGCCGGACTGCGGGCAGCGTGCGGAAATGGAGAATGTCATTGGATGACCTCATGGGCAGTGCGTGCGGCCGAAACACTTTCCGACAGGGCAGAATTCTCGTCGATCCGGATTCGGACAAACGCCATGAGGTCCGTATATGCTTGGCTGTCAAAGCGCCGGATTGGTGTGGGGAAAGACATCTGGATATCCTCGTTGCTCACGCTGTTGCAACGGCCGTTTCGGACAAACGCCCAAGCGTTCCGTAAGCGCGATTGGAATAGATCAGCGGTGATCCGGCTGCCTCTGTCTCGACGTGAAGTACCTCACCGATAAAGACGAAATGCGTTCCCACCTGCTGCTTGCTTTGCAGGCGACACTCGAAACGAGCCAGGGCTCCAACGATATGCGGCTGCCCATAGCGACCGCCGGACCATGTTGCGCACGAGAATTTGTCCCCGTCCGTGATTGCTGTCCGTCGGGCAAAGCCGTCGGAAATGGCCACCTGATCGTCTCTGAGCACATTAACGCAGAAATGACCATTCTCAATGATCGCCGGAGTAGCACTGACGTTGTGATGCATACAGACGAGAAGTGTGGGCCACTCGCCGTCGGCAGAAACCGATGACATGGCCGAAACGGTAGCGCCGAAGCGGCCAGCCGCGCCGTCCGTCGTCACGATGTTTACCGTGCAGGCGGCAAGTGACATGCCCTTCAGGAATTCTGCCCTGGTGTCCGGATCCGGCTGGCCTGTCACACTCATTTCCCGTCTCCAATCTGCTGGTTTACATAATTTTCCGCGCCGGCTTTCTTGCCGGATGCACTTCTCGCGGCGCCTAACTTTGCCGGTAGCAGGAGTATTGCGGCTCCTTGGCCTCATGGAAAATATTCGTTTCCAAGCTTTTGCTTAGGGGTTTCCGATCTATTTCGACATTCCGCGCCGTGATCGTCATCCGCTACGCAAACGCAGTCGGTTCTGCGATGCCAGTCCCCGCTCAGTTCGCGGGTCGTTCGAGATACGCTTGAAGCTTAACAAGCATCCGGTCGCACTCTCTTAGCTGACTGATCTCGATAAACTCATTAGATGTGTGGCCCTGTGCCATGGACCCGGGACCTAGCACGATCGTCGGCATTCCGAGCTTTGCGGCAAAAAGTCCTGCCTCCGTGCCGAACGAAACTTTCGCCGTGGCCTGTGTATCAATGAATTGGCGGGCAAGCATGACCGCAGAAGCATCCGGCGCGATGTCAAGGCCTGGATAAGCGTTGAGCACTTCGATGTCGATCCCCGCGCCTTTAGGCAACTCGCACGCACTTCGAGCGATCTGTTGGGCGTGGTATTCGAGGCGGGCAAGTATCTCCTCCGGATTGTCCATCGGAACGTTTCGAATTTCGAAGTCTACCGTGGCCAATTCCGGTACGATATTCAACGCGGTGCCGCCTGATATCTTGCCGGCATGCAGTGTCGTGTAGGGAATGTCGTATTCCCGGTCGAAATGGCCTGCGTTGGCCAGTTGCGCCTGCTCTGCACGGAGGCCGGCAACAAAATCGCACGCCAGATGGATCGCATTCAGATAATGCGGCGCCGACGCCGAATGACCGGCGATCCCTCTGCATGTCGCACGAGTGCTGACCTTTCCCTTATGGCCGCACATGATCTGCATGGAGGTAGGCTCCCCGACGATGCAGAGCTCCGCCGCCAAGCCGCGCTGGGCCAGAATATCCAACATCGGCCGAACACCGACGCAACCGATCTCCTCATCGTAGGAAAGCGCTATGTGCAGGGGCTTCTGCAGCTTCTTCTCGTCGATCCGTCCGGCAAGCGCGAGTACGCAGGCCACAAAACCTTTCATGTCAGTGGTACCGCGGCCAAAGACGCGATCGTCGACCTGCACAAAGGTGTATGGGTCTGTGTCCCACTCATCTGCCTTGGCCGGCACAACATCAACATGCGCAGAAAGCACGATACCCTTGGAGGACTCCGGTCCGATCGTCGCAAACAGGCTCGCCTTGGCGCCTGTCGCATCCTCGAACATCTCGCATGTAAAACCGCTGGCTGTGAGGTGATCTGCGACATAGGCCATGAGCGGCCGGTTGCTCAACGCGCTAACAGTTGGAAAAGCAACAAGCTTTGCCAGAAAATCAAGGGTGTCCATACAAGATCCATCTGCCCTAAAGCGGCGAGGATAGTCGTGCGCAAAGCGAGGCTAAAGTAGGATTTCATAAGACGCAGATTAGGTAAAAGCTTAGCACCGTTTACTTGGTGACTTTACGGCGCCCCATGACTGGCGCAACCATGCCCGGTATGTAAGTGTCGGAAACGAAAGACTGGCAGTGGCGCTCAAATGCTTCGAGCAGCCGCGATTTCTTGCTATGCCGCAAGGAAACGGCGCCGATCACCATTGGCTTCTGCTCGCCTGCCAGCGCTATACGAACCACTTTTCGACCGTCCATGGCGACGTCGGAACGCGGCCGAACATTGACGAGCGTGTAGCCGTAATTATTGGCCACCATCGTGCGGATGACTTCCTGATGCTGTGAGCGATCTGTTATGGTCGGCTTCAGGCCCATGTCTGCGAACAAATTCAGAAAATATTCTCGGCTTATCGGCAGGTCGAGGAGGATCATCGGTTCATCCACAAGCTCAGCCAGACTGATCGATGAATACCGGGCAAGAGGACTGCTCTCGGCGACCAGGACATGGGGCGGCAGGCTTGCAAGCGGCAGGAAATCGAATTGCTCCGGCACGATGAGGTTATATGTGAGCGCGATATCCAGTTCTGCTCGCTCGAGTTTCGTCAGAAGCGACTCGTGATCGCTGACTGTCTGAACAATCCTGGTCGCAGGGAAAGCCGTCGTGAAGGAATGGGATAGTTCAGGCATCACCATGGCGGCAAGCGTTACCAGGCATCCCAGCGACAGCTGTCCCCTCACCTTGTCGGTCGCCTCCGAAGCAATCGTGTACAAATGCTCCGCTTGCTGAACGAGGATTTTCGCCTCGATAAGAAGACTGCGGCCCGCGGGCGTCAATGAAAGACCTTTTGCATGATGGCGCACGAATAGTTGCGCATCGAGTTCCTGCTCGAGTTGCGTAATCGCCGTTGAAATAGAAGGCTGGGAAATATTCAGGCGCTCTGACGCAAGGGTAATGCTGCCTGTTTCGGCCGTAGCGATAAAATATTCGATCTGTCTCAGCGTATAACGCATCACTGGCCGATCTTTTGCAAGTTTGGGGTCTTCGTCATCCCCTTCACAAGCAACGGAAAATCACCGATGTCAAACATTTCCGCCGGGGATGGCGGCGTCCGATCGATGGCGATTGCGGCGCTCTCGGACCCAACCACTCTCGTTAGGCTGTGCTGGGATGTGGGACGTCGCTGCCCTCTCCGAGAACGGTCAATCAGGCTATAGTCGAGACCTTCTCCACGTACCGATTGACCGGACGATCGAGGCCAAGATTTTCGCGCAATGTGGCGCCCTCATATTCTGTCCTGAACAGCCCGCGGCGCTGCAGCTCAGGTATCACCTTTTCCGTCATGTCGGTGAGGCTCTGCGGAAGCACCGGGAATGCCGCCATGAAGCCATCACTGGCGCCGGCCTCCGCCCAATGTTCCAGCTGATCGGCCACCTGCTTGCCGGTACCATAGATGATTGCCTTGCTGCGATTATAACGCTTGCAAACCTGCCGCAGTGTCAGCCCTTCGCGGATCAATCCAACAATCTCATTGAAATATACCTGATGGAAATTGGAGGATTTGGGGACGCGATGTTCCGGGATTGGTTCATTCAGCGGCAGATCTGAAAGATCGGTTTCGAGATCCGTCTTCAGGTACATGAGATTGACCTCGATCGGCACCAACTCTTGCCATTCGGCCCATTTTTCGCGTGCTTCCGCCTCGCTGTCACCGACGATAATGGACACTCCCGAAAGCACCTTGAGGCTGTCGGGATCGCGGCCGAATTTCGCCATGCGGCCCTTTAGATCGTTATAAAACGCAATCGCCTCGTTGATATCGGAACCGGTCCCGAACACGACCTCCGCCGTCTCGGCGGCAAATTCCTTTCCGGTCTCGGAAGCACCAGCCTGGAAGATGACAGGCTTGCCCTGCGGCGTGCGCGCCATGTTCAAAGCGCCATGAACCCTGAAATATTCGCCCTGATGATCAAGAACATGCATCTTCTTTGGATCGAACATGCGCGCGTTTGCGCGGTCGAAGATAAAAGCATCATCTTCCCAAGTGTCCCACAGCGCCTGCACAACCTGGAAGAATTCGCGGGCCTTCTCATACCGCTTTGCATGGGGCGGCAACCGATCGAGCCCGAAATTTCGTGCAGCATAGTCGTTGGCGCTGGTCACCACATTCCAGGCGGCACGACCATGACTGATATGGTCCAGCGAGGCAAATAGCCGGGCGATGTTGTAGGGTTCGTAAAAGCTGGTCGATGCCGTTGCCCCCAGCCCAATATGCGACGTTGAGCCTGCGATCGCCGACAAAAGAGTGATCGGCTCCATCATGTTCATATAGAGCGGAGATTTGCTCCAGAAATCCAGATCTTCGGTTCTGGCTGCAGGCGTATCGGCCAGAAAGAAGAAATCCATCTTCCCTTGCTCCGCAGTACGCACGATGTTTCGGAAGTAATCGATGTCGGTCGCCGAATTGTCCTGCGCGCCATCTACCATCCAGGCGGCGGAATGGTAGCCATTCGCCTCGAAAAGTCCCCCCATTACGATCTTTTTCTTTTGCATGAACGTTCCCTGCTTGACCGGTTGACTGCCCCGCTGATCATCTCGAGATGGAGATTGGCACGAAAGTGCGGCTTGTAAATTCGGATTTATCGGCCTTGGGCATAAGGTCTGCCTAAGCAGCTCTTATGCCGGGATGACGGCGATGGCATCGACTTCCACCAGCCATTCCGGGCGGGCAAGAGCCGAAACGACGATGCCGGTCGACACCGGATACACGCCCTTCAGCCATTTTCCCACGACGCGGTATACGGCTTCACGATAGCGCGGATCGACGATATAAATGGTGATCTTGCAGACGTCATCCAGCGACGAGCCGGCCTCCTCCAAAAGCATCTTGATATTCACCATGGCCTGCTCGGTCTGGCCCGTCACATCGCCAATGGCGACGCTGGCGGAGGTATCGAGATCCTGGCCGATCTGGCCACGTACGAAGACCATCGTGCCCTTGGCAACCACCGTCTGGCACAGATCGTTGTCCAGTTGCTGCTCGGGATAGGTGTCCTTCGTGTTGAACTTGCGGATGCGTGTATGTGTCATGATGAACTCCTCAGAGTAGGAAATTATTTGGTTTCAGCCGCTCTGTTGTGGCTGGCAGTTACCAGCTATGGACCATCAGGCGCCGTTTCGGCTCGAGGGGCGGTATTCGTTGTACTTGCGTTGGGTTGAAATGCGGTCGGCTAGATGCTTGGCGTCGTGCCAGACGCCCCAGATAAAGCTGGATCCTCGGCGCGATTGCCACGGCAGGCCGAGGAAATAAATGCCGCGCTCCGCTGCAACACCGCGCTGATGCTTCGGGCGACCGCGTTCATCAAATGCGTCCACCTTGAGCCAGCTGTAGTCTGAAGTGAACCCAGTCGCCCAAATTATGGTGCGGATGCCGGCCTGTGCTAGGTTGAGGCTGAGGATGGGATTGGCAACGCAATCTGGCTCGGGTTCGACCTTGCGGGCGTCCGGATCTTCCGGCAAGTCGATGCCGTTTCTCTTCGCATAGGCGTCAGCCTCATCGAGGAGAGCCATGTAGTTGGCATCGCCGCGCGCCAGGTTTTGCTTCAGGTCTTCCGAGAACGTCAATGCCGCCCCGTCGAAGGCGGCCGTGCGGCCGAGCAAAATCATTCCCCGCCGAGCTAGGCGACGGAAATCGATGGTATAGCCACCATGCGCACCACTGACAGCAATCGTCACATGCTCCGTTCCCGGGCCTGGCGTTTCCGCGTCCCACTTGCCGAGAACGCCAAGCCACCAGCAGAAATCGCGGCCGCGATAGGCGCGCGGCGGGCGATCATGGGGGCCAACGGAAAGATAGACGCTTCGGCCAGAAGAAAGCAGTTCCTCGGCGATCTGCGTTCCGGACGAGCCGGCGCCGATCACCAGCACGGCGCCTTCCGGGAGCTGGTCCGGATTGCGGTATTTGCTGGAATGCATCTGGACGATATCCGGCGCGTTCGCAACGAGGTCCGGAATGATCGGAACCTGAAAGGCGCCGGTTGCGGCCACGACGTTTTGGGCCTCGAGGATACCTTCGGTGGTTTCCACACGAAACCCGGAACGGCCGACGTGTCTTTCAACGCGATTCACCTCGACACCGCAGCGGATAGGGGCATCGATCTGTTTTGCATAGGCTTCGAAGTAATCCGCAACAGCATCCTTTGTCGGGAAGCCGTCAGGATCAAGATCGGGGAATTCCATGCCGGGAAAGCGGTCGTGCCATGCCGGCCCGTTGGCAACCAGGGAGTCCCACCTCTCCGAACGCCACCGCTCGGCGATGCGGCTACGTTCGAGAACGACGTGGTTGATACCGGCTTTGCTCAGATGCTCGCTCATCGCAACTCCGGCCTGTCCGGCGCCAACAACGAGAGTATCCACGATTTCAACTGGCATCACTACGTCCTTCGCTCAAAACCTTGCTCGGGTTATGATCTCAGCTGTAGTGCACCCATCCGATCCGGAAAATTACGTTTTCATTTTGCACTGATTAGTCTGACGCTAAGCATGTACTGACCCATCAATCTCAAGCTCTATTGTGGTGAATTGCAACTTCCTTCCCATCGGCCTCCAGATCGATGCTTCCGCCGGATGACCATGGGTTACAATCTAAACCGACCTAAACCGACATAACTGCGATAGGCATACCGCGAGACAATTCTAAACATATACATGGGGACAAGAAGAGTTATATGACGCATGATTGATTGACGGATTATAGAAGCAAAGAGGAAAGCACAGACGCAACTGCGCCAAAAGCAACAGGGGGCGCGAGCGCCAGACGAGCGCAAGCTGTTGAAACTCGAACAAAATGTGACGTATCGCAAAATGGTAAAGGAATGAAATTTGTTCGCGACCACGTCAGCTCACAATTTGCGGCCACTGCTTTGAGCCGTGCTGTCGCTCGGCGCTCTGCGAAGTGTGCCTCGACTTCGTCATCCGAAATGTCGGGCCGAGTGTCGTTCAGCGCTTCCAGCACCTTCGTGCGAAACCAAGCGTCGTGAACTTCACTGCCCGAGAACCAACAATGCTCTGACGCCCGCAAAACTTGTCTGTCTCGGCGCGACATGTAAATCTGCTCTTGGGGAATATGGCTGACTGAGTTGCCGGATAACGGCGGAGCCGACGTTTGAGGGGGGACCGTAATGATCGAGCATCTCAGAGTGTGGGCGTCCCCTCACTTTTAAACTCAAATGCAAACATGGGTCAAAGCGTTGTCAGCTCAGCAGACCCTTTTTGCCTTTCGGCTGCAAAAGATAAGGCTTTCCGATCGGGATGATTTCCTCCGGTCTTCGCCGTTACTTCCCGATCGGTAAGGAACGTATTGTATTTCAACGAATCTTCCTGTACGGTAAGCCGTTATGGGAGATGCTCGATGTTCAGGTCAGCACGCGATTTCGGCGTTGCCGTTCGGGAAAAACGCAAGGGCCTCGGTTGGACGCAGACCGAGCTTGCCGCCCGCTCCGGGACGGGCGAACGCTTCATCGTCGAGTTGGAGTCCGGCAAGCCGAGTTGCCAACTTGAGAAGGCACTGATCGTAGCGCGCACCGTCGGCATCGAGATCGGCGATCTCAGGACGATTCAGGGAAACCCAACTTCATCCGACGATGACCTCGGCTTTCTGCCGACCTTCGGTGACGGTCGATGACAACCATCTTCTACGAAACCTTCCCCGTTGCCCATCTGACCTTCGAAGGCGAGTGGCGGCTGGACTATGATCCAACCTGGGAAGCGCGCCGCTCGGCCTTCCCAGTGTCACTGACCATGCCGTTGCGCTCAGGGCCTGTTGGTGCCGACAGGCTGCTGCCATGGCTCGCCAACCTGCTTCCAGAAACGCATCTCGCAGAGATCGGCCAACGGCTGAAGGTCTCTCCGCAGGACATCGTAGGCCTGCTTGGCCACATCGGCCGCGATACGGCCGGGGCGCTGTCGATCGGGAAGCCGCGAAGGGCGGGCGTCAACTTCCAGCCCATTCCCGACGAGGAGTCGCTGGAGCACATCCTCAACGAGCTTCCGGCCAAACCCTTTCTGGTCGGAGAGCGCGGCGTCTCCATGTCGCTTGCGGGTGTGCAGGAGAAATTGCCAGTTCTCGTCAATGAAGACGGCAGGATTTCCATCCCGATCGACGGAACGCCGTCGACCCATATCATCAAGCCAGATACGCGTCGACTCGCGGGAAGCGTCGAAAACGAAGCCTTTTGCCTCGCTCTGGCGCAGGCCTGCGGATTGAAAGCTGCTGAAGTCACCGTCGGCATCGCCGGCAAACGACGTTATCTGCTGGTGAAGCGCTACGACCGCTTCACCGACTCTCGAGGAGATATACGCAGACTACATCAAGAAGATCTCTGTCAGCTAACGGGTCGTTTCCCGTCGCAGAAATACGAACGATCATCGACGGGGCGCGGCGTGAACCTAACGATGATGTTCGACGCCATTAGCGATCTCGTTTCGCCTGCGGAGCGGCTGAAGCTTCTGGACGCAGTGGTCTTTAACGTGCTGATCTGCAACTCCGACTCCCACGCCAAAAACTACTCGATCCTGATTGGTGCCGGTGGATCAGCAACGATAGCGCCTCTTTACGACTTGGTGTGCGCGGCCGTGTATCACCAGGTGGATCAGAGCCTGCCGCAGGCTATTGGCGGGCGTTTCATTGCGCCCGACTTGCGGCGAGCGGATTGGCAAACACTCGCTGAGAAGGTCGGATTGAGTGCCGCATCGACCGTCCGACGAGTGGAGGAACTTGCTAAGCTTGTCAGCGCTACCTGCGATGACGTCGCACTGCAAATCGCTGCGATGGCTGGCGATCCGACGGGTGTTCTTGAACGCATTACCCGCAACGTTCAAAAGCGATGCAAGCGGATACAGGCACAAAGCCGCGGTTAACGATGGAAGCCGAAACCAAAGGAATAAAGCGGTACGAACATTCTTTTTGCTCTTGAGCGGATATGAACTCTCGGCACGATATCTGTCTTCGCCGCGTCGAATCAAATCAACTGTTGGGGCTTCGAAGCGGAAGACAGCCTATCCCCAAACGGAAGTTCAATTTCTTCGCGATTTCTTTTTGCGCCTTCGATCAGGACCGTGTGGAGGCGTTCGGCATCCTGTGCCGGCAGCATTCCCGCCCC
The DNA here is from genome assembly GCF_056755475.1 of Rhizobium sp. KNZ2-6A. Classification (NCBI taxonomy): domain Bacteria; kingdom Pseudomonadati; phylum Pseudomonadota; class Alphaproteobacteria; order Hyphomicrobiales; family Rhizobiaceae; genus Rhizobium; species Rhizobium sp. KNZ2-6A. Next base: position 66,095 of record NZ_JBNDIC010000030.1, on the reverse strand, counting down.
GGTTCGAATACCTTCTTGCCACGCAGGCCCGCGCTCCCATGCTTCATTGTAGACGAGCGCCAAATCGGCAGATCTCCTTGTCTGCTCCAGGGCTTCAAAGAGCAGCGCAGCTTGACGAAGGTCCTTCTCTCGCTTCGCCGGCCCTTGCCCGTCGGTGTTTCGGCGGCTGGCGACGATGAGCTTGTGGACGGCATACCGGGAGGCATCAGGGACGACGACTGGGACACCGCTTCGGTGGAGCATCATAGCCCTGACGGGTTCCCTTATGAGGACGCCGAGAAAGCGCAGTGGATCCGCGCTGGCGCCGCCAAGGGCCGCGCGGATTGGCCTGCCTATTTCCTCAGATCAAAGAAGTGTCGACTCGTGGCATTTGTTTCGTTGTCTCTGATGTCGAAATAGTAGGGCTTGTCACGAAGAGGCCTCTTCATGAACTCCGTGTAGGAACAGGAGTGACCGTCCGAATAGACACGTCGGACGCCGTTACCCCTTTCTAGCAACGCCCTTCCACGGGCGTGGCTCTCTCGACCACATCCGCCGACGGTACGTCTACATTGGGACAACTGACCTCGACCGGTCCCGCTTCCAGTATCTTCACCCTTTGCCGGGCTCCAGCCCGCAGGACAATCGGCATACTGCTCAAATCCGGGTTTCCCGGCTCCGCCTTCCGGACATGTCGGCCAGGAAAACCCAGGCTTCTTCATCACGCTGATCAGCTTTTCCATCGGTGGCCGACAACTCGCAATAGACTGCCAGGAGGGACCCGAGGATGCCGCGCAGAGAAGCACCTCGCAACCCCATTCGCTGGCACCGGCATCCTCGCAAGCAAATGAAATGATGCTTGCACAGCAGGCGGAGAAAAATACAAGCGATCTCATTTCAGTCCCTCGGAGTTCTGCCGGCTAACGCATCAGCGAATTGCGGCGCAATCTTCGCTTTTCTCCCTTTCAGCAAATTGATGTCGGCAACAGGACGACGATCAAGCGTTCGGTCGATCGCCCTGGCACGCCATTCATCCATGTCGAGAACAAATGTTCCCCACATCCCATAGCGTGCCGCAATCGCATAGCGCTGCGCACCAGCGTAACCTGCACGACCAGCATTACCGATGACCACTCGGGCCAATCCGACGCGCAGCAATTCGAAAGCCAGATCTCGGTTGCTCGCCCGGCATGTCCCGGCGAGAGCGCCGTCGGCGGCCCAAACTGTAATATCACACGAGACGCTTTTGGATCCGATCGCGCGCTTCAGCCATGCTTTGGCTATGGCCCCACAGGGCACAGGGATGAGTGCCGGACCAACGACATTCGTCATCTTCTTTGGATCGAAAGCCCATTGAGGTAATTCGCACGTATCAATGCCAGCCAGTCTTACGGCGCGGCCTTGTGTCGGAAACCAAAGGGTTCTCCCATCAAACACCGTTGCCCGTCCTTCCATCGTCCATCGGTGAACTTCTCCACCCGGACCAGTCACGGGGGAGCCCTGAACAAGATCTGCTGCAATCGCAAGAACAGGGCTCAGGAAAATCGCCGACGCAAGAATGAGCTTCACATCCATGTCATCGACCCTCACGCTGCCGGGCAGCACGGCTCAAAAGCAGGGCCGGATGCGCAACATCGGAGAATTGCCAAAGACCTGCCTTTCGCGCTCTCGCCTGCTGTTTCGCAACGTCATCGGAAATATGGATTGGCAGGCCATTTACGGTGAGGGCCGCGAAGGCATAGCCTTCAAAGATGAGCACAATCGCTAAATCAAGCCGCTCGCCGTCGACGCTCCCGCAGGAAAGGAGGAAGTGTGTATCATCAGCAATGGTGACCGGGATACATTGAGGCCGAATGTCCTTGATGAACGCTGCAAGAACGGCGACGGAAGCATCCCCACAATCCCGCCTTTGACCACTCCGATCGGTGAAAAAGGTGCCACGTGAGCAGGATTGCATTCCATAAAGGCGATAGAGTTCGCCGTGCCCAAGCCAGCTATCACCCGTTACCAACACAACCGTCGTCGTAAGCCGCGCGTCGTCCGCCAAGATCGCAATCGGGATTAGGAAAAGATGCCACCTCAATTCGCGTCCTCCCGAACTTTTGGATCGGCCCACATACCAAGCCCCCGTCGCCCGATCCTTTCAGCGTCGACGAGATCGGCCCGAAGCGGGCTACCGTCCGATTTGCGCGAAAGTCTCAGCGCACCGATCGAAACCAGTTGCTCCTCGATATTGTCCACGGTGTCGAGCGTGCCAGGATAGGCATAGTAGCCGAAACAGGTCGCATCCTGCATTTTTGACTTCTCTTCTGTCAGGAAGGCGCGACAGAAAACGACCTTGGCAGCCCTCAGCTTGATGGAAAGCTGCTCCTTTGCGTAGTCGTCGCAGGATCCCGCGAAGCCTTCCTTCTGGTTGACCATCTCGCCGCGACACGGTTCAAGCCCGTAAAGGTGCAAAGATACTTTCTCGTCGATCCGAAAGTCAGTCGGCGAAATCGCCCTGAAGCCCTCACTTGAGGCGAAGCCCTTCCGGCCGGAGACCGTCGTGTCGCCACCATAATATTCGATCACCAGCACGGTCTTTCCGGGTGCTGCGAGCGAGCGGATGTAATCTCGGTTCACCGAGCCGGCCGCCTGTGCCGAAGTACCGATAAGCGCCGCGCAAACCAACCCGCTTACCAATTCTCGAAGATACGTCATATCCATTTTTGATATCTCTCGCGATTTGGAGAAAGATAGAAATTTCCTCTTTTATATTCGAAATCTTTGATGTAAGCATTACCTAAATTAGTAATTCAACGCAATCGGAATCGACACTCAAATCCCTCTCGGCGATCATTCCATGGTCAGGAAACGTGGTGGTCTATCCTATGCAAGGCAGATTCAAATACATCGGTATCGTAGTGTGGATAGTGGGCCTGGCGAACAGATCAGTCGCCGCCGATGATCTGCATCTATTTGATAAAAATAGACTTTTATCCGAGATCGATATTGTGGACCTGGTACCATCCAACCCCATGCCTGCGCCGGCAGCCGGCGCAGGCCGGGTATTTTACCTTGATCCGATAGGCACTGTGTCATCCGCGCCCGACCAAGGTGCTGAGAACAAATTTAGGTATCTTTCCGATGACGAACCCGTCATGCGCTCGGCGGTTCACAGCCAGCCGACAAGGAACACTGGAGATAATAAAATTAGGCATCTCTCCTCCGCAGATCCTTGCCCCACATCGTCCCTTTCGCCAAAACAGATTGTCGCTCTTGTCGAGGCCGCGGCACGGAAACACGACGTCAAGCCGGACTTCGCATCAGCGATTGCCTGGGCCGAAAGCCGGTTCGACCGTATCCGCAACAGCCCGAGAGGCGGGCGTGGCCCGATGCAACTGATGCCGGGCACGGCAGGAGATCTCGGCGTTGGTGATGTTTGCGATCCTGCTGCCAACATTGACGGCGGCATCCGGTATCTGCGCTCTCTTTTGGACGAGTTTCAGAATCCACTGCTGGCTGCCGCCGCCTACAACGCCGGACCTAAGGCCGTGCGTGATCATGACGGAATTCCCCCCTACGCCGAGACAATCAATTATCTCGCGGAAATCCTGAACTTTCAGCTCGTGCTCCGGTCCCGTGAAGCCGAAGAAGCTGCAAGCAAAGCGACAAGGCGTCCCCTGGACAACGGCGTCATCGGCGCCGTGTCCGGCGGCCGCTTCGTCGATGGCGTCATGAAATTCTGACATGGAAGAGGACAAAGACATGAGGAAACTATCTCATTCATTCTCTGGTCACCGACACCGTGCCGTCGTTGCGGGAGTGACCATCGCCGTCTCGCAGTTGGCTTTCGTCGACATCGCCGCTGCCCAGCAACTCGGACAAGCCTTTGCGCCGCTTCAAGCGATTTTCCAGGCCGTTGTGGACTTCATCACCGGCCCCTTCGGTCGGCTCTGCGCAATCATCGCGGTGATGTCCATGGGCTTCCTTGCCTGGGTCGGCAGGCTCAGCTGGTTTTTGGCCGGAGGTGTTGCCATGGGTATCGGGCTTGTCTTCGGCGGACCATCCATTGTCGACGCCCTGATCGCAATCGTGGGCTCTTGATCATGAACAGCAACGATCTCGAAAAGCCTGCTCTCACGCCCTTGGTCATCGGCCTCACCCGCTCACCGACGCTATGGGGAGTGCCGTACCTCGCCGGCGTGATCATTGTGGGATTGACCATCATCGCCTGGCTCGCCTCCAATACGATCTGGGCCTTTCTAACTGCACCGGTCACTTACCTGACACTGTTCACACTTTGCACCTGGGATGCCCGGATCCTCGACGTCCTTCAGGTCGCAACACGGCGCACAGGCCGGACACCGAACAAGATGTTCTGGGGTGCCAATTCCTACGGGCCGTGACAATGCTGAACATCATTCGCGATGAATTAGGCTTTGGCACGGTTGGTCAAAGGGAGCGGCCGATGGCAGGCCACATTCCCTATCTGCGTCACGTCGCCGATTCAGTCCTTCGATTGGAAAGCGGCGCGCTGATGACTGTCATCCGGCTGGATGGTCTCTTCTTCCAGACGGAGGATCAGGCCGAACTCAACATGCGTTCGGTGGTCCAAAACACAATGATCCGTGCGCTCGGATCAAGCCGGTTTTCATTGTGGTCCACCGTCATCCGGCGGCAGATCGGCACAGTCATCGACGGCGAATTCGAAGACCGCTTCTGCGATGTCCTCGACCGGCGTTACATGGCGGCGCTCAGGCAGAAGCGGATGTTCACCAACGAGATCTATCTAACTGTCCTGCGCTCCAGCATGCGCGGCGCACTCTCTGCCGGCGATAGCATCCAGCGTTTTCTCGACAAAGCTGCGGGGCGTGCTGCCGAAGCGGAGCAACTCCGTGAGGCGATAAGCGAGCTCGAGGAACTCGCCGATAATATCGTCCGTGACCTTGCCAAATACGGCGCCCGCACACTCGGGATCACATACAGGGAGGGCGAACCTTATTCGGAACCCTGCCAGTTCCTGAACATGATTCTGACTTGTGGCGTCCCGCGCAATATGCGCCTGCCACGAATGGGGATCGCCAACTATGTCGGAACGTCACGGCTGCACTTTTCCCGGCGAACATTACAAGCGCAAGGTGCGGTGCGGGAAGACAACCGCTTCGGCGCCATGCTTTCGATCAAGGAATACCCGCCGTTCACAGGTCCAGGGATGCTGGACGGGCTGTTGCAGGTCAATCACGAATTCATTCTCACGCAGTCGTTTACGGTCGCAGACAAGCCTATCGCCCAGGAACGGATCACGCGACTAAAGCGCCAGATCGCTGCCTCCGACGAAGCCGGCAGCGACGTGGAAAATGATATCGACTTCGCGCTGAACAGTCTCCTCAATCAGGAAGCCGTTTTCGGCTTCCATCACCTGTCTCTGCTTTGCCTCTCGCGTGATCTCAACGACCTCAACAAAGCCGTCTCGGACCTTGGCGCCTGCCTCACCGACATGAACATCAACTGGCTGCGCGAGGACCTCAACATGGAGGCGGCGTTCTGGGCGCAATTGCCGGGCAATCATTCTTACATCGCCCGTAGGGCGATGCTCTCGAGCGGCAATTTTTCCGGCCTTTCATCAATGCACAATTTCGCGTCCGGCCAGAGGGAAGACCTGCATTGGGGACGTCCCATCACCATTCTGGAGACGACCAGCCAGACGCCCTACTGGTTCAATTTCCACCAGCGCGATATCGGCCATTTTCTCGTGACCGGGCCAACCGGATCGGGCAAGACTGTCGCGCTCACTTTCCTGCTTGCTCAGGCTTTCCGTGTCCGCCCAAATCCCCGCGCCGTCTTCTTCGACAAGGACAGGGGCGCAGAGATCTTTATCCGCGCGATGAACGGCGCCTATGAGGTTCTCACTCCGGGCACGCGGGCTGGGTTCAACCCGCTGCAGCTCGACAATACCGGCGAGAACCGCGATTTCCTCCTAAGGCTGCTCAAGACCATGCTGCGCCGGGGAGACGGAGACAGCTTTGCCCAAGAAGAGGAAGACGTTCTCGAGCGCGCCATTGCCAGATTGATGCATGAGCCGGCAGCCGAGCGCAATCTCGCCAATCTCGCGGACCTACTGACTGGCCGTTCACGCGCCGATCCCAACGACCTTCATGCCCGGCTCAGGCCCTGGATCGAGGGCGAGAAGGCCTGGCTCTTCAACGCGCCGCATGACGTATTGTCCTTTTCCGGTCGCGACGCCTTCGGTTTCGACATGACCAGCATCCTCGACAATGATGACGTCCGCACGCCAGCGCTTATGTATATTTATCATCGCCTCAACGAGCTCTTCGACGGCACGCCAGTCATGATCTTCATGGATGAGGGCTGGCGGCTCTTGCGGGATCCGATCTTCAGCGACTTCATCGTCGACAAGATGAAAACGATCCGCAAGCTGAACGGTATCGTCGGCTTCGGTACGCAATCGGCAGCCGATATCGTGCGCTCGCCCGCCGCGCACACGCTCATCGAGCAATCCGCCACCAACATCCATTTTCCCAATCCGCGCGCCGACGAGGAAAGTTATGTCCATCGCTTCGGACTGACGGCAAAGGAGTTCCATTTCATCCGCAATACGCCACCGGAGAAGCGCGCTTTCCTGATCAAACATGGAAATGACAGTGTAATTGCCCGGCTTGATCTCGGATCGATGCCGGATCTCATCAAGGTGCTTTCTGGCCGAAAGGAAACGATCGAAGAATGCACGCGTCTGCGCGACGCCCATGGCGATGATCCCATTGGATGGCTCACGAAATTCTGCAGGTGGGAGGACGACCCATGAGGTCGGCAACGCTTCCGACAATCCTACTGTCGACGATCTTCACTTCTGCGGCATGGGCCGATGTGCCTGTTGCCGACGATACGAGCCTCGATGAGCGCCGGAATCGCGACGCGTCGACGACTGGCATCGAGGATACCGATCATAAGCGCAACACGATCCACACATCAGTCACCTGCTCGATGTACCGCCCCGGACGCCGGAGCGATCCTGTCGGATCGGCAGAGGCCAATCCGGAGATCTCCGGTCTCGTGCGGCGTGTGGCCCGCGAGGAAGGTGTCGATGAGAACCAGTTCCTCGCCCTGATCTATCAAGAGAGCCGTTTCAACCCTTGCGCCAAATCCGGCGCCGGCGCCACTGGCCTTGCCCAATTGATGCCCGGCACTGCGACCGAGCTCGGCGTCGACGAGAACAATATAGAGCAGAACCTACGTGGTGGTGCCCGCTACTACAAACAACAGCTGGAGCGCTACGGCGGCAATATCTCGCTGGCGCTTGCGGCCTATAATTCGGGGCCGGGCAATGTGAACAAATATGCCGGCGTCCCGCCATTCAAGGAAACGCAAGCTTATGTCGCCTCGATAACACAGCAGTGGTTTCCTGCCTTCGGTGGTTCGGACAAAGCGGGAATACCCCTCAATTTCGGGGGTGGGCAAACGGCCTACACTGGAATGCGCTCGTCTACCATGAATGCCATGGGAACGACGATGGCGACCGCTGGCAGTTTGTCCAACGTTGCAAGCTGGTACCAGCAGGTCGGGCAGCTACAAACGGGCACTATACAAGACAGCTGGGATCACAATTCCACTGTGCGCAACGCCAATCTTGAGATGATGAACAACGTCATCAAGCTCGGCGCTGCGATGGCGGATCTGATCAATTCCCGCAACGCAGTCTCATCTGCCAATCTCTCCGGCTCTTCTCGAGGTTCTGATCAAGATCCGGGAAAAGTGGGGACACGAAACGTCACCCGCATCTGTGACCCACACCAGAACCTGATCTGGGACGACATCGAACAGATCTGCGTCGAGAGGCGGGAAAGCGAGAACCAGGTTCAGCTGATGCTGCAACCTCAATCATAGGAGAAAAGGCATGAAAACGATCGTTTGCAGTAGCCTGACTTTGCTTGCCTTGCCTGTCGCGGCTCTCGCCGATGTGCCGGTGATCGACCGAACCAACTACGAGGTCGCCAAAAAAACCGCGGAAACAACGAACAGAATTCTCGACACCAACAAGAATATCCTGAGCACGGTCGAAGACACCTTGAAGGCCGTCACCGGAGATCGCGGCAGCATAGCAGACCCGCTGAAGAATCTTGCCGTTGGCAACGGCTTCACTGTCTCTGCAGTCCCTTCCTTCGACAGCATACTGAAAGATGGTGTGCCGAATTTCGGCAGCATGAGCGGCGACGTCAGCCGCACCGCGACGGCCTTCATCAACGGACTACAGCTTGTAAAATCGCTCTCCGGTAGGAAGGACAGTAGCTTCTCGGGCGACAAGTCCTATGAGCAACTTGTCAACACGGTGCTCGGCGTTTCTGCACTGATCAACGGGTCGCAACAGGCGATTAAGGGCCGACGCAGCGCCTTCGAACAGGCGGGAAGTCGGATCGGAACCGCCGAAGATATCAAGGGTTCGATCGATCAGAATACGCAGCTTCAGGTGCAATCGGGACTGACGCTCAATGAGATGATCGGTGTCATGAACGGAGCCGTCACCTCGTTGCAGGCAGAAAATCAGCGTCGCCTTACCGATATTTCCAATACTAAAAAAATGCTCACCTACGGGAAATGATGATGCTGCGCGCCCCTGATCAGATCGTGCTTGCAACGCTTTGCCTGACTTTGACCGCTTGCGGGACCGTCAAGGAAAAGACAGCGCCCTGCAAGCGGCCGGCCAACGTCGCATCCTTCACTGAGGACCCACGGCGCGAATGCGGCCCGATGCGCGCCGTCAACAATCCGAAACACGCGTTTGCCGCGATCGGTGTTCTTGAGGAGACTCAGGAGTAACATGCAGGATTTCCTCGGCGACCTCCTCAACCGCATTGAAAATTCCGGCGCTAGCTTTTCTGAGCAGGCCTACACGATCGTCGGCAACGAGATCGCGTTGCTTTTGCGATTGATGCTCATTGCATACGTCGCCTGGTACGGCCTGCAGCTCGTCATGGGGATGGCGCGGCTTAGCGTCGGGGAGATCGTCTTCCGTATCGTTCGCATGGTGATGATCATCGTGCTCGTCGGCTCCTGGGGCAACTTCAACAATTTCGTCTATCGCTGGATTAACGACACGCCGGAAGATGTTGGTCGCGCGATTCTCGCTGCCTCTGGCACCGGCATCACCGAGCCGACCAACGGCATGTCGATGATCTGGCAGACTGCCAATCAGGCAGCAGCCACCTTTGCCGAACAGTCCGGTTATTTTGCCGTTCTCCCCAGCATGATCGGTTTCCTGATCATGCTCGCGACTGGAATATTCATCGCCGTCGCTCTTGCCATCCTGATCCTCGCCAAAGTGATGCTTTGGGTGCTGATCGGGACCGCACCGATCTTTCTTTCCTGCATGCTGTTCGAGAAAACCCGCAATTACGGTATCGGCTGGTTCAATCAAGTTCTGACCTACGCGTTGATCCCGCTTTATATCTATGTGATCGCGGCCTTTTTGATCGCCGCCATGAACCCCGAACTGACAAAGATCGATGCGGCAAGTGGTTCAAGAACGCTGACACTTGCCGACGTCGCCGGCTTCGTCCTGCTTTGCGCTGCCGGCGCTTTCGTCATGCTCTACATCCAGTCGCTTGGCCACGGCATTACGTCCGGCATTGCGGCAGGGGTAGGCAATGCCGCGAACGGGATCGCGCACCGATTTGGAGTGCGATATCCACTGGCGGTAGCTCGCGGCAGCAATGCTGCCGGGCGCGGAGCTTATCGTGCAGGCCGCAATTTGCGAGATCGACACCGGCGCAACGAGGATAGTGACGCCCCCAGTACGAAATCAGCCATGCAAGCCAAAATCGCCCGTCAGGGCACACCGCGCTGAAACTCCGTTCTGAAGAGTGAGACAACATGGCCGAGACCAAGGAACTCGATTTACGCACCTACTACCAAAGCGGAGATATCTGGGAGCAGGAGATCGTCAGACGAGCCAAGCGGTCGAGGACGCTTGCCTGGCTCGTGACAATGATCTTTGGCACCATCACGCTACTGAGCCTAATCGCTCTCGTCATGCTGGTTCCGCTCAAGAGCTTTGAGCCATATATCGTCGAGGTTGACAAGAGCACCGGTTATCTCGAGGTGAAGACGGGGCTGACGCGTCCGACAAATCTCACCGAGCAGCAGGCAATCACCCAGGCGAACATCGTTCGCTACATCCGCGCCCGAGAGGGCTACGATCCCTACGCCATCGAGCAGAATTTCGCCATTGCCGCCCTGCTTTCGACCGGGAACGCAGCGCGCGAGCTTCAGGACCTCTTCAGTGCCACTAACCCCAAGAACCCGGCCAAGGTCTACGGCAGGAGTAAGCGCGTGATGACCGAGATCGCATCCGTGACCTTCCCAAACAACAGTACCGGCATTGTCCGCTTCTCCACCATGGAAGTTTCGGATACGGATTCGATCGCCCGCCACTGGATCGCTGTGGTTCGCTATCGCTACACCGACACGCCCGCCACCAATGAATGGCGTTTCGAGAATCCTTTAGGGTTCCAGGCCTATGATTATCGGCGCGACCAGGAGACTGTGACCGGGAGTAGCCAGTGACCCGGATCCTTTTCGCCTTCATTATCTGCATAGTGCCGCTGTCTGTCGCGCGAACCGCCCAAACGCCCTCGGCCGGTCGGCTCGATCCACGCGTGACGAACGTGGTCTACCAGCCGAACAATGTCGTGCGGATCTTCTCCACCTACGGCATCTCAACGATGATCATCTTCGACGAGGACGAGAAGTTCGAAACCATCGCCGTCGGTGACAGCGACAGCTGGGACGTGGTGCCGACCGACAAGGGCAACATTCTGTTCGTCAAACCGAAAGCAAGGAAAGCCGAAACGAACATGAATGTCGTCACCACGAAGCGCGTCTACTATCTCGAACTCAGCGACTTTGCGCCGGAGGACGACAAAGAGATCTTTGGTGTCCGCTTCATTTATCCTGACAAGGATCTGAATGCCTCGCTACGCAGGCAAGCAGAAGCCCGTGCCGCCTATCCGAACATCTCCGGTATCGACAAGGCGAACGTCAACATTGACTATTCCTTCTCTGGCGACGGCAGTCTCAAACCCCTCATGATCTTCGATGACGGCAAGAAGACCTACCTCAAGTTCGGCTCCAAGGTTCCGGCGATCTTTGCTGTCAACGCGGACTTCACCGAAACCTTGCGCAATTTTCGGCGTGAGGGCGACTACATCGTCATCGATGGCACCGCAACGCAATACACGCTGCGCGACGGCAATCAATGGACCTGCATCTTCAACCTTAGAAAGCCCGATTTCGGCGCGCCGGACCCCGCCATCATGGGCCCGGTCTTCGATGAGAAGGTGGCGAAGCGAAAAAGGAGCGGTAACGGATGAAGCGATCGCCGGAACTTGAGGCCATGCTGGAGGCCGACCTGAGCCAGGTCGGTGATCAGCGGGCCAAACGCAGGCAACTGCTGAGCGGAGCAGCTTTCGTCCTCGCTGGTGCTGCCCTTGCCTACATTCTCGTGCTCGCGCCCAAGCCGCCGCCGCGAGATGTCCTTCAAGGTGATGAGGAGTTTTCCACGACGACGTTCCGCCCGCCATCCTTCTTCCGCCAGGGACCGGTGCCTGAGCGGAAAGAGAACGAGAATGTCATTCAACTCCCTGAACCTCCGGAGGAAAAGAAGAAGGAAATCATCGACACAACCGAATTCGATGTCCCTCCGCCACCAACAGTGGCTGAAACAACCCCGCAACGAACTGCACCGCCATCGGAAGAATTTCCCCAGCGCTATCTGTCGAAGCAGGTCATCGTCGATTCTGCCAAATCCGGCAGTGATAACGCCTCGTTGAATGGTGTGGCGGACGGGGTGCCAACTGTCGCTGGAGAGGATCGCAATAGCAAGTTTCTTGCGACAGCCTCGGCAATCGGCGACCGATCGGCAAAGGCGCGTCAGATCGGCCGCATCGACGCCATGATCCCCGAGGGCACCTTAATCCCCGGAATTCTCGAAACCGCCATCAACAGCGATCTGCCCGGCCAGATCCGCGCAATCACCTCGCAAGACGTCTATTCTTTCGATGGCCGGCGTGTGCTCATCCCAACCGGCACCAGACTGATCGGCGAATACCAGTCGGACATCACCCGCGGCCAGAAACGTATTTTTGTCATCTGGACACGACTGTTGCGCGACGACGGCGTTTCGGTCCGTCTGAACAGCATCGGCACCGACAGTCTGGGCCGGTCCGGGCTGACCGGCATCGTCGACAACAAGTGGCGCGAACGTTTTGGCTCCGCGATCCTGTTGTCCGTCGTCGGCGCCGGATCTTCCTATCTGACTGGGTACGGAAGCAATCAACACAACACGAGCAACGGCAGCGGTGAATCCGATTCCGACCGCGCAGCGGAACTCGCGCGCGAGACCATCTCCCAGACCTTCTCCGACATGGCCAACCAGGCGCTCGGAGAAAACCTGCGTATTCCGCCGACGATCAGCGTTCATCAGGGCGAACGCATCTTCGTCTATGTCCGCCAGGATCTCGATTTCTCAGCCATGTACCTGGATCCCATCGAGGAAGCCTTGAAGGAAATCAAAAATGAGCGAGGCCTCAGCCCGAACCGCAGCAGCCGGCAGTGATCCGTATTACTTTCTCAGACGCGCCCTATCGCCGCTGGCGCAGTTCCTTGCGGATCCAACCGTTGTGGAGGTTTCCGTCAACAGACCAGGCGAAGTCTTTGTCGAACGGCTGGGTGCCGAACATATGGAATTTCATGGGATCCCTGCCCTCACCTCAAGGGAGATCGAGCATATTGGCGAGCGTGTCGCCGCCGCCAGCAACCAATTCATCAGCCGCATCAATCCGCTGCTCAGCGCTACCTTACCGTCCGGTGAACGCATCCAGGTTATTCTTCCGCCTGCCGCTCCCGACGGCGGCGCGATTTCGATCCGCAAACAGGTGATCAGCGACCTTACCCTGGCACAGTATCGCGACAGCGGCGCACTCGACAAGGTGGCGGTGACCGTCGGAGGTCTGAGCAAAACCGAAGAGAAACTTCTTTCCCTGCTGGACGCCGATCGCATCCATGATTTCATCGAAACGGCCGTTCACCAGCGTCTCTCCATCCTCGTCAGTGGTGGAACCTCTACAGGCAAGACAACCTTCCTCAATGCGTGCCTCAAGAGCCTGGATAAGCAAGAGCGCATCCTGACGCTCGAGGATACCCGGGAACTTTTTCCGCCACATCGCAACAGCGTACATCTTCTGGCCTCACGTGGTGCCCAGGGAGCCGCGCAGGTGACGATCCAGTCGCTGCTCGAAGCATCGCTGCGAATGCGGCCGGATCGGCTCTTTGTCGGAGAAATCCGCGGCGCTGAGGCCTTCTCTTTCCTGCGAGCCATCAACACGGGCCATCCGGGCAGCATGTCGACCGTGCATGCCGACACACCAATGGGTGCGTATGAACAGCTTGCCATGATGATGATGCAGGCGGGCATGTCGTCCGGCTATTCGAAACAGGATCTCATGTCCTATATCCGCATGGTGATCCCGGTGGTGATCCAGCTGCGTCGTGATGGCGGGCGCCGAGGTGTCTCCGAGATTTTCTTCTCCCGGCGCGCCTTATGAGCAAATTCTACCTGGCGATCTATCTCCTCTTCTGCCTGCTGATTGCTATCGCCGTCTGGCTGTTAAGCTACGGTCTGATCTTGCAACTTGTCTGGAAAGACGACCGCATCCTCAAGCTGGTGACGACCACAAATCCGCTTGCCCCCTTCCAGCAACTGATAACCTATTCGAGCAGCCAGCCTCTGCAAATGGCGGCCGCCGCCGCGCTTCTTCCCTCCATCCTAATCGCGGCAATTGTCGCAGCCGTCGGAGTTCGGCGTCCAGCGAGCCCACTCGGTGATGCGGCCTTCCAGGATATTGCCTCCCTTCGTCGTGGCGGCTGGTTTCGCAAGGAAGGTCACGTCTTCGGTCAGATCGGCCGCAGCACCCTTTGTCGCAAGGATGATCGCCACCATCTGATCATCGGTCCAACCCGATCGGGCAAAGGTGTCGGGTACGTCATTCCGAATGCGCTGATGTTCCCGGGATCGATGATCGCAACTGATCTCAAGGGGGAGATTTTCGAGCTGACGGCCGGTTATCGGAAAACAAGGGGACACCAGGTCTTCCTGTTCTCTCCGGCGTCCCAGAAGACACACCGTTGGAACCCCCTCGACTTCGTGCGCACCGACCGCGGCAGCCGAACCATCGACATTCAGAATATCTCTGCGGTCCTCATCCCGGAAACGGTCGGCTCCGACAACGCGGTGTGGCAGGGCACGGCCCAGCAGGTGATCGCCGGCGTGATCAGCTATGTTTTGGAAAGCCCGCACTACAGAAACCGCCGCAATCTTGGCGAGGTGAACAGCTTCTTCAACGCCGGCATCGACCTGCAGGCCCTGATGAAGCTCATCAAGGAAAACGAGCCTGACCTGTCCCGGTTCACAATGGATAGCTTTAACGCCTATATCTCTCTCAACGAACGTGCAGCACGGTCTGCCTTGCTCGACATTCACAAGGCATTGGCACCGTTCCGCAATGAACGGGTGACGGCCGCTACGGCCATAACCGATATGGATCTCGCCTCGCTGCAACGACGGCCGGTGACGATCTACCTGGCGCCGAATATCACCGACATGACCATTCTCCGGCCGCTGTTGACACTCTTCGTGCAGCAGGTAACGGATCTGCTGACGCGCGAGCATAATCCGGCTGCATTGCCCGTCTATTTCCTTCTCGACGAATTCCGGCAGTTGAAAAAGATGGACGAGATCCTCAACAAACTGCCTTATGTCGCCGGTTACAACATCAAGATGGCCTTTATCATCCAGGACCTGAAGAATCTTGACGAGATTTACGGCGAGACTGCCCGGCACTCGCTTCTCGGAAATTGCGGCCTTCAGTTGATCCTCGGCGCCAACGACCAGGCAACGGCGGAGTACGTCTCACGGGCTGTGGGTAAGCGCACCATTCGTTATCTGTCGGAATCACGCACGCTGGAACTGATGGGCATCCCACGCCGGACCAAGGTGGAGCAGATCCGCGAGCGCGACCTGATGATGCCGCAGGAGGTCAGGCAAATGCCCGAGGACAGGATGATCCTGCTCGCTGAGGGTCAGCTGCCGATCTTCGCCAGCAAGCTTCGCTATCATATCACCCAGCCATTCAAGGCAGCGGCCGAATACGCACGACAGCAACGGCTGGATGTGCCTGACGTGGCGTTTGAGGCAAGAACCACAGTGCCGGCACTGGCGCCGGGCTATGCTCCTGCGACCAAGCAGCCAGGGGATGAAGGACAAGGTTTTCGGGGAAGCCCTCCGTTCCAAGCCGCCGACGCCTCTGTTCCCTCTCAGCCGATAGCGCGCAGCGTGAAGAAATTGTCCGCAAAATCGAACAACGGAAAAGTAAATGGAACGAACGATACCGGGCCAGATCCCGTCGTGGACGATCTCCTTGCCAAGACCGAGGCACAGATCCTGCCGACAGCGGCCAGACTCAAAGCAGCCGTCGCGAAATCACTGGCGGGATCGCCGGATATGTCTTTGAACCGGCGCAAGCACATCCAGGATATCCTTGCCGAGACAGTCCCTGATCCGCTCGAAATTGGATTGGAATGATCTTGGGCACACTGTTTATATCGACAACGAAATGGCGGCGGGAAAAATAAAGTGGTTCGGTGCAGCCAAGGGCTATGGCTTCATAAAGCCTGACGATGGTCGCCCAGACGTTTTCTTCACTCAGGAAGTACGGAGCCAAGCCTTCCTCGTCTCCAATCCACCATGGCCATCGCCTACTTTGTTGAGCATCAACGCAGAAAGCTCCTAGCCCTTTGCTCAGTCGCCCAGAGACAAGATAGCGGTTCGCAAGATTATTGCCAAATGGCAGAATTTTGTCACCGTCACAAAAGAGCCTTGAAGGCGTTGCCAGTGGCCGCGGCAAGTTTACGCAAGCTCTTGAAAGCTGCAGCGGTCATCGTTGCCGCTCCTTTAACTGGTATCTTCCAAGGCAATCCGAATTCGCTCGGCTACGCCTCATGGATAAAGCAGATTTGAGGGACTTTCCGCCTTCGTGGCCAGCTCTGACTGCTGAAAATGTGCGACCAGTATCATCCAGTCGCACGAAGCCCCTTCTCCTATCGCTCGCGCTCATCGCGCTCCTGTTCTCGTCGCTCGTCGGCCTCACGCTGCAACTGCTCAAGCCGCGGAACATGCTGCTGTGTCGGATCGGTCCGGATCGTGTCGCCGGATCTGGGCTGTTCTTGTCGCCCACGATCTGGATCGACAGAGGCGCGATCACGTTCCAGTTCCGCCGATCGACGGCTGAAGCCCTCTGCACGCCCGCGGTCTTCGCCGTCATTTGCCCGGACCTCGACAATCTCGCGCGTAGTCCGCTTTGATTTGTTGCCGTCGTTACGAGATTGCTCAGCCTGTTTAATCGCGACGCGCAACTCCTCGTCGCCCTCGGCAATTTCGCGGATCAGCTTATTGCCCATCGCACCGATTTCTGCGGCGTTAGCGATTTCGCGCTGCAGACCCGCCAGGAGTGCCGCCCTGTTGGCCTTGATCTCCCCGGAAGTCGCCTTCTTGAGTTCATCACGATAGCGTTCCACCTCAAGCATGGCCTGATTGGCAGCCTCAGCGTTGCCCAGACCATGCCGCGCGACCACGTCTTGCCAATAGGCGCTCGAATCCCCATCCTGTTCCCGCGCCGAAGGCATAACGTCGCGATGGGACGTTCCGCTCCGCTCCTGCAATTCCATCAGTTCGCGCCGGACGTTGACGTGATCGCGAGCCGCCGCAGCGATCTCTTCGAAACTCTTCCGTTCGTCTTGGGGCACCATGCGCTCGGCCTGGAATAGCGCCGCTTCAACCCGCTTTTCGTAGGAGTTGAATTCCCGACGGGTCATATGATACATGATATCGTCCTCCGTGATGACCATCGCCAACTTTACCAAATTTATTCCATAGCGCGAACGGAAATTTCCGGGCTCGGATGAACCGGTCTCCTGCGAGGAGATTCGAGAAACTGGCGATTCGAGCCGCCTCGCTTGATCTGACGCGAATGTTTTTGCATCCGCTTCACGGCTATCTTTCACCAGCGCCAGCCATTCCTCACGGGCCGCCAGAGAATAAACCTTGCTATCTTTCGTTCGCGCGTGGCTCCCGTGATCCATCCGCTTTGCATCATAGCGCCGCTGACCCGCTTCGCTTGTGCCTTCGTACTCCGTTCGACCCCGTCTGTTCGTCGGCCGAACCTGGTTTCTGCCATAGGCGGGCGCGCTCGCCCTCTCACGGCGATCCGTCATTTCCATCCGGATGCCATGGTCACGCGCCTTCTCGGCCATCGTCACCCGCCATCGCCGGAACGACGCGATGGTCGTCTCGATCCGAGCGCCGGAATCCGAGCGCATGGTGATGATCGCATGACCATGGACGTGCGGGCGCTTTCCACCCGCCTCCTCCGGCTTCGGGTCCTGCGATGGGTCGTGAAGCGAGAAGACATACCGGTGGCCCGCAAACTCCTGTGCCAGGAAATCGCGCGCGGCGGCACGGAACGCCTCGACATCGGTGCCGGCCCGGGCAGACATCACAACATGCATCACGTCACGAGGCTTGCGGCTATGGAGCCGGTCGCGCCATTCATACTGCACCAGGTCTGCCGCCTGCCTTTCGTCAAGGATCGTGGTACCTTTGTTATCCTGGACGGCACCAGGGTGCCGATCGACCAGATCCCGCAATCGGCTCGCACCGTAATCCGTGCCGTTGCCGTAACCGGTAAAGCGAAACGTCACCTCCCGTTCGTGTTCACCGCTCTTATCGGCAATACGCTCTCGCACGATCGCCGATGCTTTCTCGTCCGCCGTCAACCGCTCAGCTTTGCCGTCACGAAGCACGGTAACACCCTCGATCCGATAGCTTCTGCCATCATCGCTGGAGGTGACCGCAAAGACAAAGCTCCGATCTCCTAAACCTCCCTTCAACATAGTCCGCGCTCGATCGTGAAGATCAGCCGCCATATCGAACACCTCCTTCACCTCCACCGTGAAGGTGCCGATGTCGCGACTTTCGGCGCGGTTCTTCATCAGATGGTCCCACTCGCCACGGACGCCGGAAAGTTCGTCTCGTCCGTGCAATTCCTCCCCGCGTTCATTCTCGATAGTGACGGCGCCATTGCGCGACACGTAGTTGATCATCGCGCCGAGACGGCCGCTGCCGCCGAACGACGCCAGCTTGACGACGGCCGGCTGACTGCCGGAAGCGAGTGCGGCAAACCGCGATCGCATCGGCGGTTCCGAAACAGGCCCCTGCTCGTGTGCACGCCCAAGCCAACCACCCCTCTTTACCGGTCCAGATCGCCCAGGCGCGACACCGGGTAAAGGAGATGCCCGCGCAACAAGACCACCCCGACGCCGACGCTCCTCTTCGTCGGACGAGGTGGGCCGCCCAATCGACCACTCATGGAGCAACGCTGCCCGTCGGCGCTCCCATTCATGCTCGAAAGCGCCAGGCAAGAGCTCCATCAAGCCTCTGCCCGGCGCCGACGGGCGCCTCGCGCCGCATGACGCCTTAACTCGAGCAAGACCGCCGCGAGACACTTTTGCACGCCTGTCAAACGCGCGGACAGTTCAGATGTCGAAAACCGACCGGTCGCATGAAGGGAGCGGGCAATCTGATTGACGTTGACGCCGAGTGCCCGGATATCGGCAATCAGCACCTCGAACACAGCCCTGTCCTCGTCCGTCAGAAAAGGGCGCACGCCCGACCCTTCGAGCGTCAGCGAACGAAGGAAGGCGGAAACCGTCAGGCCAGCTGCCTTGGCGGCAGCATCGATTGCGGCAAGTTCCGAGACGCTGAAGCGCGCATGAACGACCCTATCCTTGCGCTGTTGAGGCCTACCCAACACCATCGCAGCTTGCCCGTCCGCCGCCATCTCGTCCTCCTTTCAAGGAAGCGCCGCAGGTGCATCGACGGTTCATCCGTCGATCGCCAGCAGATTTGTATCACAAATTTGCGTATCCTGCCAAGTACAAGTTTACCCATTTTGATCCATATCCAAACCCTCATGAATACCCGTGGCGGGGGTCAGCCTTGCCGAAAGCGAATTGCTTCATCATGCGCTCGATGGAGAACGATCCTGAGGCGAGACAACAAAGAAGCCACTATACCATTGCTTTATATGAATATTTAATTCGAACATGGTGGCACATGCTAGTGGCACTCGATGTGAACACAGCGTATGTATGTGGAATTGTGTCGCTGCTTCACATCGAGTTACCTAGTTCTTTGAACGCTTGACGGATCGCCATTTTGGAATAATATTTGTTCCATAAAGGATGGCCTTACTCAATGCGGAGCGCAATTCGGATCAGCGAATGGAGACAGGACATGGGACGGGTCTACGCTGCCATCAGCAGCAAGGGCGGCGCCGGCAAGACGACTTTGGTCACGTTGCTTGCCGGCGAATATGCGCTGCGGGGAGAGCGGGTGCTTCTGATCGACGCGGATGGAAGGTTCAATTTGTCCGGCTGGTGGAAGCTCTGCCACAGCAAAGACAATGTGCCGGAGAACATCCAGGTGGTAATTGCGGCCTCAAGTCGGACGCTTAGGTCCGAAATTACCCGCCTTCAACATTCGTTCGACCTCATCATCATCGATGCACCGGGTGTCGACAGTGCGGTGCAGGAAACGATCATCGGCTCCTCGGAGCTGGTGCTTTCGCCGATCCAGCCCGGAATCAAGGAAATCGAGGCCGCAGGACAGGCGGCGGCAAGCGTCAGCGACATCAACGACAGGCACAGATCACAGATTCTGCATTTGAACGTGCGTACGCGCATCACGGTCCCTGGCCGTAATCTTGAAGCCTATCGCTATGTTCGCCCGTTTGTCGCCGGCCTACGCGACGCCGGCTACCAGACTGCACTTCTCGATACCGAACTCTTCGAGCGCAATATCTATAGAGAAATCCAGAATGGGCTTGGAACCCTGCAGATGCAGGAGCTGACCGAACCGGTGAGAAAGGCCCGCCAGGAGGTCTTGCGCCTTGTGGAAGAGATCGAGACGAAACGACAGGAGAAGCCGAATGGGGACGCTGCATGAGCAAAGCCAATCTTGATCTTAGAGACTTCACCATAGCGAGCAGCAGCGCCACGAGAAAAAACAGCCAGGATGGATTGGGTGAGGTCCCCGGCGAACGCATCATTGAGGAACAGCAGCCGGTGGAACAAGGTTCAGGCTGCCTCACCAACGGGAGTACAATGCTGCGAAAGCACTCCTTCGCAGAGCGGGAAAAGCGCGCCAGGGAACACGCCACCGCCCAGGAGGAGGCCCGCTACAGCATCAGGAGCCTGAAACGGGCCAAGCAGCGGCAGGTGAAATTTTTCGTCAATGTCGCGTTGGACCAAGCGACGAAAGCGCGTCTCAAACGCGCAGCTGACGAGAACGATCTCAAAATGGCTGTGGTCATGAAGGCTGCCATTGATTTCTATCTGAAGGAGAACGGCTATTGAGGCCCCTGGAGCCAATGCCACCGACGCATTCACCGGCCTTTGCCAAGGCGTCAACTCGAGCCACCTCAGAACGGCGGCTCGGCGCTGATGCGTCCATCCAGTTCGGCGAGGGTCACCTCGCGCTCGGCGATCGCCAGCTCGAGTTCGGCTTCGATCTGGCGACGTTCCTCCAATGTCGCGGCAGCCCTGGCTTCAGCGCGCAATTCTTCGATATGTTGTTCGTTAGTCATCGTCGTCTCCTTGAGTGATGTGAAAGATGACGGCGGCACGCAGGATGGGGAAAGTCAGGTCAAAGCTCGTGGAACACGACCGGCGGAGCCGGCGCGCGGAGGAACCGATTTTGTCGGAGCGAAGTAAGACGGAGCGCAGAGAAAATTGGAGGCGCCGCGCGGCCTTGAGCTGGCTTTGCCTGTCCGGCACAATCGGCCAGTCTGAGCAGACAGGTTTTTCTCTCTTGGGGCACCCGGTCTTGAGCCTGCCGCTCTCTCGACGGTGGCCGCAGCTATGAGACGGTTCCTGATCAATGGGATCGTTTTCGACGACGAGGCCGATAATTTTCAGCATGTACTGGCGCTAGCCTATCGCGACAAGGCCAGGCCGCTTTGCCTCTGCAAGGACGAAGGTGTACCGATGTACGTCGCCAGCATCAGTGATCAGCTGGTGATCAAGAGAATGCCGCTTACCGGCGCGGACCACGATCCCGCATGTCCGTCCTATGAGCCCCCCTATGAGCTGTCGGGCCTCGGCCCGCTAATGGGAAATGCCATCAAAGTCGACCCGGCGGCCGGGACGGCAGCGCTCAAACTGGACTTCTCGCTATCGAAGCGCGGTTCTCACGGTCGCACTGCTGCAAGTTCTGAGCCGGTCGACAGTATCAAGAATGATGGAAAGAAACTGTCGCTGCGCGGCCTGCTGCATTTCCTCTGGCATGAAAGCTGCCTGACCGAATGGACGGCGCATTGGGCGGGCAAGCGGCATTGGTGGCAAGCCTATCATCATCTTCAGGAAGCGGCTCGAACGATGTCCGTGCGGCAGCAAAGTCTCGCGGAGCGTCTCTTTATCCCCGAGCCGTTCCGGGCGGAAGAGAAGGCAGCCATCGAGCAACGCCGGGCGCAGGCTTTATCGCCTTTGTTTCAAACCTCTTCCGGTCCGAAGATGTTGATGCTTCTGGTGGGAGAGGTGAAGGAATTCTTGTCGGCGAGGAACGGGCAGCTCATCGTCATCAAACACATGCCGGGGTTTCGTCTCTATCTCGAGGAAGCAGCTTGGCGACGATTGCAGCGTCGCTTCGATACCGAACTGACGCTCTGGGGGAGCAATGAAAGTTCTCATCTCGTTGCCATTGCCACGATCGCCGGAAGTCCTTCCGGCGTCATCACCGTCAACGAGATCGCGCTGATGACAGTGACGGAACAGTGGCTGCCGATCGAAAATGTCCATGAGGAACGCCTGTTGGATCGATTGACGCGGATGCACGAAAAAATGGTGAAGGGGCTGCGTTTCGAACTTTCGCGGAGCCAGCCTCTTGCAAATGTGATCTTGCCGGACCGTCGACCATTGGCACGGGCGCTTTATATTGTGCCGCAGGGCGCGGATGAGAGTTTCGAAACGGCCCTGCAAGAGATGATCGAAGCACGTCCGGACATGTCCGCCTGGGTGTGGCGCGCCGGTGAGGAAGAGATGCCGCCGCTGACGGTCTGACGGCCGATGCTTCAGGGGCGTCTTTGCGCAAGCCATCAAAGACCTCCATACGCGCCTTGGTGATCGCCTATCCGAAGGCGTTACCGGCAGCGAAGGTCTTCTCCACTGCCGTCGTGGGCGGCCTTGGCCCGTTCAAAGCCCGGCTCGTCGGATTAGCAAACGGCGGGATGCCGCCTTGGAGACGATAAGGACCGTCCATTATTACTCTGCCCTTCGATCGGCTCACAGGAAAAGGCCGATCCCTTTCGGGACCGGCCACCTCAGTCAGGCCGGGTTGTTCCAGAGGATGACCTTGCGGTTGGCCTCGCCACCGGGAGCCGGAGCGACATTGCCGAAGATGACACCGATCTCGGGTGCTTCGAGCTTGACGGAGAGGTATTCCTCGCCGGTCTGACGCGCCATGCGGTTCCATGCGGCACCGATTTCGAAACCGGTCTTGCGGTGAATGACGCGGAAGTCCGGAGCTTCTTCGCTCGCCTTGTTAACGTTGGGGATGATGGCGATCGGGGCATTGACCCGGATGGTGGCAAAGACGCCTTCGAAGCTGCCGTCTGCCTTGGCGGTGAGAGTTGCGATCGTGGTAGCCATGGTAATGTCTCCTTCGTTGCATCGGGACCATTCCCGATGGCGCCCGAAGAAGGGGCCAAGCCGCAGGCGTCACCGCAGCGTCAGCGAAGGGGAACCCCTTGCGGGTTGACGCTGATCGCGGCCGGTCCCTTAAAAGGCGACACCAAAGAACGGGAATGGTCTCTGATTGCAACGTTAGGAGGCGACGCCACGCCAGCCACCCGCTCGCTGCCTTGCCGCGAGACGGCGCGTGCCTTGTGCATCGTCGGCGTTCGGCAGAGCGCACCTTCGGCCGTTCGCAGTTATACGAGGCAAGCCCTTTCAACTAGGGGCTTTACCATAATTTGCCGGGGCCACTTCGCATCGACTCTGGCTGCGTTCAAAGTTCCCGGCCGCCTGAGGCCAAACCATCAGGATGCTCGGGAGGGGGCCAAAAGGAATGTCAAATATTCACATTACGACTCGCATACAGCTTGCCCGATGAAATGCGCGCCTTCGTCGATATACGCGCCAAAGGGAAGAGCCAATACACGACGCCGAGCGAATATGTACGCGCTCTTATTCGCGAAGACATGGCGCGGAAAGAGGATCGCCGCTACGCTATCCGTTCGCTGCTGCGAGCCGAAGAAGAATTCCAGCGTGGAGAGATGCTTCCCCTTTCTGCACTTGATACCGTCGATGTCGAACCGGATGAAGAGTTGCGTTAGTGGATCCTCGCGTTCTCATCTTGCCGACCGCACTTGACAACTATCGTCTGGCGGTCCGCGAAACGGCGAGGAAATAGTCCGTTAAGCAGGCAAAGGCGTATGACCGCCTCCTCAGACCAGGATTCGAATCTACACCCGAAGCCTATGCTCGCGTCCGAACAAAGAAGGACGAGGCGGCGGCAAGTCGCTGTTCCGGCTGCACAGGATCGAGCATCACTACGCCGCCTGCATTGTTGTTGACGATACAACCTTCATCATTGCTGCAGTCTTGCACGAGCGGACGGATCTTCCCGCACAGTTGCGCGCAATCGAACGATTGACTAGCCGAGAATATGAAATGCTGATGGGACATCCTCGGTCGAAGTCCTAATATCGATCGGCCATAAAACGACGCCCCGCAGAAATGATGATCCGGAATTCGCCATTTTCCTCGTCTCTTTGGAGGAAAGCGGCGCTCACGGGCCATCTCCTTTGGCCCGCCAAACGGGGATGCCGAGCCGGCGTGCCTTGTCGGCGAGATTGCTCGTGATGCCGTTACCCGGAAAGACGATCAGGCCGGCCGGCATGACGGACAGCATCTCGTCGTTGCGGCGGAATGGAGCGGCCTTGGCATGTTTGATCCAGTTCGGCTTGAAGGTGATCTGGGTCACCTTGCGGGCCTCTGCCCAGCAGGCGGCGATGCGCTCGGCGCCCTTTGGCGAGCCACCGTGCAGCAAGACCATGTCGGGATGCTTGGCGTGGGCCTGATCGAGTTTTGCCCAGATGCGATCGTGATCGTTGTAGTCCATCCCGCCTGCGACGGCGATCTTGGTGCCAGCTGGGATCAGCACTTCGGTTTCGGCGCGCCGGCGGGCAGACAGGAAGTCGCGGCTATCGATCATCGCCGCGGTCATGTTGGCGTGGCTGACTTTCGAGCCGGTGCGTGGCCGCCAGGTAGAACCGGTTTGCGCCTCAAAGAGGTCGGCGGCGAAGTCGCGCATGAACTCGAAGCTGTTGCGGCGTTCCAGCATCGTGATGCCTTCGGCGATCAGGCGCTCGAGCTCGACGCTTTTGACTTCGGAGCCGTCCTGCTCGCGTTGACCGGCCCGCTGCGCCTCTTCGTTGCGATCGAGTTCACGCTGGATGCGCTCGCCGGCACGATGAAAGAGATTGGGGATCGACCAGAGAAGATCTTCGAGATCCGGTTCGAGCCGCGTGTCGCCCAGCATTTCGAAGAGGGCATCGAAGATCGCGGCCAGGGACGCCTGGACGACCGGTTCTTCGGGGAGCGGGCGAGGATCGGGCTCGTCCTGGAAGGGACGGTGCCCGTAGATCTGCATCTCGTAGATGCATCGATCGGTTGGCGAGGATGCGGGCTGCGGTGCGGGGCTATCGTCGAGGGTTGAAAACAGGTCCATGATGATCTCCATCGGTTGTTGAGCCGCGCCTCTCGCGGCCTGGCGGCGATCCCTCATCACGCGGGACCAGACCGGAACCGAGGCGCCTTCGCGCCGCGGCCCAGCCTGCGCGCCGGGCGGCGGAGGAAGGGTTTCTTGGGCAGCGCGAGGAGCAGCGGCGAAGCCGCTGCGGGGAAGAAACCTGACCGACCCGCTGAAGGTCAGGGCACCGCGTGGTATGGGTCGCCACTTGGCAGGCCGGGGGTGCCGGCAAAATGGAGTTCCATGACAGCGTTTCCGTCCGAATTCGCGCCGACGCCATTGCGCCCCGTTGGCTTGCCGACATCACATAGCGGGTAGAAACGCAGCGACGTCTTCCGGGACGATCTGGCGACCAAGGTTCGCCGTCAGTCGGTCCGATCCAAGCCGACACAAGTCCTCGTTGAAGTCGCCAAATTCGGGTAGAAGCGCTAGCGGCAGTATCCCGCACTCCCATGCTCGACGGCTCAAGCTCTCGACCCCATGCCGACCGGCGGCATCCGCGTCGCTAGCGATATAGATGCGCAGGCAGCCGGCGGGAAATCGCAAGGCGGCGAGATGACCGGCACTAAGCGCTGCGACCATCGGCATCTCGGGCATGACACGAGAAAGCGACAGCACAGTTTCAAGCCCCTCGCCCGCCGCCATAACGGGCACAGGCTCACCAATGGCAAAGCGAAAGCGCACGCCATTGCCAAGCAATCCGCCGAGCGCGCGACGAGGCTCCTCGATCTTGGCTTTTCCGTTGCCATCGGGATCAAGCCAGGTCCGATGCACGCCGGCAATTACCCCATCCAAGCCGGTGACCGCCGCGATCAACGCTGGATAGCTTCGCCTTTGGCCCGTCACGAGATCACGATAGTAGCAGGCTGGATGGAACCGCAATGCGGCATGCTCCGCAGCCGCCAAGATACGGCGCTTGCGCAGATAGGCATCGGCAAGCGTGCCCGCCAGCGGCTGCCCCATTGCAAACAGCCGCCGTGCCCGTTCGGCAGACGACCTATCAATCGGTTCAGGGCCGCCAGGATCGGCCTTTCTGACAAAGGTCGGCTCGAACTGGGCAAGTTTGAGGAATCTCAGGGCCTCGTCGGCAGTGTCGCGGAAGTCGACGAGCCCGGACGTCTCGCGTAGGAGATCGAGCAGGTCTCCGTGCTGACCGGTTGCCGCGTCTGCCCATTTGCCGGCGCGTGGACCGGTCAAGCGAACATAGAGCGAGCGCCCCTTACTGTTGGCGACATTGCCGACAATCCAATAATTGCCGGCGCGACGGCCGGCCGAGAGATAATGGCGACAGACCGCCTCGGCATCGCGCGCGAGACGGGCCGAAAGCTCGGAAGCGGATGTCATAGTCCACCTCCTTCAGCTTCTTCGCCTCAAGTACTCCGGCCGCCGATAGCACTCGATAAGCCTGTCGAGGATCACTTTGCTCACCTCCGCCTTCGGCACAAAGAACCGCGTCGTCCAGGCAATGATCTCGAAGAAAAGTCCGATTGCGTTCAGCCAATCACGCACACTATCGGTAAAGCCAATCCGTTTGATCGGGCAGTCATTCATCATGACAGCGCTCAAATCGACTGAGCCGATGGGCCGATCCTGCCCCAGAAAGGAAAGCAGTGCATCGGCGGCATCAAAGATGCGGTCGCCTCGGCTCGCATGGTGGATGGGAACAATTGGGAATGTGGCCGCGCTGGCGGCCGGAAACGAGATCATGTTCATGAAGAGCCTCGTGGAGAGCAAGGAAAGCATCGGCCCATCCGGGTGCTCTCAAAGCCCGCAGGACCAATCTTTTTCAGCCCCTCTCTGCCTCTCTAATCACGCCGAGAAGGATGGGCTGGGCGCTCGCTTGCCGACGTCCGATGAACCGAAAGCGCGCATGACAATGATGTCGTTCCCTTTGGCGATAGGCTTGTCGCTGCTCCGCTTTCCTGTTTGTGGCGATGATGCCGTGCGTCAGGCATGCCGAGCTCCGCCCTGAAGGATCCGCCACCGGCGCAGATCGGCCCGGCGGCAATGATAGACGGTGATGCTGACGTCGAGGCCTTGGGCTCGACTGCCAGTCCGGCAACAAAAAGCCCGGTGCTAGACCGGGCACATGAGAGGATGGTGAAGTTTCGGAGATGTGATTTCGGCGGCCGCACCCGAGTTAGGAGGCCCTTTCAAGCAACTTCTCGGCTTTCGCCTCCAATTCGAGGCGGGTGTCCTGGTTTGTCTTGGTGCGCGCCAGCGCGGTGATTCCCTGCACGAAATCGAACACCGATTCCGCTGGGCGACCTTCTTCGCAAAGAACCATCTCGATGATCCTGCCGGTGTCCGATTTCGAAAAGCCGCGCCGGCGCAGGAAGATCTGGCGATCCTCGTCATCGCGTGCGACGATACGCTCGCGTGCCGCCTTAATGCCGGCAACAAAGGATGCGGGAGAGGAGTTGGCAAAGCTCGTCAGCGCGGGCGCTGCCCCGCGGGCAAAGCGATCGGCGGCCAATTTCGAATGCCGGATGGTGATCTCCTCGAAATTTTCCGAGCCCCAGATGTTCCTGTTGGCGCAGACCGCGCGCAGATAAAAGGAGGCGATGCCGAGCGTCTTCGATCCGACCTCACTATTCCAGGCGTAGAAGCCCCGAAAGTAAAGGTCCGGTTCACCATTGGGCAGGCGCCCTGCTTCGATAGGATGTGTGTCATCGACGAGGAACAAAAAGATATCGCGGTCCGAGGCATAGAGCGTGGTCGTATCCTTAGTGATGTCGACGAACGGATTGTGGGTCATCGTCGCCCAATCGAGGACGCCAGGCACCTTCCAGATCGTATCGCCGGTGCCGTTGCCGGCGATCTTCATTACCGCTGAGACCAGTTCGTGGTCCCAGATGCGACCATATTCCGGCCCGGTAACAGCCCTGAGTTCGAGCCGGCCATCGTCCATCTCGAGCGTCTTCACCAGCTCGGCTCGATGATTGAGCAGGCCATGCTGAAGATTGATGGCGGCAAGCGGCGCCGGCAACTGGCGCATATAGCTGGCCGGAGCGCCGACTAGGCTGCAAAGCTGACCATAGCTCCAGTGGGTCGGTACGATCGGCTGCCGGGAGCCCGGCACGATCAATTCAAGCCGGTCGGCGTTGTTGCGGGTTGCTTCCACGCGGATGGCCGAGCTTTCGACGGTGCGGACATGAGCGCGTTCGCCGCGTAATCTTACGGTGTCATACAATTCTCCAAGAGAAAGATAGCGCTCATCATCCGGCCGCAAGAACCATTCGGACGATACGCGGCCGAGGCGCTCGCCGCGTGATATGTCGACCTTAAAGGCCGTTGGCATAGATTCGCCGTTGGAAATTGTAGTGTGCATGGTGATGTCTCCAATGAAAACGGGAAGACCGGCGGGGCATGGGCGAAAGATCGTTACGACCAAGTCGCTACGCCGGCTGCGACGTGGATGCAGAAAGTCGTTGTCCGGATCCGTGGCACGATCGGCGATGTCGCTTCCCTGGAACGCAGTAGGATCGCCGACGGCTGCAGCATCACGCAGTGCGTTTTGGTGTCTCGCCCCTGAAAGGGATGTCGTGCTCGATGCCGAGCCTGACTGTCTGGATGGTGTTAGCCATGCCTTTTCTCCGTGACGAGCCGGATGGAGCCTCTCTCCTGCCTGCAAACCCGCCGCAAAATCCCCTTCCCTCCTCTATCTCTGCCTCATCAACCAGCTGCGCTTCTGAGCGCGACGGCCCCGCCATTGCCCTGATCGGCAGCGACCTCTACTGCGGTCCACCGTCAAAGACGCGTTGGCCAAGCCTCGCCCGCAGTTCAGGTTCCGTCCGAACGTGATGCTGATATGGATCTCGGAAGAAGCCACCCGTAACGTAGCGCCGCCGGTACGGAGTAAGGAGCCTCTCGGGCGCTACGCACTCTTCCAAGGGCTCACGCGCGGCGCGCATGCTCGTTGACGATGTGGCGCCGTCAATCAAAGCCCGGTCAGGCCCGGCCTGCATAGTCGGCCACATATACGACAGAGGTACCCACGACGGGCCGTCAGCGATACGGGCGAGCCAGTCCGGCGCGCGGTAACATCAAAACCAGCGGAAGAGTTGTTCTGGCCGACCGCGCCTGAAAGGCGCCTGCCATAGCTTACCTTTCCATTGACTCGAATACCGCCCGGAACGGTCATAATCCGCGATGTTGCTAATCTACAACATTTGATTGAATAATTAATTTCAGACGGACTAGTCCCTATGTTTTTCGACAATTCAAAATTGCCTTTAAAGTCTCTTCCGATACAACAGTGATTGAGTTGAGGGGCGTCAGCCACAATGCGGACGGGCAAGCAAGAGCAACTTCCTGCTTTTCGTAGCGGAGTATGCTCGGTCTTCGGGTTGGGCAAATGACAAGCGACGTACAGCTGGCTATCGGACCAGTCGGAAGAGAAACCTGCTCCAGGGACGATACTTGCATCCCGCGAAATGATCTTGTCAAGACCCAGCCGCGCAGCATCATGCGGAAGGCGGAGCAGGTCTTTGAAGTAACCGCAAGGTCTATTGCTGCCGGCACGCGCACTTATACGCTGCTGCTTAAGCTGGCGCTGCTCGTTACTCTATTCTGCTCCGGCTTGTCGCTCTCAGCTCCAAGTGTGGCTTACGCCGCGTGCACGGTCTTCAACTTCCCCGATTCTCATACGGTGCCGTCGACAAGCCCGATGGCATCCGGCGGGGCGCTGAATGTCACCATCGGCAGCGAGTGCAATGGCGCTGGCCTTAATCCTATTAACGATCCGGGCGTCACCTCTCCGCAACACGGCTCGATAAGTGGTTACAATGCCGCTGGAGGGGCGTTCATCTACACAAATAATGGCGATGGAGCCACCAGCGACAGCTTCACCCTGGTGGATGCGGGCGGGATATCTTTCACGGTCAATATTGCCATTGCGCCCACTGTGCCGGCACCCGTTGTCGGTCCGGTCAGCGCAACAGTGAGCCATGGCAGCAGTTCAAATCCGATCACGCTGAACCTGTCGGGGGGAGCAGCCACCTCGGTGGCGATCGGAACCCAGGCGTCCCACGGAACGGCCACGGCCAGCGGCACGTCCATCACCTATACGCCGACAGCAAGCTATTCCGGCCCGGATAGTTTCACCTATACGGCGACCAATGCCGGCGGCACTTCCGCGCCGGCAACTGTGACGATAACCGTCAGCCCACCCATAATCTCGCTTGGCCCGTCGACGCTTACATCCGGCACTATCGGAACGACCTATAGCCAGGCCGTCAGTGCCAGCGGCGGCACCACCCCCTACACCTATACGATCGCCGCCGGCTCCCTTCCGAGCGGTTTGAACCTGTCGGCAACGACCGGCGCTATTTCCGGCACGCCGACGGGGGCGGGCACATATAATTTTACCATCACCGCAACGGACAGCTCGACGGGTACTGGGCCATTCACCGATTCACAGGCGTATAGTATAACTATCGCTCCCCCGACGATCTCGGTAGGCCCATCCTCTTTGTCTGCGGGGACGGTCGGAACCCCTTACAACCAAACCATCACGGCATCGGGTGGCACCAGTTCCTATAGCTTTGCGGTCACCTCAGGTGGTCTTCCCGCCGGTTTGACGCTCTCACCGGGAGGTGTACTCGCTGGCACGCCGACGGCGGGAGGCTCATTCAACGTCACCATCACGGCAACGGATAGTTCGACTGGTACAGGGGCGCCTTTCACGGGTTCCAGGGCCTATACGCTGACCATTGCACCACCGACGATCACGGTTGCGCCGGCGTCGCTTCCGGCTGCGACCGTGGCTGCGGCCTACAATCAAACCATTACCGCATCAGGTGGCATCAGCTCCTATAGTTTTGCGGTCACCGCAGGCGCTCTTCCCGCGGGGCTTACTTTGTCTTCAAGCGGTACCCTGATCGGTACGCCGACGGCAGGAGGCTTGTTCAACTTCACGGTCGCGGCGACGGACAGCTCCACCGGAACCGGACCGTTCACCGGTTCGAGAGCTTACAGTTTAACCGTTTCGCCGCCGACGATCGCGATCAGCCCCACCTCCTTGCCTTCCGCGACGGCGGAAACGGCCTACAGCCAGACCCTGACGGCCTCGGGCGGCACCGGTTCCTATACCTATAGCCTGGCGTCCGGCGCGCTTCCCGATGGCGTGGCGCTTTCCTCGGCCGGCTTACTTTCCGGTACGCCGACGGAGGCTGGGCCCTTCAACTTCACCATCGCTGCAACCGACAGCTCCACGGGTACAGGCCCCTTCACGGGCTCGCAGGCCTACACGTTTACGATTGCTGCCCCGACGATTACGATCACGCCGGCAACGCTGCCGCCCGGCACGGGCGGAACCGCTTACAGCCAGACGCTCACGGCCTCGGGCGGCAGCGGCACCTACACCTATAGCGTGACTGGCGGCCTTCCGCCGGGCATAGCGCTTTCCTCGGGGGGCGTGCTCTCCGGCATACCAACGACGGGTGGCGCCTTCAACTTTACCGTCACCGCTAGGGACAGCCATTCGTTTACCGGCTCGCAGGCCTATAGCATCACCATCGGCGCACCGACGATTACGATTACGCCGGCAACCCTGCCGGCCGGCACGGCCGGAACCGCCTATAGCCAGACCCTCACGGCCTCGGGCGGCAGCGGCGGCTACAGCTATTCGCTGACGGCTGGCACCCTTCCGCCGGGCATAGCGTTTTCCTCGGGCGGTGTACTCTCCGGCGTTCCGACAGCGAACGGGACCTTCAACTTTGCCGTCACCGCGACGGACAGCCACTCATTTACCGGCTCACAGGCCTATAGCATCACCATCGGCGCACCAACGATTACGATCGCGCCGGCGACCTTGGCGGCCGGCACGGCCGGAACCGCCTATAGTCAGACGCTTACGGCCTCGGGCGGTACCGGCGGCTATACGTATTCGCTGACGGCTGGCACCCTTCCGGCGGGTGTGGCCTTTTCCTCGGGCGGCGTGTTTTCCGGCACCCCGACGACGGGCGGCACATTCAACTTCACCATCACCGCGAAGGACAGCCTCTCGTTTACCGGCTCACAGGCCTATAGCATCACCATCGGCGCACCAACGATCACGATCGCGCCGGCAACGATGCCGGCCGCGACCGTTGCCACTGCCTACAGCCAGACCATCGCGGCTTCGGGCGGCACAAGTCCCTACACCTACAGCCTGTCGGCCGGCGCGCTTCCGACAGGCCTGGCGTTTTCGTCAGCCGGCGTCCTCTCCGGTACCCCGACGGCATCCGGCACATTCAACTTCACGGTCACCGCCACCGATAGTTCGGGTGGCTCGGGACCGTTCACGGCATCTCGCCCCTACAGTCTGATTGTCGGCGTCCAGGCGCCGATCGCGGGCAATGTTGCCGCAACCGTTGCCGCCAATTCGTCGAACAATCCGATCACGCTCAACATCACCGGCGGAACGGCGGCCTCGGTTGCGATCGCAACCGGCGCCAGCCATGGGACGGCGACCGCATCGGGAACGTCCATCACCTATGCGCCGGCATCGGGCTATAGCGGTTCGGACAGCTTCATCTATACCGCAACCAATGGCTCCGGCACTTCGGCGCCAGCAACGGTGAGCGTGACGATCACGCCACCGACGCTGTTATTCTCGCCGGCAAGCGGCACCCTGCCGGCTGGCATGGTCGGTACGGCCTACAGCCAGACGGTCACCGCGTCAGGCGGAACCAGCCCCTACAGCTACAGCGCCACCGGCACGCTGCCGGCCGGGCTGACGCTCAACCATGCGACAGGCGCGATCACCGGCACGCCGACGACCTCGGGCAATTACAGCTTCTCCATCACCGCCACCGACGCCAACAGCGCAACGACGTCTGCCGCCTATACGATCGCAATTGCACCGCCGCCGACTGCCTTCGTCTTCTCGCCGGCCGGCGGAGCGCTGAGCGATGCCATGGCGGGCGAGGCCTATAGTCAGCAGATTTCGGCAACCGGCGGAACCGGTGCGAAGATCTACAGTCTTGCCTCCGGCGCCTTGCCGAACGGCCTTGTGCTCAATATCTCGACCGGTCAGCTGACCGGTCCGCTGGCGGCCGGCACGCAAGGCGACTACAGCTTCACCATCCAGGTTCGCGATGGCAACGGCGCAACCGGGACCGCTTCCTATACGCTGAAGGTCAGAAACCAATCGGTCACTGTTCTCGACATGGTCGTCAACGTGCCGGCAGGATCGACGCCTCCCGACGTCTACCTCAATCGCGGCGCGACCGGCGGGCCCTTCACGTCCGGCGTCCTTGCATTCGTGGAACCCGCCAATGCCGGCACGGCGACGATCATCCAGGGGCAGCTAGCGCAGGCAGGCCCAGTAGCAGGCCCGGTCGGCTGGTATCTGCACTATACGCTGAACCCGGCCTATTCCGGCCAGATCCGCGTCGGCTACAAGCTCGTCAGCGCGCTTGGGACCTCCAATACAGCGACCGTCACCTATAATGTCAGCTACGACGCCGGCAAGGTGGCAGAGGATATCGACAATCTCGTGCATGATTTCGTACGGTCCCGGCAGAACATGATCGCCAATACGATCGAGGTGCCGGGGCTGCTGCAGCGCCGGCAGATGCAGAAGGCGACCGATCCGATCACCGCGCGCATGATGCCGTCGCAGGAGGGCATGACGCTCGGCTTTTCCACCAGCCTGTCGCAGATACGGGCAGCCGGCGGCGATGCGGATGCCGCTTCCGCGCCCTTCAACGTCTGGATCGGCGGCGCCTTTCTTGCCCATGACGACAAGAACAAGAACGACAGCACCAGCAAGTGGGGCAGCTTTGCCATGATCAACATGGGGGCGGATTACCTGATCTCCGACCGTGCGCTGATCGGCCTGTCCCTTCATTATGACCGCATGACGGATCCGACCGATGAGGACGCCGAGCTGACGGGTAACGGCTGGCTTGCGGGACCCTATGCTTCGCTGGAGATCGGCAAGGGCGTGTTCTGGAACGGCAGCCTGCGCTATGGCGGATCCAGCAACACGATCGACACCCAGTTCTGGGACGGCAATTTCAAGACGACGCGATGGATGGCCGATACCTCCATCGAGGGGCAGTGGAACCTCGACGAGGACACGACAATCTCGCCGAAGCTCAGGGCAATCTACTTCTCGGAAAAGGTCGACGACTATAGCGTCAAGAATAGCTCGGGCGATGCCATTGCCATTGACGGTTTCAACGAGGATCAATTCCGTGTCAGCCTGGGCGCCGAGATCGCCCGGTCCTTCGTGCTGGAGAACGACACCAAGCTGACACCGAAGCTCGGCCTCACCGGCGGCTTCTCCGGCCTCGACGGTGCCGGTGCCTTCGGTGCCGTTACCGCCGGGTTGCAACTGCAGACCACGAATTTCTGGATGCTCGACACAAGCCTGCTCTTCAACATCGAAGGCGACGGGCAGAAATCCGTTGGCGCCAAGGTCGCTGCAGCCAAGAAGTTTTAGACGATGCCTTAGGGTTTCGTCGGCGCCGGTCAAGCCTTGCCGATCCGGCTGGAAAACAGCTCGATAGTGACGCTTCACGTCGTCCGATCGCGGCTGGTCACACCCTTTTTAAGTCCAACCAAAGCAAGCGAAAGCTCGTTTTGCGAACTTTCCGCTTTAAGGGCAGACAACCAGCCTTATTTCGCAAATCGACAACTTACAGAGCTCGTGAATATCTTCATCTCTATCCTTAAATTTCCGCGATTATTTAAACACCCGACATGTCTGCTTGCCTTTATCTGATACACAATTTTGAGTATTAAAAAATTAAAAAAGCGATCAAATTTTTATACCTGAGATAGTCAAATTTGCCCTTGCATTTACCGCAATGATTGAATGATGATGAGACTATTCAATATCATTGAAATATGCAGAGGTTTGGTATGTCGGAATTCTTTCTCGGCCAGATCATGCTTACGGGTTTTCCGTTCGCGCCAAGAGGCTTTGCCCTGTGCGACGGTCAATTCCTCGATATTGCCCAGAACCAGAACCTGTTCAGGTTATTGGGAACGATTTATGGCGGCGACGGAAAGACGACGTTCGCTCTGCCCAATCTGCAAAGCCGCACGCCGGTCGGATTTGGGTCATCCTACGATGCCGCATGGCAGCCGACGCCTTATGCGATCGGCGCAACCGGCGGCGTTGAAAGTGTGACTTTGCTGGATCAGCAATTGCCTGAGCACATTCATCTGGCGACGGGAACGACCAGCGACGGCACCGCGCGGAGCCCGAGCAATGGGCTTTATGGAACCAACAGCGCCAATATCTACGGCGCATCCAGTGGCGACCAGGTCACATTGTCGAGCCAGACTGTAACGGCGGTCGGCAATGGCCAGCCCCACGACAACATGCAGCCTTACGACGTGATCAATTATTGCATAGCGCTGTCGGGTGTCGTTCCGTCCAGCAGCTGATCGCCTTTTATCCACTCACCGCTTGGAGGATCAACGATGAGTACACCCTTTGTTGGAGAAATCCGGTTGTTTGGTTTTCACCGAGTGCCCAGTGGGTGGCTGCCCTGCGACAATTCCCTGCAACCTATTTCCCAATATGACAAGTTGTTCACGCTTATTGGGACGACGTATGGCGGCGATGGAATAACCACCTTTGCGACCCCCAATCTTTCCGGGCGTGTGCCGATACATCAGGGCACCGGACCAAGCCTGTCGACCTATGTGATCGGCCAATCCGCCGGCAGCGAGAACATCACGCTTCTGCCCACGCAAATACCGTCCCACACGCATCCATATCTTGCCACCACTGGCTCAGCGGACGGCACATCGATAGGCTCGTCGGTCGAGCTCGCCGCGCTGAGCGGAGATACGATGTATGCCACGGACATAAGTGGAGCCACTCCGATCACAACATCACAGACGGCAACGCAGTCAACCGGATCGACGATCATGCATGACAATACGATGCCGACGCTGACGGTACAGTATTGCATCGCAGGGGACGGTATCTTTCCCTCACCGAACCACGCCTAAGCCATCAAGGACGTTGCTATGACACAACCTTTCATCGGCGAGATCCAACTGTTCGGTTTCGACTTTGCGCCTTCCGGCTGGGCATCGTGTAACGGCTCACTGCTCACGATCCAACAAAACAACCAGCTTTTTTCCCTGATCAGCACCCAATATGGCGGCGATGGTATGCACACGTTCCGGCTGCCCAACTTTGCCAATCGTGCAGGCTGCAACCAGGGGCAAGGTTTCGGCCTGACGCAACGCATCGCCGGCAACACCTTTGGCAGCAACGACATAACGCTGACCCAGGCGGAAATGCCGGCGCACACGCACTCCCTGACCCTCTATAATCAAGGCGACACATCCAAGCGTGCCGCCTCGCCGAGTACCGGCGATGCGCTCAGCCTGCCGGATTTGAGCAGTCCGTTTCTCCCCAATGCCCAACCGAACACGCAGTTTGCACCGAACGTCATCGGAATTGCGGGCGGGGGCCAGCCCCATGAAAACCGTCAGCCTTATCTCGCGGTCAACTTCTGCATCGCGCTAAGCGGCGTCTATCCCACCTTCGATTGATGATAGCTGCAGTGATAGGTTTGCTGCCAGAGTTTCCGGCCCGAACAAGCCGCCATCAGCTCTCAGTTCCAGCTTGCATCCTGCGTCCTGCAACCCTGGAGGACCTTTCATTTCTGCGCCAGCTCTATCGGTCGTTCCGGGAGAATGAACTGGCCCGGACACCGTGGTCGCAGGACGACAGACACGCATTTCTCGACCAGCAGTTTGACCTTCAACATCGTTATTACATCGCAGCCTTTCCGCAAACCGCGTTCCTGATCATCGAAAAGGACGGCATTGCCATCGGCCGTCTCTACATCGATCTCGAGGCGGACATCTGGCATATTGTCGATATTGGCTTGCTACCCGAATGGCGTGGTCAGGGCTTGGGCTCCGCGACGCTGAAAGCCATTCAAGATTCGGTAACGGCAGGAAACAGCCTGGGAATCGTCCTGCATGTTGATCGAAACAACAGGCGCGCGCACGGCCTCTATCAGGCCCTAGGCTTCACGGAGGTCGAAAGCACCGATACCCACATCGGCATGGAATGGCGCTCGCATCAGCTCCCGTTGAAATCGACGCCTCAATCGTCAGGCATCAATTGAAGATTGCCTGATAGATGATCCCGTCCTTATCTCTGGCGACGGGAACCAGGAATATGTCGAGAATTCCAAGCGTGGCGTTGTTCAGCCTGTAAATCTGCTGCGGCAGCAGGATCTT
The DNA here is from genome assembly GCF_056755475.1 of Rhizobium sp. KNZ2-6A. Taxonomy (NCBI): domain Bacteria; kingdom Pseudomonadati; phylum Pseudomonadota; class Alphaproteobacteria; order Hyphomicrobiales; family Rhizobiaceae; genus Rhizobium; species Rhizobium sp. KNZ2-6A. Next base: position 28,990 of record NZ_JBNDIC010000030.1, on the reverse strand, counting down.
TGACATGCTGCGGAACAGCAATGAAAACGGCGCTCGCATCATTCCCTTGATACCCCGTTCAGGCAGAGGTCGCGCCTCGGTCAGCGTCAGAACAAGAGCGCCTCCCCCCATATCGATTTCGAATCCTTCCCCGACACAGCGGGCGAAATGATCCAGAGTAACAATCCTCATCCCAACCCCAACTGCTCGTTTGCGTGTTGCTCGCAGAGGCCATGCTTGAAGCATTTAACCGAAGTCTATCAAGACATTGCGGAGAAGCAAGCAGCCGGCCATCTCTTGCAAAACGGCATCGACAATCACGGTCAGGCGCGTCCCATATTCGAGGGGGGCGCGTCGAGGCCGACATCGGACACTTCGGGGGCATCAAGCTGAGCGTTAGAGGATGGACGCGCGTCATTGGTCACAACACCGATCTTCGTCGACGATCGGAATCCCTTGGCGTATGGTTTCCAGATCAAATAGAAGGGCTTGGACAGGCGAGGCATTTGATGAAATCCGGCAAGCAAGAATTGAAGCATGGTCCCTTGAAGGTCGGATTTATTCTCGCGCGGTCGTTTACCCTTTCCGCCTTCGCGCTGTTTATCGATACGCTGAGACTGGCAAGCGACGAGGCTGATAAATCCGGCAGGGTCATGGCCGACTGGCAGGTGTTGGGCAGTACCCGGCATCTCATCACCTCCAGCTGCGGTGTTCAGGTCGCGCCGACATCGGACTTTATCGCCCCGCTTGAATTCGACTATATCGTCGTCGTCGGTGGGCTTTTGAACACGGACATCACGATCGACAATCAGACCGCCGATTATCTGAAGAAGGCCGCGGCTCAAAAAATCCCGCTGATCGGCGTTTGCACCGGCACCTTCATTCTGGCGCGGCTCGGCCTGATGAAAACGCACCAGACCTGCGTCAGCTGGCTGCATTATCAGGCTTATCGAGAGCAGTTCCCCGATAATCCGGTTCGTTCCGACCGCCTGTTCAATCTCGATCGCAGCCGCGGATCGTGCGCCGGCGGCAGCAGCGCGGCCGATATGGCCGCTTTCCTTGTCAGACGGCATATCAGCAGGGACGCTGAACGCAACGCTCTGGAAGTGCTGCAAATCGAGCGGGCGCGATCCGGGCTGGATATCCAGCCGCGCAAGCCGCTCGCCATCGAATGCCAGGACCCGCGTCTGAAAGCGGTGCTCATCACCATGGAAAGCCATATCGAAGACGTCGTGCCGACGGAGCATCTTGCCGCATCCGTTGGCCTGTCCCGGCGACAACTCGAGCGCCTGTTCCTGGAGGAAATGAAGACCTCTCCCGGAGCCGTCTATACGCGCATTCGCATGGAACGCGCCAAGCAGCTGGTTCTTCAGACACAGGCGCCGCTCATTGAAATTGCACTTGAAGTGGGTTTTGACAGTGCGTCGCACTTTGCCAGGTTGTTCCGACGGCTATTTGGGCAATCACCGACGGAGCTACGCCGCGCGCAGGCGTGAAATGCCTGTGCAGTCTCGCGACGACATATGCTGAAGACGGAGATCCGATATATCCGTGCGCATCAAGCGAATTTATGAACCCGCGGACGACCGTGACGGCAAACGTATCCTTGTCGACCGATTGTGGCCGCGCGGTATCGCCAAGAACGATGCCCATATCGACAGCTGGCTGAAGGACGTCGCGCCAAGCGCCGAGTTGCGGCGATGGTTCGGTCACGATCCGAACAAATGGGACGAGTTTCGCCGTCGCTACCGGGATGAGCTCAAAAAGAACGCGGAAGCGGTGGAAAAGCTTAAAAACCAGATCGGGCAATCGGAGGCGACGCTTATTTATGGTGCGAAGGACAGCGAGCACAATCACGCCATCGTGCTCAGGGATTTCATCACCAGGCAGTAGAATCGGGCAGCATTCGCACGCGAATCAGGCGACAACCGATGCCGGGGTATCGCTCATCGGCAGAAGCCGTGCCATGGCACTCAGAAGATCCGTCTGCGATATCAGGCCAAGGATGCGCCAGTCGGCATCGACGACGATGACCGCATGCGTCCGTCCGTCCGTCAGAACAGGCAACAGCGACAAGGCGGGATCGGCGGCATCGGCCACGGCCGGTTTCGATACGACGCTCACGATGGTGTCAGAGCTGCCCGAGAGTTCGCGCAGGCCGACCGTGCCGATCAGACGACCCTCGCGGTCCCTCACCGGCAAGGTGCGGATATTGTGCTTCAAGAGAAGATGTCGTGCGTGATCCGGCTCTTCATCCTCGCCAATGGCGATGACATCGCGCGACATGATGTCGGCGCAGCTTATGTCTCCATGCGACCGCACCGCCGCTTGCAATTCGACCTGCCGCAACAGGCGGCTGAGGTCTGCCCGATCGATATCGAAGGTCTCGTCGAACACGCCCAGGGCGGCATCGACGTCGTCCTCGCGAAAGCCGACGCGCAAGGGCGGCGGCAGATCGCGTGTCTGATGGGTGTTCTCGGCCGGCTTTGCAACCACATGCGGGTAGTTGCGCCTGGAGAGCTTGTGAAACGCCAGACCGAGGCCGACGAGTATGCAGGAATTCAAGCAGACCGGCACGAAGGGAAACAGGAAACCCCAGCCCGCGACGACCGGTCCGCCGAGAACGGCGGTCAAGGCGGCAGCACCACCGGGCGGATGCAGGCATCGGGTAAACGACATCGCCCCGATCGCAAGCGAGACGCCGACGCCGATCGCGATGATCGGATCACGGATGAAATAGGCCGCGATGATACCCATCATCGCCGAAATAGTATTGCCGCCGATGATCGACCACGGCTGGGCGAGCTGGCTTGCCGGAACCGCGAAAAGCAGCACCGCAGACGCCCCCATCGGGGCGACGATGAGCGGAAGCTGCGGCCCCTGCCCGAAAAGATAGCCACTGATGACCCCAGTCAGACCGATACCGATCAAGGCGCCAAGACACGCGATCAGCCGTTCGCGTAAGGTCGCTCCGGCAAGGATCGGCGAAAACAGGCGAAACCGGCTAGATCCCGCCTTGGGGGACTTTGGATGCTGCATATGAAACCAGTTTTTCGGAAGGATATTTCGTGGCTGGGCGACGGGATAGGGTTAGTTCGGCACCAGCCGCGGACCCTTGCCCCTGGTGGCGCTGAGGACCTCATGAAACGCATTGAACGCGCTCGGGCGATCATTTTTGCGGGAGATCAGGATCGTGTCGACCGTGGCGAGTTGGTGCGTCGCCGACGTCATCGGCCAGTGCATGAGGTCAAGGACCGATTTCGGCATGACACCGGCCGCATTGCCGGTCGCCACGCTTGCCAGGATGGCGTGGTAGGAGCCGAGTTCGGTCGTTGGCAAAGTGCTCGACTTGCGCGCCCAACCTTCCGCAATCCGCCGATAAGTGCATCCGGGTTCCAGGGCGGCGATCGATCCGACCCGCAGGTCGGCGGCCGATCGGATTGATGGATGCCCGGATGGCAAGACGAGCAAGAGATCCTCGACAAATACCGGTTCGGCCTCGAGTTGCGTGAGATCGGCCTCAAAACTCGCATCGTCATCCAACATCGCTTTTGGCGGCAAGGCAATCAGCGCACAGTCCAGTACGTCGTTCAGAACATCTCGGGCAAGGTCACGGGAGGAGCCAAGGGTCAGTTGGAGCGATACATCCGGCCACATGTGATTGAATTGGCTGAGCGCCGCGGGCAGCCGGCTCGCCGCCGTGCTTTCCATCGTTCCCAAGCGCAATGTGCCCGATGGAGGCTGGGGCCTGACCGCCTGACGCGCTTCGAGCGCCAGCGCGGCAAGTCGATTGGCATAGAGCTGAAACGTCTCGCCTTCTTTCGTCAGCGTCATCTTCTTGCCGTCGCGGCTGAAGAGCAAGACGCCTAGATCGTCCTCCAGCTGCCGGATGCGTGTGGTCACGTTCGATGGCACGCGCCCGACGGCTTTCGCAGCCTTCGTCACGCTGCGAGCACCGGCGACGGCCAAAAATATCTCGATCGATGAAAGGTCCAATGAAAAGATCTCGATTCAGGAATTAAGCTGCCCTATCATTCCCTATACAAAAATCATTCTCGCAGCTCAAGCATGTTTCGATATCGAGCGTTAGGACGGAGCGTTAAAGAGCGGATGGCAAAATCAGATCGAAATCAAGCGGATGAAGAACCTCGCGAATACGCATCCCCCGCCTGCATGCTGCACGAAGCCGACCCGGTCTATAGCGGCATTCCGTCCAACGAGAGCCGGGTCTTAGATATTTTCGCGTGGCGAAAAGTGCAGCGGCAAAGGCTGATCGACGACAGGAAGGCCCTGCCATTCGCAGAACGCCAGGAATATACGCGCTCGATCGCGACCTATCTCGATCAGGTCGTCGCTGATATCGCCGGCAAACATATCAGCCTGTTTTGGCCGTTCCTCGGAGAGCCGGACCTTAGAGGATGGATGGCGACTTCAACGGCCCGTGGCGCGGTTTGCCTGTTGCCGGTGGTCGTCGCCAAGGCGAAACCCTTGATATTCCGGTCATGGAAGATGGGGGAGCGGCTTCAACGCGGCGTATGGAACATTCCCGTGCCGGCAAAAGGCAGGCAAACCGTTCCAGATATCGTCATAGCGCCGCTCGTCGGCTTCGATCCACATTGCTTCCGTCTTGGTTATGGAGGCGGATTTTTCGACAGAACCCTCGCCGCCCTCGATCGCAAGCCGCTGATCATCGGCGTCGGCTTCGAATCGCAACGGATCGAGACCATTCATCCGCTTCATAACGACATTCCGATGGATGTGATTATCACCCAAAACGGACCATGCTATCGATGATCTCTCGGGGCCACTCCGTCTCGATCCGGAAAGCGTCATGGACTTGAGCTTCAAAAACTGTCGATCCCGATACCGATCCCGCCCTCGTCAACCAATGCTCCTTTATCTGGCGAAGCTTGAGCCCGTCGATCCCAGGAGAGTGCTGAACAGTACAGCAGATCGCCGCCCAAACAGGCAATCATTCATGCCGGCATGGCGTTTTATCCGGCCGGATCGCCATCTGCATTCATTGGCACGTGAATTGCGTCTCCATGATCGACCCATTGGAAGACGATCATCATGCTGCCTATTCTTCTACCGCTGCTTTTGAGCATTTCCCTCGGTTTGAGCTGGAACAGGTTCCTGCTCACATTTACGAGCCAGGGTGACGGTCTGCAAAACCAGATGCCGGTCACGATGGTCGCCGCCGCCGTCAGCCTGTCCGCCCTTGCATTGTCCATCGCCGACAAGGGGCTATTGCTGGGGGGCGCTATCATCCTGCTCGGCCTGATGCTAGCGGCCATCAGCAAAAGCCTCTCCCAACCAGTCGTCATCGTGGCGCTTTCGGCAATCAGCCTTGCAGCCTATCTGCAGTTTACGGTGCACGCGCCCTAACCACGACCGTCGTCACGAAGCGCAGACAGGAATATAAGTGCTGAGGCCGTTACACCGGACAAATGAGTTTGTATTGGGGGACCGCAAAGCCGATGGGACCGCTTCAATATGATTAAATTGCCGCCTGTCATTGCGCTTTGCCAATAAGCTTCTGCTAGAGCACGTCCACTTCACTTGGCGACATATGCGCATGCCGCGAAGTTCGCCGACAGTGTCCCATAGTGACTCTAGCCGTTCGTTCTGCTCTGTCGCGCAAAATGGCTTTTAGCTTGATCAAAACAGCTTGGGCATTGTCGTCGCCGCTTCTGCTTGGAGATTGCCGCTCAGATTTCTAGGTCGATAAAAAGCGTCCTCCGCCCGCACGCGGTCCAGCCGACTGACACGACCATATTCTGATTCGGCTTGCTGGTAATGTGGATTTCAATTACCATATGGATGGATCTTACGAAGGAGAAAATTCCTATGACGTCTCTAGCTGTAACGATGAAAGGTCAGGTCACGCTCAAGCGGGATTTGCTGCAGCACCTAGGCATCAAACCCGGAGAGCGGATCGAATTCGACAAGCTCCCGGGCGGTGAGCTTCGAGTAAAGGCGGCCCGGCCAACCGGGACTATAGATAAATTCATCGGGCGGCATGCTGGCAAGATCAAAAAGCCGCTGACGATCGGAGAAATGAATGAGATTGCCGCCTCTGGCTGGGCAGGAGAAGAATGAAGATATCCGTCGATACGAATATCTTAGTTCGGGCTGTTTTGCAGGACGACGCAAAGCAGGCGGAGACTGCCGGCAAACTTCTGAAGGAGGCGTCATTAATCGCCGTTTCCTTGCCGTGCCTATGTGAGCTCGTTTGGATACTGCGCCGTGGCGCTAAGTTGTCAAAAGAAGATATAGCCGCGACAATCCGTGATTTGCTGGACGCGGGCAATGTCGTGATGAACCGTCCCGCGGTGGAGGCCGGGCTTGCGATCCTCGAAGCTGGCGGTGACTTTGCCGATGGGATCATGGCCTATGAGGGTAATTGGTTGGGCGGCGAAACCTTTGTCTCGTTTGATAAGCAAGCGGTCGAATTGGTGACGCAGCAAGGACAGCCAGCACGGCTCGTGTCGTGACCATTGGCTCGTCGCTCCATATTTCGACGATGGGACATTGCTGCGCGTTCTGGCCGATCAGGCGGCCCTGAGTATCGAACATCTATCTCATTCGACCCAATGTCGCACCCACGAGAAGAGTGCAGGCCACGGCGGACTACAAGAATTCAAGACCCTTTTTCAACTTAGGCCCGGCATCGCCGATACCCGCGTGGCTGCCGATTTTAGGCGGACACCCGCCTCTAGCGTCGATCTGAAGAGGAGGATAGGAGCGTTGTGGCATCAGGCACCCGTCCCATATGTCGTTTTGGGCGCCGAAGCTCGATCTTTCGGCGGCGTCACGTTGGGTTCCCGACGAAATTCGCAGATATCGACGCCGCGCGTCAGCCGGCAGAAAGCTCGCCTGCATCCCGCCAGGCACGAAGCAGGGCAAACAATTCCTCGCGATCCTTCTGATCAAGGCATGGCAATCCCGGAACACGAACGGGGCCGACATTCAGGCCGGAGAAAGTGACCGCTTCCTTGACGACCGTGACATTGGCACCGTTGCGAAACTTCGTGCGCATGCGCTCGAATGGCTCGAGCTTGTTGACGATGGCGCGGGCAGCGGCGAAGTCTCCCTTCGCCAAGGCCGCGAGAACGGCAAGCGACAGCTTTGGTGCGACGTTGACGAGGCCGGAGGTGAAGCCGCGTGCGTCGGCGGCGGCAAATGCCGGAGCCCAGCTTTCGGCCAGGCCACAGACGAACAGTGCGCCATTCGGATCGGCAGCGGCGATCGCCCGCGAAAGCAGCATCAGGTCCGTCGTCGCGAACTTGATGCCGGCAATGTTGCCGTGGCCTGCCAGACGAACCATGTCATCGACGCTGAAGCCTTCGGCACGGACATAGGCCACAAGCGGCAGGGGCGAGGCCTCCGCCAGATCGCGGAAATAGTCGATCTGCGCGGCAGGGGCGGCGAAAGGATCTACCGGTTGATGCGACATGACGGCAGAGGCGCCGATCGAAGCGGCATCCCTGGCCATGCCGATTGCCTCGCGTAGGGAACGGCCGATTGCGGCCGTCACCGGTGCCTTGCCGTCGACGCCCTTTATCGCGGCTTCGTGGACGCGGCGGATTTCCTCCGGCGTCAGCGCATAGAACTCGCCGGTATTGCCTGCCGCGACGATGTTGTGAATGCCGGCTGCGGCCACGCGCTGGTAGACCTTGGCGGTCACCTGCGGCTCTACATTGCCATTTGCATCATAGGCCGTGACCGGAACGCCGGATACGCCGGTCAGCGCCTGCCGCATGGTTTCAATGCTCATCTTCCTACCTTACCCTTCATCACCCATCGAGGCGAAAACAAGGACGCTTAAAGAAGCCTTCACCTCGCTTGAGCCTCGTTCAATTCCCTAAACGCCCTGGAACATGCGGGCGCGCGCATTCAGTATGTGCCGCTTCATCGCATCGTGCGCTTCGGTCTCCTGCCGCGCGAAGATCGCCTGCACGATGACAGCATGCTCGTCCTGAACGCTGCGGATCTGCTCCGGCGTCCGCTTGAGACTGAGGCTGCGGGTCACCGAGTGACCGATGGCGAAGTGCGGCCTGAACAATTCGCGGACGGTGATATGGAACTGGTTGCCGGTGGCGATCGCAATCGCATCGTGCAGCTCCTGGTCCTCTTCCGCGCCGAGCCGTCCCTCGCCAAGACATTGTTCGATCTTTTGAAGCGCCGCCGTGATCCGCTCCTTGTCATCAGGCTGCCAGTTGTGCGCCGCAAGCTCGGCCGCTTCCGCTTCGAGCCCGGCGCGAAATTCGAAGAAGCGCTGGACGTCGGCGAGCGATCCCACCGGCACCATTTTCAGGACCGAGGAATCCGGCTTTTGGCGCACATAGGAACCGGACCCCTTGCGCGAGACGATCAAGCCGTCGGCGCGCAGCCGTTCGAGGGCGTCGCGCACGACAGGCCGTGACGCGCCGAACATCTCGGCGAGCTTGGCTTCCGCCGGCAGTCTTTCGTTCACCGGAAACTGCCCGTCCGCGATCATGCCGACGATCCTCTCATAGATGATGTCGCCGAAGCGCGTCGCGCCCGCACCGGAATCGTTGGCGACAGAGAGTTTCATCATCGTCCTTTGTGAATGCCGGCCAGCGGCGGGCATAGCGCATTTCCTGCGCGACAGAGCTACTAAATCTGTAAAAATCTGTCAACTCTTGTAATTATCTGAGAACGTAATATGGTCTCGACGCGGCGCCAGAGGGGTGCAATGGCGACGGGTTGGGAGCTTGTCGTATCGGCTCAGGGAAAACCCGGCCGAGATCAAAACGGGAGGAATCGATGCGCGATGAAACAGTGTCCCGCGGCGTGAGCAGGCGTGCCGTCCTCGGAGGCATGGCGGGAATGGCAGCCCTGTCTCTGGCCGGCCGTCTCAACGCTGCCGATGCAGGTGGCGAGGCGCCCGCCCTGGCTGCACTGGTCAAGGACGGCAAGCTGCCGCCGCTGGCCGACCGGCTGCCGAAAAAGCCCATGGTGGTCACGCCTTACGAAAAGGTCGGCACGTATGGCGGGACGTTGCGGCGGGGCCTGCGCGGCTCCTCCGACCACAACGGTATCCTGCGCATGGTGGGCAACCAAAGCCTGGTGCGCTGGAACCTCGAATTCACCCAGGTGTTGCCGAACCTCGCCGAGCGCTGGGACGTCAATGCCGATGCCTCCCAGTTCACCTTCTATCTCATCCAGGGCGCGCGCTGGTCGGACGGCCATCCGTTCACCGCAGACGACGTCGTCTTCGCTATCGAGGACTGCGTCAAGAATACCGATCTCTATAGCGCAGCACCCGCGCAGCTTTCGGTCGCCGGCAAGGCCGTCGATGTCACGAAGATCGACGACTACACGGTGAAATTCACCTTCGCGGCGCCGAACGCGCTTTATCTGGAAAACCTCGCAACCCCGCTTGGCCAGCATCCGACGCTGTTTCCCAAGCACTATTGCAGCCAGTTCCTGCCGAAATACAATCCGAACGTTGCCGAGGATGCCAAGAAGGCAGGCGCCAACAGCTGGCCCGAATTTTTCCGCGCGCGCTGCGGCGACATCGAGATCCCCTCGCGCTGGGGCAATCCGGACAAGCCGACGCTCGATCCCTGGGTCGTCAAGGAGCCCTATACCGGCGGTGCCACCCGCGTCGTCATGACCCGCAACCCCTACTTCTGGCAGGTCGATACATCAGGCAACCAGCTTCCCTATGTCGACGAGATCAATTTCGGCATTTCGCAGGATGTGGAATCGCTGATGCTGAACGTCATCTCCGGCAAGATCGATATTCAGGAACGCCATATCAGCGTGCTTGCTAACAAGCCGACGCTGTCGCAGAACATGAAGAAGGGTGACTATCGTCTTCTAACTCTTGTCCCTTCGACCTCGCAGCAATGCCAGATCTACTTCAATATCACCCACAAAGATCCGGCCATGCGCAAGATGTTTGCCGACAAATCGGTCCGGCAGGCGCTCTCGCTCGGAATCAACCGGCAGGAAATCATCGACATCGTCTACTTCGGCCAGAGCCAGCCCTACCAGGCCGGGCCGCGACCGGAGCATCCCTGGTACAATGAAAAATACGCGCGGCAATTCACCGGCTACGATCCCGACAAGGCCGGCGCCATGCTCGATCAGGCCGGCTACGGCAAGAAGGATGCGAACGGCTTCCGTCTGAGGCCGGACGGCCAGAAGGTCTTCTTCGCCATCGACGTCATTCCGACCCTCTATCCCGATCTGGTCGACGCTCTCGAACTGGTGAAGGCACATTGGGCGCAGATCGGCGTCGACATGAAAGTCAACACGATCGAGCGCGCGCTCTATTACACCCGCGGTGATGACAATGCCCATGACGCCCAGGTCTGGCCGGGGCCAGGCGGCCTCGATCCCATGCTCGATCCGCGTGATTTCTTCGCCTTCCATCCGCAGGGCTCGCGCTACGCCATTCCGTGGACGGTCTGGTACACATCGAACGGCAAGAAGGGCGAAGAGCCGCCGGAAAGCCAGAAGAAGCGCATGAAGCTCTTCGACGAGGCCCGCTCGACGGCCGATCTCGACAAGCGCGGCGCCGTCATGAAGCAGATCTTCGACATCGCCGCCGAAGAGTTTGAAACCGTTGGGCTTTGCCTTGGCGTCGGCGGCTTTGGGATCATCCGCAACAATTTGCACAATGTGCCGGAAAAACAGCCGGACAGCTGGTCATGGCCCAATCCGGGGCCGGCCATGCCGCAGCAATTCTTCTTCACCAGCTGATGACACGAATTTGGCGCCGCCTTGTATGGGCGGCGCTTTCCTTCATGCCGAGCTGCTTGCTGCAGCACCCACTGCGAGAAATAGCCATGCTGGTCTTCATCGGTAAACGCCTTTTATGGATGATCCCATCCCTTTTCGCCATCAGCTTCCTCGCCTTCGTGCTGATCCAGCTGCCCCCAGGCGACTATGTGACGACCTATATCGCCACGCTCGCTTCCTCGAACGAGGTGGTCGATCAGAACACCGCCGCGCAGCTGCGCGAACGCTTCGGCCTCGACCAACCGATGCTCATCCAATATCTGAAATGGATCTGGAACATCGTCACGCGCGGCGATTTCGGCATCTCCTTCGAATGGCAACAACCGGTCTCAGGCCTGATTTGGGAGCGCATGGCGCTGACCCTCGTGCTGGCGCTTGCGACCCTCATCGCCACCTGGGCGATCGCATTGCCGATCGGGGTCTATTCCGCCGTCAAGAAATATTCGATCGGCGATTATCTCTTTACCGCCTTCACCTTCCTTGGCCTCGCCATCCCGTCCTTCCTGCTCGCTCTGGTGCTGATGTATGTTGCGGCGGTGGAGTTCGGCCAGGATGTCGGCGGTCTGTTCTCTTCCGAATTCGAGACCGCGCCCTGGAGCATCGCCAAGATGCTGAACCTGCTCGCGCATATCTGGCTTCCCGTCATCATTCTCGCCGTCTCATCGACAGCAAGCCTCATCCGCGTCATGCGCGCCAACATGCTTGACGAGCTGCCCAAACCCTATGTGACGACCGCCCGCGCCAAAGGCCTTTCGGAGTTCCGGCTGCTGGTCAAATATCCGCTGCGCATCGCGCTCAATCCCTTCATCTCGACCATTGCCTGGCTGCTGCCCAACCTGATCTCGGGGTCGGTCGTCGTGGCGATCGTTCTTAACCTGCCGACGGCGGCACCGCTGCTGCTCCAGGCGCTGATGGCGCAGGACATGTATCTTGCCGGTGCCTTCATACTGCTGATCTGCGCGTTGACGCTGATCGGGTCACTCATCAGCGACATCCTGCTTGCCCTCGTCGATCCCCGCATCCGGTTGGAATAGGAGCAGCCCATGGCCGATATTGCCGTTACAAATCTCCGCCCCGACCGCGCCGCGGTCGCCTCACAATGGCAGCTGATCTGGTGGGCCTTCCGCCGCCACAAGCTCGCCATGGTCGCCCTCGTCGTCACCGTGATGATGTATATCGTTGCGATCGTGCCGGGCTTCTTTGCCATCAACGATCCCTATCAGCAAAATGCGCGGGCGACTTTCCATCCGCCGCAGCGCGTGCATTTCATCGATACCGGGAACGGTTTCTCCATAGGGCTGCACTATTATCCGCTGAAGCTCACGCGCGATCCGGAAACACTGGCGGCGATCTTCAAGGAAGATACGACCAAACGGGTTTCCGTGACCCTCTTCGGGCGCGGCTATGAATATTCCGTGCTCGGGCTTTTCACGAGCAACATCCATCTGCTGGCATCCTCGGACAAGTCGACGCCCCTTCTTCTGTTCGGGGCGGATCGGCTCGGTCGCGACGTCTTCAGCCGTACCGTTCAGGGCGCGCAGATCTCGCTGTCGATCGGTCTCGTCGGCGTGTTCTTTTCGCTTCTGCTCGGCATCGTTCTCGGAGGGATTTCAGGCTATTACGGCGGCAAGCTCGACTTTTTCATCCAACGCCTGATCGATTTCGTGCTGTCGCTGCCGACCATTCCCATCTGGCTCGCCATGGCGGCCGCCCTGCCGCAAGGCTGGCCGGCGGCACTTCAATATATGATGATCACGATCATCCTGTCATTGACCGGCTGGGCGCAGCTTGCCCGCGTCGTGCGCGGTCGCTTCCTGTCGCTGCGAACGGAAGAATTCGTTGACGCTGCCAGGCTCGATGGCGCCAGTGAGGGGCGCATCATCTTCCGCCATATGCTGCCGAGTTTTGCGAGCCATATCATCGCGTCCATCACGCTTGCGGTGCCGGCGATGATCCTGGCAGAGACCTCCCTTTCCTTCCTCGGACTGGGTCTGCAGCCGCCGACCATCTCCTGGGGCGTGCTGCTGCGCGAGGCACAGAACATCCGCTCGATCGCAACGGCCCCATGGCTGTTCCTGCCAGGTGTCGCCGTCGTCATTGCCGTCATGGCTCTGAACCTTCTCGGCGATGGCCTGCGCGACGCGGCCGATCCCTACAACAAATGAGGCCGGCATGATCGATATCGTTTCCATGAGCAATGCCCGCCCGCTGCTGCAGGTCAAGAACCTGACTGTCGACTTCCCTTTGCGAACGGGCACGTTTCGCGCGGTCGACAATCTCTCCTTCGCCATCGAACCTGGAAAGACGCTTTGCGTCGTCGGAGAGAGCGGCTCGGGCAAATCCGTGACCGCACGCTCGATCCTGCAGATCGTCGATGCCCCCGGCCGCATCACCAGCGGTTCGATTCTCCTCAATGGGGCCGGCGGCAGTTCGGTCGATCTCGTCAAGCTCAATCCGCGCGGCCGTCAGATCAGATCGATCCGCGGGCGCGACATTGCCATGATCTTCCAGGAGCCGATGGCCTCGCTCTCGCCGGTCCACACCGTCGGCGACCAGATCATGGAAGCACTTCGCCTTCACACGAAGATGAGCAAGGCGGAGGCGCGTGCCGAGGCGATTTCGCTTCTGAAGCAGGTGGAAATCCCCTCCCCGGAAAAGGCCGTGGACCGCTACGCTTTTCAATATTCGGGCGGCATGCGCCAGCGCGCCATGATTGCCATGGCGCTTGCCTGCAAACCGCAGCTTCTGATCGCCGACGAGCCGACGACGGCGCTTGACGTAACGACCCAAGCAGAAATCCTCGACCTCATCGCCCGGCTGCAGAAGGCCAATGGCATGGCGGTGCTGTTCATCACCCACGACATGGGCGTGGTCGCCCAGATCGCTGATGACGTGCTCGTCATGCATAACGGCGTCGTTAAGGAATACGGGCCGGTCGAGCAGATCTTCCATACGCCGAAGGACGATTATACCCGCATGCTGATCGGCTCGGTTCTGAAGCTCGAAAGGAAGGCCGAAATCCGCCTTGCCCGGCCGCCGCTCGACAGATCCGCTGCGCCGATCCTCGAATTGCGCAATGTGTCTATGGCCTTTGGCGAGGTCCGCGCCCTCAACGATGTCTCGATCTCGCTTCTGCCGCGCGAAACGCTTGGCATCGTCGGCGAGAGCGGATCGGGCAAAACGACGATGGGCCGCTCGATCATGCGCCTTATCGATCCGACTGCCGGGGAAATCCTCTATCGCCGCGCGGATGGCGATGTCACGGATCTGGCAAGCGCCAAGGGAACGGCTTTGGCGGCAGCGCGCCGCGAACTGCGCATGGTGTTCCAGGACCCGTTCGGCTCGCTCAATCCGCGCATGACCGTCTCACAGATCATCGGTGAACCATTGCTCGTCAACGGCATCGCCAAAGGCCGGGCGCTCGACGAACGCGTCTGCCATTTGATGGAGCAAGTCGGCCTCGATCCAAGGACGCGCGAGCGCTATCCGCATGCCTTTTCCGGCGGCCAGCGCCAGCGTATCGGCATTGCGCGTGCGATCACCCTCAATCCGCGTGTCATCGTTGCCGACGAGGCGACGTCGGCTCTCGATGTCTCCGTGCGCTCGCAGGTGCTTGATCTCTTGATGAGCCTGCAGGATGAACTTGGCCTTGCCTACATCTTCATCAGCCATGACATCGGCGTTATCCGCTACATGTGCGATCGCGTCGGCGTCATGTACAAGGGGCGGCTGGTTGAGGTCGGCGATGCCGACAAGGTCTGCAATTCACCCGAACATGCCTATACGCAGGCGCTGATCTCAGCGATCCCGCGCCCCGATCCCCGCGATCGGGATCGCTCGCGACGCTTCCGCTATGTCGAGCCTGAGACCGTGAAGAACGGCAGTGCCGCGTGAGGGGCTACCTCGACATTGCCCCGGCACCCATTCGCCACGGATCCGCCGTCGGCTCGGCACGGCGGCGATTTCCCAACCTGCGGCATCTCCCATGCTGCATTCATGTCAATCGATAGAAGGAAGGTAAGATGAAGATCGACCGCATGCGGGTATTCATGACCCGCGACAAGGATCGGCCGCGCGTCATCGTAGCGCTCGATACGGATGACGGACTGACCGGCTGGGGCGAATGCTACAATCACGGCCCGGATTTGGCGCTGCCGCCGATCCTCGACTATCTCTATGGCTTCATCGCCGGCCAGGATCCGAGCCGCATCGACTATCTCGTCAACCTGCTGATCCAGCAGAGCCGCTTTCCGCCCGGCGCTTTGGGGCTTTCTGCGATTTCCGCGCTCGACCATTGCCTGTGGGATCTCTCGGCAAAGGCCCTCAATGTTCCGGTCTACAAGCTGCTTGGCGGCGCCGTGCGCGACCGCATCAAGGTCTATGCCGGCGTCTATACCGCACCGGATGCGCCGGCTGCACGCGACGAGCTCGACCGCTTGAATGCCGAATGGGGCTTTACCGCCTTCAAGCTCAGCCCCTGGCGCATCGACATGCATGCCCATCGCTGGGGCAATGTCGTCAAGGCATCGGCCGATTATTTCCGCTCGCTGCGCGAAACCGTGCGCGACGACTATGAGATCGCTTTTGACGCCCATGCCAAGATCTTCGAACCGGTCGCCGCACGCCAGCTCGGCAATGCGCTTGCTCCTTATGATCCGCTTTTCTACGAGGAGCCGCTGCGTCCCGAGAACATCGAAATGTGGGGTGAGCTGAAGCAGGGCCTCAACTGCGTCTTGGCGACCGGCGAGTCCCTTTATAACCGCAACGAGTTTCTGCGCCTGCTGCAGGTCAAGGGCGCCGACCTGATCCAGCCCGATATCTGCGTCGTCGGCGGCATCAGCGAGATGCGCCGCATCGCGACGATCGCCGAAGCGCATTTCGTCGGCGTTGCACCGCATAATCCGATGGGTCCGCTCGCCACCGCCGTCAACGTGCACTTCTCGGCCGCCGCACAGAACTTCAAGATCCTCGAATACCGGCTGCCGAAGGGCCAGGCCTATGTCTATGGCGGCAACGAAGTCGAGCAGCGACAAGGCGAAACCCGCTACGTCGTCGATCCCTATCTGCCGAAGGACGGCTATCTCGAGCTCAGGCCCGACCGACCCGGCTGGGGTGTCGACATGGACGAGAAGGCGATGGAGGAGGAAGGCTACATCCATTGGCAGCGGCGCGTGCCGAAGCGTCCAGACGGCTCCTATGCCTTTGCGTGACAATCTCTGACGACCTTTATCGCTCAGCCGCTAACTCAAAGGTGGAGCCGCTGGACTTCGCGGTTCCACTTTGTGCCATGACCGCAGTCGGCCCTAAGCGGACAAGGAAAGTTCGTCTACCGAGAGGCGCCTTCGCGCCTTCATTTCGGACAGGAGGCGGTTCGTGGGACCGCCCGGAAGCTGCCATTCCCCTGGTCGTATCGCCTCGTCAGCGTCGGCTATAGGCCGACGTTAGGGATACTGCAGCCAGCCGGAATGAGCTGCCTGCGAGGGGGTTAGTCCCTCGCGCACCACAGAGCAAAGGTCTCCGGCTCATCTTCCAGGGGCGCCGCGTTTGCCAGGTAGCTTGGCTTCCAGACGTCGCGGATGAACGCTTCCATCGACGTCGGCAGTTGCGGACGATCCTCGTGCTGCCCGTGGAACTTGACGAGGCCGCTGTTCAGGGCTTCAGTCGTCAGTACGTCGTAATTCCATTTTTCCGGCGTCCCGAACCGCCCGATGAATTCGGCTTTCACCTCTTCGCGCTTCGTGTCGATGTAGCGATAGTCGACCGGCTTGCCGATCTGAGCGCAGATGATCGCGGCCAGGTCATTCATGGAGATGTCCTCAGAACCGACCTCAAGGTTGACCCGGTGTCTGCCTCTCGGATTGGTCAGTTCCCTGGCAGCCAGCCAGACGATGTCATCGATTGCCACCCATGGCATCTTCAGATCCGGCAGGCAGGACCACCCAATGCGGCCATATCTCGCAACCGGCCTGATCCACTGAGCCGTATCTTCCATGAACCAGGCGCCACGCAGGTGAACCAGATTGATCGAGCCCAGTTCGTTGAGCTTGGTGTCGAGATGGTGGAAGCACTCGAAATGGCCGGTCTTCGCGTTGACCTCGGACCCCATGGCGGTCAGGCTCACGGCCAGCTTGACGTCGGACTTTTCAAGCGCATCGACAAAACGCTGAGCCACGACGCGATAGTGACCCTCGAAGTCGTTCCAGTCTGTCTTGATCTTGTTCCAGTCTGTCTTGACCATCAGAAACGCGGCATCGACATCGCGGAAAAATGCGTGGAGATCACCCGTCCCCTCATCAAAGCTTCCGATGAAGGGCTCTGCGCCGAGCGAAACCAGCTCTTCCAGCGCCGGGCCACCTCTGGACAGGGCCCTGACCTGATGCCCGGCGCTCAAAAGGGTTCGGGTAAGCTTGCCCCCAACTCGTCCCGTTGCACCAACGACAGCAATTCTCATAACACACTCCGTTCAATGATTGATCACTGAACGGTAGCCCATTGCAGGTTCTGGCGAATTTGGAGATAATGCCACATGATCTCTAAATCAGGCCAATCTTCCGAAGCGTTGCTGAGCTGTTATGCTGAGTTCGATCCCGATAATGTGGATCGCACGGCATTCGCCGTGCGTCTCGACTTCAGCCAGTACAAGGCCGAAGTGCCTCTGCACCAGCATCGCCAGGGACAGCTTGTCATGGCCTTGCACGGCGCCGTCACCTGCAGGACGGAGAACGCCCTCTGGATTGTTCCACCGGATTGCGGCGTCTGGATACCGGGGAGCATTCTTCACAGCAACCAGGCCACGTCCAACGCCCATCTCTCTTACCTGTTCGTCGAGCCCGGCGCAGCGGCGCTGCCTATGGAGTGCTGCACCCTTTCTGTCTCGCCGATGCTGCGTGAGATGATCCTGCGCCTGGCAGATGTGCCGGTCAATTTTGCCGGGAATGAACATATTGAGCGTCTGGTCAGGGTCATGCTGGACGAACTGGCGCAGATGCCGATAGAGGCGCTGTCGCTGCCCGCATCCCATCATCCCAAGATCAACGCGATCACCGCTGCCTTGACGGATGACCCAAGCGATCGCCGCACACTTGCTGACTGGGCGGCACATGTCGCCATGAGCGAGCGATCCCTCAAGCGGCTGATGGTCGAAGAAACCGGACTGACATTCGGCCGGTGGCGGCGCCAGTTGCATCTTGTCATCGCCTTGCGCGAACTGGCCAGCGGCGCGTCGGTGCAGAGGGTCTCGAGCGATCTCGGCTACGAGTCCCCGACCGCCTTCATCGTGATGTTCAAGAAGGCGCTCGGCACCACGCCCGCACGCTATTTCTCAAGCCAATCTGCCGACCGGTTGCCGCGCTCCAACTGAAGGCGACATGATTGTCTCTGACATCCAATAGCGGACATTCCGCTCGCGGCCCAATTTCGGCCAACGCACTTACCAGCACTAATGTCCACTTCTGACGCATTGTTGCCATCGCGGCCAATGGCAGGCCGATTCCAAAGTACTCTGCTCATGGCGAAAAAATACTTTAGCGCCTGGAGAGCCCCCGTCCTTTTCACCAGGGCGAGTGATCGCCTGATTTCGCTCGTGTTCACTTCACGCGCGCCGCATTTGCATCGCCAAGATCGCCTCGCCGCGGCGTGCGTGGCACCATGCGTCCGATGACGAAAACCAATAGCGCCGCGGCCAGCAGGCAAGCGGCAAGGAAGAACATCGGTGCGATGGTGCTTCCGGTGGAATCCTTGATCCAGGGGACGACGTTCTGGGCGATGAATCCGCCGAGATTACCGACGGAGTTGATTGCGGCAAGGCCGGCTGCAGCACCCGCGCCCTGAAGAAAGCGCGACGGCAGGCTCCAGAAGACCGGTTGGCCGGCGAAGATGCCGGCGGCAGCGATGCAAAGGAAAGCAAACTGCAGCGTATGGTCGGGAATGACAGCGGATAAGACCAGGCTTATGGCGCCGATCAAAGCCGGGATGACGATATAGGGCGTTTTCGATTCCGCCTTGTCCGCCGCTGCCGGCACTGCGTAAAGGGCGATGGCGACCAGGAGCCAGGGAATAATGTTGAGGAGGCCGTTCGTCGTATTGCTGACGCCGAAATTCTTCACGATGGTCGGCAACCAATAGCTGAGTCCATAAGCGGCCAGCGGAAAACCGATGTAGCAAAGCGCCATCAGCAGCACGCGCGGATTGACAAGCGCCTTGAAACCATCGGCGGCATTTTGCTCCATGGCCGAGTTTTCGACCGCGAGCCTATCTTCAAGCCAGCGCTTTTCCGTATCGTCGAGAAAACTCGCCTTGGCAGGCAGGTCCGGCAGGTAAAACAGCGTGACGAAGCCGGCGATGATCGCGGGAACGCCGGTCACGAGGAAGACCCACTGCCAGCCGGCGATGCCATAGAGCCCATTCAGATCCAGGAGCACGCCACCGAGCGGCGCACCGATCGCATTGGCAAAGGCGCTGAAGATCATGAAAAGCCCGACCATGGTGCCGCGATAGGCCGAAGGATACCAAAGGGTCAGCAGATAGAGCACACCGGGAAAGAAGCCTGCCTCGCAGGCGCCGAGCAGGAAGCGAAGAATATAGAACATGGTGGCGTTCTGCGTATAGGCGAGCGCGACCGTGACAGCACCCCAGGATATCAGGATACGCGCGAACCATCTGCTTGCTCCGAATCGGTCGAGAAGCAGGTTGCTCGGTACTTCGAAGATGAAATAGCCGATAAAGAACAGCGAGGCGCCGAGACCATAGGCATATTCGCTCATGCCGAGATCGCCGACCATCTGCAGTTTTGCGTAGCTGACGTTCTGGCGATCGATGTAGGCGATCAGATAAAGGATCCCCAGGAAGGGCATGAGCCTCCAGGTGATCTTGGATATAAGCTGCTTTTCATCAATCACGCCGCGTCCTCCCTGGGAGATGGTCCTGACCGATGTAGATAGCGCAACTCGTCGTTTATCAATGCATTAATGGATAAGCCTACCCAGCATGCAGGCAACTTGTGGCCGGAGAGCAACAAGCCCCATCCGGCATCTTCAAGGCGAAACGGCCGGCTTTGAACTATCGTCTCAAGCGACGCGTTCGAACTGGGTGCGGATATGCTCGATATAGTGCTGGCCGGGTGAAGGTGCCTTCACCATGGCAATTGCGGCCTTCTGCGGAACGCCGGTAAACTGACGCTCCTCGCCGTTTTTGAAACGGATGTAAAGTCGCCCGTCGTCCGGGCCGAAGAAGACGGATTTAATGATTTTTGATGAAACTGGAAGCTCTTGCATGGATCACCTTACCTTTGGTCCGGTTATCGCACGAAAACCAAAACATTGAGTGAAGTGAGCTAGTTAACGAAGAATACAATTGTTTCAACGGATTTTACCGATTGCCGCTCCCGCTCCTATCGGTCCTCAAATAAGCATTCTTGGCATTAAGCGCTGTGAATTCCACATTTGGCGCAAGCCGCCATGGGAGACAACCTGCAAGACGATTGAATACCGGCTACATGGACTGTTTATTGGCGAATGTGACGAGCAGACATCATGCGCTTCGCATATTATTTGGGCACGCCTGTTGCTTGACACTTTTTTAGCCCCCTCCTATGATTTTTACCAAATGATCAAAAAGCAGGGGAACTGAAAAATGACCAATCAAATCATACTCTCGCGCCGTGCCGTCATAGCCTCCGGCATTGCCCTCGGCGTCAGCACGCTGGCGCCAGCCGCCCGCGCGGCTGCGCCGCTCAAGGTCGCAGGCATTCATGCCTCGCCGGTCGAAAATGCCTGGAACTCCTGTCTTCACAAGGCGCTGCAAGACGCAGCCAAGGAAGGAGTGATCGAATATGTGTTTTCCGAGGGCGTCTCGGGCACGGACTATCCCCGCGCCATGCGCGAATATGCCGAGCAGGGCAACAAGCTGATTATCGGCGAGGCCTATGCCGTGGAGAAGGAGGCACGTCAGGTCGCCGCCGATTATCCAGACACGGCTTTCGTCCTTGGCTCCAGCGGCGAGGCCGCCGGCAGTAATTTCGGTGTCTTCGGCACATGGAATTATGACGGCGCCTATCTCGCCGGCATGCTGGCGGGCAAGATGACCAAGTCGAATGTCGTCGGCTCCGTCGGCGCGATCCCGATCCCCGAAGTCAACATGCTGATCAATGCCTTTGCCGCCGGCATCAAGGCGGTCAACCCGGACTGCAAGCACCTCGTCTCCTTCATCGGCACCTTCTTCGATCCGCCGAAGGCGCGCGAGGCTGGTCTTGCGCAGATCGATGCCGGCGCCGACGTTCTCTTCGGCGAGCGTATCGGCACGGCGGATGCCGCCAAGGAGCGTCACATCAAATCCGTGGGATCGCTGATCGATTATACGCCGCGCTATCCTGATACCGTCTTTGCCAATGCCATGTGGTATTTCCGTCCCATCCTCAATGCGGCGATCGCCGATGTTGCCGCCGGCAAGCCCGTCGGCCGCAACTACACGGCCTACGGCCTGATGAAGGAAGGCGGCAGCGACATCGTCTATGTCAAGGGCATTGCTCCGGCAGAGGCGGAAGCCGCAATGGAAAAGGTCCGTGCCGACATTAAGGCCGGTACCTTCGAAGTGCCGAAAGTACCGGATCAGCCGAAGTAATTCTCCGGCTCTATCATGGGCAGCCCATCATTCGCCGATGCCACCCAGCTGGCCGGCGCGATCAAGTCTGGCAAGCTTGCCTGTGTGGATGCCATGCAGGCGGCACTTGCCGCCTGCGACGCGCATGAACAGCTTGGCGCCATCGCCTATCTCAATCCGGACACCGGGCTTGCCGCTGCCCGAGCCATGGATCAGGAAGCCTCGAAGCATCCAGAGCGCTTTGCGTTGCGGCCGTTCGCAGGCGTGCCGACGGTTGCCAAGGATCTCGGCGGCCCGTTTCCAGGACTGCCGGCGACGGCAGGCTCCCGCCTGTTCACCCGGGCGGGAAAAGGCGCCGACAGCGATTTGGCGAGCCGTTTTCGCAATGCCGGCCTCTGCGCCTTCGGCTTGAGCACCAGCCCGGAATTCGGCTTCTCGCTCGCATCCGAGCCGGCAATCGGCCCGATCTGCCGAAACCCCTTGGACCAAGATAGAACAGCCGGCGGCTCCTCGGGCGGTGCAGCAGCTGCAGTCGCCGCCGGCATCGTGGCAATCGCGCATGCAACGGATGCGGGCGGCTCGATCCGGGTGCCGGCCGCCTGTTGCGGCCTTGTCGGACTGAAGCCGACGCGCGGCGCCGTGCCGGCTGGTCCCTCCTTCGGAAATCACCTTGGCGGCATTGCCAGCGAACTTGCCGTCACCCGTTCCGTGCGTGATAGCGCAGCGATCTTCGATATCGTGCGGGGAAGAACAAGGGGGCCATTCGCGGATATCGCGCAATCCGCGCTGAAGACGGGCAAGCTTCGCCTCGGGCTTCTTTCGGACGCCGGACAGCACTATCCGATCGCAACCGAGCGGGCTCAAGCCATAAAAGCAGCGGCCAGCGCGCTGGAAAACCTGGGAAACAAGCTGGTATCCCTTCGTTGGGACGAAATGGAAAGCGCCGTTCAGGCCAGCACCCGCGCCTTTGGCGATATCATTTCCGTCAATATCGCCAGCCTGATCGACGACCTTGGACTGGATATGCTGGCGACGGAGACAATGACGCAGGCGTTTATCATGCGCGGACGCGCCATGCCGGCAATGGCACTTTGGAGCTCCCTCAATGGCGCCGTGAGGGCCAGTCGCATTCTTTGGGAAATCTTCGACAGGGTGGATGCCGTCGTCATGCCCATGCTCGCCTCGGCACCGCCGCCGATCGGGTCTTTTCCCACGGATCATTCCGACACTGAGTTGCACCTCGAGCGCATGACGTCCTTCGCGCCTCTCGCTGCCCTCGCCAACATATCCGGCTTCCCGGCGATCACACTTCCCTTCGGCGAAGATGGCGAAGGATTGCCGCTGCCCGTTCAGATTATGGCTCGCATGGGCGAGGATAACCTGTTGCTGCAGCTTGCATCTGCGCTCGAGGCCGAGCAACGTTGGCAACACCGCTATCCGATTGCAGGCCTTCCGACATGAGCATCCCAGTCCTTTCCATCGAAGGTGTCAGCAAGCGTTTCGGCAGCACGGTTGCCAATGACAACATCTCGCTGTCTTTGGCAAAGGGCGAGATCGTCGCCTTGCTTGGCGAGAACGGCGCCGGCAAGACGACACTGATGAGCATTCTGTTCGGGCACTATGTGCCCGACGCCGGCCGTATCCTAGTCGACAATGTGGAACTGCCTCAGGGCAAACCGCGCGCGGCAATCCGGGCCGGCGTCGGCATGGTGCATCAGCATTTTTCGCTGGCGCCGAACCTGACCGTGCTCGAAAACATCATGACGGGCACGGAAAGGCTGTGGTCGCACAAATCTCATACGACGGCTGCCCGCAAAAAGCTCTTGGCAATCTCAGAACGTTTCGGCCTGAAGGTCGATCCAGGTGCGCGCCTCGGTGATCTCTCAGTCGGCGAGCAGCAGCGGGTGGAAATACTGAAGGCACTTTACAACGATGCGCGCATTCTGATCCTCGACGAGCCGACCGCCGTTCTGACCCAGATCGAAGCGGAAAAGCTCTTCTCGACGCTGAAGCAGATGGCGGCCCAAGGCCTGTCCTTGATCTTCATTTCTCACAAACTGGACGAGGTCATGGCGACGGCCGACCGTATCGTCGTCCTGCGCGGCGGCAAGGTTGCGGCCGAAAGGCAGGCAACCGAGACCAGCAAGGCCGAGCTTGCCGAGCTCATGGTCGGACATCGCGTCACGCGCCCGACCCGCGAGAAAAGCCTACCCGGCGGCGTCGCGCTCGAAGCTCGCGATATCACCGTAAGGACCGGCGGTGTCGAACGCTTGAAAAAGATCAGTTTTCATGTCCGCGCCGGCGAGGTTCTGGGGATTATCGGAGTATCGGGCAACGGCCAAGCCGCTTTGGGGCAGATCCTGTCCGGCACGTCAAACCGCTCATCCGGTGAACTTCTTTTGTTCGGTCAGCCTGTCGGCGATCTCGACGTGGCCGCCATCATCGAGGCACGCATTGGGCGCATTCCGGAAGACCGAAACCGCGACGGCATAATCGGCGAAATGGCGATCTGGGAAAATGCCGCGCTCGAGCGCCTATCCGCCTATTCGAAGCGCGGCCTGGTCGACCGCCGAGCCGGCCTGGCGTTTGCGCGGGAGATCATCGACACCTTCGACGTGCGCGGCGGTAATGCTGCGACCCGCACGCGGCTCCTGTCCGGCGGCAACATGCAGAAGCTGATCCTCGGACGCAATCTCCACGAACACCTGCGTATCCTCATTGCCGCTCAGCCGGCCCGTGGCCTGGACGAAGGGGCAGTCGCCGCCGTTCACGGTCGCATTCTGGAAGCGCGCCGACAGGGCACCGCTGTTCTATTGATTTCGGAGGACCTGGACGAAGTGATCGCCTTGGCCGATCGCATCCAGGCGATTGTCGGCGGGCGTCTGTCGGCATCGATCGAGGCCGAAGAGGCCGATGCACGCCTGCTGGGGTTGATGATGGCCGGGGAATGGAAAGAAAAGAGCGGGATCGAACATGCGATTTGAACGGCGCGAACACCGCCCTCTCTACGTGATGGCCCTTGCTCCCTTGCTTGCGATCATCACAGCGCTCGCCTTGGCCGGCATCCTGATCGCGATTGCCGGCGCGCCAGTCTTTGAGGCCTATCGCCGGATCTTATTGGGCGCCTTCGGTTCGCGACTTTCGGCAACGGAGACGCTGACCCGCGCCACACCCTTGATCCTGACGGGCTTGGCGGCCGCAGTCGCCTTTCGTGCCCGCCTCTGGAACATCGGCGCCGAGGGGCAATTCTATTTCGGAGCTATCGCGGTCGCGGCCTTCGGCTCGAAGATGCTTTCCGGCCTGCCTGGCCCGATCCTCATTCCACTCCTGATGGTCATCGGCGCCATCGCCGGTATGATCCTGATCCTCGTGCCGCTATGGCTGCGGCTGCGCTTTTCCGTCGATGAGGTCGTCACCAGCCTGATCCTGAATTTCATCGCCGTTCTCTTCGTCTCCATGCTGATCGATGGCGTGCTGAAGGACCCGACGGCATTCGGCTGGCCGCAATCCCAAGCCCTTGCCGATCACGCCATGCTGCCGAAGCTGATTGCCCGATCACGCCTTCACATCGGCTTTGCAATTGCAATCGTCATCGCGGCAATCGTCTACTTCGTCCAGTCGCGCACGGTGTTCGGCATGCAGTCGCGGGCAGCAGGCCTCAATCCGTCGGGCGCCGTCTTTGCCGGCGTTCGCCTCGGCGCGACGCTCGTCAAGGTTGCCTGTCTTTCGGGCGGGCTTGCCGGTCTTGCCGGCGCGATCGAAGTGATGGGCGTCAAAGGTTACGTCACCACCGATCTATCGCCCGGCTTCGGCTATGCCGGCATCGTCGTTGCCATGCTTGCCAACCTCAACCCGCTTGGCGTCGTGCTTGCGGCGATCTTTACCGCAACGATGTTCGTCGGTGCCG
The DNA here is from genome assembly GCF_056755475.1 of Rhizobium sp. KNZ2-6A. Classification (NCBI taxonomy): domain Bacteria; kingdom Pseudomonadati; phylum Pseudomonadota; class Alphaproteobacteria; order Hyphomicrobiales; family Rhizobiaceae; genus Rhizobium; species Rhizobium sp. KNZ2-6A. The sequence continues at coordinate 3,729 of NZ_JBNDIC010000030.1, read as the reverse complement.
ATGGCATGAGCCGCAGCCTCGGCATCCCCACTTACATCGCCGACGTCACGGTCTCCTTGTCGCTCTTGACCATGCTGATCGCCTTGTTCTTCACGCAGTACAGGATCCGCCGATGAGCACGCTGATCGACATTATCGCATCGGCCGGGCTTTGGGCTGCCGTACTGAGGATTGCCACACCCTTGATCTTTGGTACCCTTGGTGCGCTACTTTGCGAACGGGCCGGTGTCCTCAATCTCGGCATCGAAGGCATCATGACCTTCGGCGCTATGATCGGCTGGCTTTCGGCCTATCATGGTGCCGATCTTTGGACCGGCCTTCTGATCGCAGCAATCGCCGGCGGCATTTTCGGGCTTCTGCATTCGGCACTGACGGTGACGCTCGGCTTGTCGCAACATGTTTCAGGACTCGGCGTGACGCTTTTCGCATCCAGCTTCAGCTATTACGTCTTCCGGCTGGTCGTGCCGGTTGCCGGAACGCCGCCGACCATCACGCCGTTCCAGCCGATCGCCATTCCTGGGCTTTCCACCCTGCCCTTCATCGGTCCAGCGCTCTTCACGCAGACGACGCCGACCTATCTGGCGATCCTGATGGCGCTCGTCATGGCCTACCTCATCTTCCGCACGCCGATCGGGCTTGCGATCCGCATGACCGGCGAAAACCCGCATGCGGCGGAAGCGCAGGGCCTCAATCCCATGAGGATCCGTTATGGCGCGATCGTTGCCGGCAGCGCACTGATGGCCATGGGTGGCGCCTTCCTGACCTTGTCCGCCTTCAACAGTTTCTTTCCGACGATGGTGCAGGGCCGCGGCTGGATCTGCATCGCGCTGGTCGTCTTTTCGTCCTGGCGACCGGGCCGCGCGCTGTTCGGTGCCCTGCTCTTTGCTTTCTTCGACGCTTTCCAACTGCGCTTGCAGACCGCGGTGCAGGGCGTGCCCTATCAGATCTTCCTGATGACGCCATACATCCTGTCCATTGTTGCCCTTGCCGTCATGAGCCGGCGGGCTCGCGTGCCGCAGGCGCTGATGCAACCTTATCGCCGTGGCGAGAGATAATCCGGGGAGCCTTTTCATGTTCGATCTGGTCATTCGCAATGCCAATCTGCCCGATGGTCGCAAGGGCCTCGATATCGCGATTAAAGACGGCAAGATCGTCGCCGTGGAGGCCTCGATCGCGGCAGAAGTGAAAGAAGAGATCGACGCGACCGACCGGCTGGTGAGCCCGCCCTTCGTCGATCCGCATTTCCACATGGATGCCACGCTTTCGCTCGGCCTGCCGCGCATGAATGTTTCCGGCACACTTCTCGAAGGTATCGCCCTTTGGGGAGAGCTGCGCCCGATCGTGACCAAGGAGGAGCTTGTCGAGCGTGCGCTGCGCTATTGCGATCTCGCCGTGACGCAAGGGTTGCTTTTCATCCGCAGCCATGTCGACACGTCCGATCCCAGGCTGGTGACGGCGCAAGCGCTGCTGGAGGTGAAGGAAAGGGTCAAGCCCTATATCGACCTGCAGCTCGTCGCCTTCCCGCAGGATGGCTATTACCGCGCCAAGGATGGTGTGGCTTCCCTTGAACGCGCGCTGGACATGGGTGTCGATATCGTCGGCGGCATCCCGCATTTCGAGCGGACGATGGACGAAGGCAGGGCCTCGGTCGAAGCGCTTTGCAGGATCGCGGCCGATCGCGGTCTTCCCGTCGACATGCATTGCGACGAGACCGACGATCCGATGTCGCGCCATATCGAGACGCTCGCGGCAGAAACCATCCGGTTTGGGCTGCAGGGCCGCGTTGCCGGATCGCACCTGACCTCGATGCATTCGATGGACAATTACTACGTCTCCAAGCTCATCCCCTTGATGGCGGAAGCAAGCATCAACGTCATTCCCAACCCATTAATCAATATCATGCTGCAGGGCCGGCACGACACCTATCCCAAACGGCGCGGCATGACGCGCGTGCGCGAACTGATGGATGCCGGGCTCAACGTCTCCTTCGGGCATGATTGCGTGATGGATCCCTGGTATTCGATGGGCTCGGGTGACATGCTCGAAGTCGGCCATATGGCCATCCATGTCGCGCAGATGGCCGGCATTGAAGACAAGAAGAAGATCTTCGACGCGCTCACCGTCAACTCCGCCAGGACGTTGGGACTTCAAGGCTATGGCCTGGAGAAAGGCTGCAACGCCGACCTCGTGGTGCTGCAGGCCATCGACACGCTGGAGGCACTGCGCCTGAAGCCCAATCGCCTCGCCGTCATCAAGCGCGGCAAGATCATCGCCCGTTCCGCGCCGCGCATCGGCGAGCTTTTCCTCGATGGTAGGCCGTCACAAATCGACGGCGGGCTTGATTACGTGCCTGTCCGGAAATAGTTCCCGCCTGGATCGAAGCGATAATACTCGTGCCTTAAACAAGCAATTGATGCCATGTATTCGACAGTTTGAGTATCTTCCGATGAACACCCGGAATTTTCTATTTTTCAACCATCGAGCGGAAATTCGACCTGAGACTTTTGGTGATTGCCAAATTAGGTTCGGAGCAGCTTGTCGACTGGGCAAATGCCAACTGATATGCCACTTCTCACCGACAAGGCGTTATCTATACGTCAATGTCATCCTGATAAGTTCTATCTTGCAAAATTGCTGCGTTCAAATTGTCTTTTTAAAGAACCCCCCATGACTTCAGCTTACCAGGCCAATATATTTGACGCAGCGCCAGCCAACGCCAAGGTTGAACCCACCAAGCGTCATTATATATTTTTGGATGCCCTTCGAGGAATTGCGGCGATATTGGTAGCACAACGGCATATCTCAGAGACGTTCGGCGGCCGGCCATTTCAGTCAAGCTATCTAGCCGTTGATTTCTTCTTCGTCTTAAGCGGCTTTGTCATAGCTCACGCTTATGATAGCAAACTTGTGAACGGAATGCCCGAAAGGTCTTTCCTTTGGCGTCGCCTGGTTAGACTTTACCCAATGTTTATCGTTGGTCTCGTTTTAATGACGGGCTATGATTTAGGGAGGCTCGAGGCTATCAACGGCGTCACCCTTTTATCTTGGGGCATAACCTTTTTATTCAATGCTTTATTTTTGCCTATATCGCTGCTGGGGCAACCCTTCATATTAGGTCCTGCCTGGTCGCTCTTCTGCGAAATGCTTGCAAATATCCTATATGCACGCCTTGCTTCAACCGAAATGAGCTGGAGAAAAGCCTTACCTCCGATGTTAATCGGTGCACTGCTCATGCTGCTATTTCTTCGAAAGATGACGTCCCAGGGAGTGGTGTAGCAGGGTAGCGGTGGTCACCAGTGTTTTCCGGTAGGGTCGGGTTGTTCAAGACCAACCTGATGGAAAGACCACCGATGACCGAGGATATGATGAACGTGCGCTCGCTTGTTGAGAAGAGCGCGGACGCGGATTTGTTGCGCGAGATGATCGGCTTTGCGGCCGAACGGCTGATGGAGCTGGAGGTTGGCGGTGCGACCGGTGCTGGTTACGGCGAGAAGAACCCGATGCGGCTTGCCCAACGCAATGGTTACCGCGACCGGGACTGGGAGACGCGAGCCGGAACGGTCGAGCTTCGCATCCCAAAGCTGCGCAAGGGCAGCTATTTCCCGAGTTTCCTTGAGCCGCGTCGCATGGCGGAAAAGGCTCTGACGGCGGTTATTCAGGAGGCCTACATTCAGGGCATCTCGACGCGCTCAGTCGACGATCTCGTCAAGGCGATGGGGATGAGCGGTAT
>NZ_JBNDIC010000029.1:0-85038 GCF_056755475.1 Rhizobium sp. KNZ2-6A | reverse complement strand
CCCCCCCCCCCCCCGGGCCCCCCGGGCCCCCCCCCCCCCCCCCCCCGGGGGGGGGGGGCGGACGAGGGGACTGACGTTTTGGAGATCGCGATCCGTGAAACAGAGTTCTCGTCAGCTCGACGAAGCCGAAGCCGGCGCCGCAGGCTGCGCCTTCGGCGACCATCTTGCATGCAGCTTGGCAAGCATCAGGTAGATGATCGGCGTGGTATAGAGCGTCAGCACCTGCGACACGACAAGGCCGCCGACGATGGTGATGCCGAGCGGGCGGCGCAGCTCCGAGCCCGGGCCCGTGGCGATGATCAGCGGGATGGCGCCCATCAGCGCCGCCAGCGTCGTCATCAGGATCGGCCGAAAACGCTTGAGGCATGCCTGATAGATGGCTTCCTCCGAAGACAGGCCGAGCGTTCGCTCACCCTGCAGGGCGAAATCCACCATCATGATGCCGTTCTTCTTGACGATGCCGATCAGGAGGATGATGCCGATGAAGGCGATCAGCGTCAGCTCCGTGCCGCTGATGGCGAGCGCCAGCAGTGCACCGAGGCCGGCCGACGGCAGCGTCGAAATGATCGTCAGCGGATGCGCGAGGCTTTCGTAGAGAATGCCGAGAACGATGTAGACCGTCAGCAGCGCCGCCAGAAGCAGCAGCGGCTGGCTGCCGGACGATTGCGTGACGCTAGCCGCATCGCCGGCAAAATCCGCATGCAGCGTATCGGGCAGATGCATGTCCAGCACCGCCTTCTGGATGGTATCGTTCGCCACCTGCAGCGGCGTGTTGAGGGCCAGATTGTAGGAGATGGTCACCGACGGATACTGACCCTGATGGTTGACCACCAGCGGCGCAAGCGTTCGATCGATCGACGCGACGGCGCTCAGCGGCACCTGCTTGCCGCCGGAGGCCGGCACATAGAGCTTGGAAATATCATGGGGATCGAGCGCATAGTTCGGATTCGCCTCCAGCACGACGCGATACTGGTTGCGCTGCGTATAGATCGTCGAGATCTGCCGCTGCGCGAAGGCATTGTTCAACGCGGCGTCGATGGACTGAATGCTGACACCGAGCTGCGAGGCCATGCTGCGGTCGATATTGACGGTCGCCTGCAAGCCGTTGGGCTGCCTGTCGGTCGCGACATCGGTCAGTTCGTGAAGGGTCTGCAGGCGCTGCATCACCTTGGGCGCCCATTCGACCAGCTCGTCATAGTTCGCGCCCCAGAGCGTGAACTGATATTGCGATTGCGACTGGCGCGCGCCGGCGCGGATATCGCCGGGCGAAAACAGGAAGGTGCTGAGGCCCGGAACGGCCATTAGCTGCTTGCGGAGCCGGTCGATGACTTCGGCCGTCGTCGCACGCTCCGATTCCGGCTTCAGCGAGATAAAGAGCTGCCCGCGATTGGCGGAGCTGGAGAAACCTCCGCCGCCCACGGAGGAGCCGAGACCGGAAACCGCCGGATCTTTTGAGGCGATATCGGCCGCCTGCTGTTGCAGCTTCACCATGGCCGGATAGGAAATATCGGTCGCCGCTTGCGTCCCGCCCTGGATGAACCCCGTATCGTCCTGCGGAAGGAAGCCCTTCGGCACCTTGACGTAGAGATAGCCCGACATGACCACGCAAGCGATGATGACAAGTACGGAAAGCACCCGATGGTGCAGCACGGCCTTCAGCGTGCGGCCGTAAAATCCGATAATCGCGTCCAATGAGCCCTCGACGAGGCGGCCGAACGGACCGGGCCTCGCGTCGATATCATGCGGACGCAGGCGATGGCCGCAGATCATCGGCGTCAGCGTGAGGGATACCAGTGTCGAAATGACGATCGTAAAGCCGAGTGTCAGCGAAAAGGTCTGAAAGAAACGGCCGACGATACCGCCCATGAAGAACAGGGGAATGAAGGCGGCAAGCAGCGACAGGCTGATCGAGATGACCGTGAAGCCGATCTGCTTCGCGCCTTCGAGTGCCGCCCGCATTGGCTTCATGCCGGTTTCCAGATTGGCATAGATGTTCTCGATCATGACAATGGCGTCGTCGACGACGAACCCGACCGAGACGGCGAGCGCCATGAGGGAGAGATTGTCGATCGACAGCCCGAAGAGCCACATGGCTGCAAAGGTTCCGGCAAGCGATAGGGGTACGGTGACGCCGGCGGCAAAGGTTGGCGTTGCCCGTCGCAGGAAGACGAAGACCACGCCCATGACCAGGCAGATGGTGGCAAGCAGCGTCCATTGCATGTCATTGACGCTGGCATGGATTGTCGCGGTGCGGTCGGAAAGGATGGAAACATTCACCCCGGCCGGAATCAGCCGCTGCAACTCAGGGATCAGCTGCTTGACGCCGTCGACGGTGGCAATGACGTTCGCATCCGCCTGCTTGGTGATGTTAAGCAGCACGGCCGGCTTGCCGTCATACCAGGCATCCGAGCGGCTGTTGCGCACACCCGGCTCGACGGTGGCGATATCGGAGAGACGAACGGCCGTGCCGTCGCCGCTTTGCACCACGATCCGCCCGAACGCTTCCGGCGTCTTCAACTGGCTGTTGACGGCGACGGAGAAAGCGCCGCTCGCACCGTCGATCGAGCCGAAGGGGCCGAGCACGTTGGCATTGACGATCGCCGTGCGGACGGTGTCGAGCGACAGGCCCATGGCTGCGAGCCGGTCGGGATCGAGCCTGACGCGCACGGCCGGCTGGTCGGCGCCGCTGACGGTGACGCCGCCGACGCCATCCACTTGCGATATTCGCTGCAAGACCACCGTGTCGGCCGCATCGTAGATGGCGCTTGCGGGGACATTGTCCGACGTCAGCGCCAGGATCAACACGGGCGCTGCCGCCGGATTGATTTTGCGGAAGGACGGCAAGGTCGGCAGATCGCCCGGCAAATCGATGGCCGCCGCATTCAGCGCCGCCTGCACGTCCTGAGCGGCGCCATCAACGCTGCGCGACAGGTCGAATTGCGCGATGATGGTGCTCGATCCGAGCGAGCTGACCGAGGACAGTTGCGTGATCCCGGCAATCGTGCCGAGGTGACGTTCAAGAGGGGCTGCAACGCTCGCCGCCATGCTGGCGGGATCGGCGCCGGGGCGGCTGGCGGAGACGACGATGGTCGGCAGATCCACGGTCGGCAGGCTTGCGACCGGCAGGAAACGATAGGCGACGATACCGAGGATCATCAGCCCGATCGCCAGAAGCGTCGTCCCGACCGGGCGTTTGATGAACGGCTCGGAGATGTTCATGTCTCGCCACCCGCCAGATCGTTCATTTCAGCGCTCGGCGTGCCGCTGGTGCGGCCGACGATCCGGGCGCGTAGACGCTCGAAAGCCAGATAGATCACAGGCGTCGTATAGAGCGTCAGGAGCTGCGAAAGCACGAGACCGCCGATGATGGTAATCCCAAGCGGAATACGCAGTTCGGCGCCCGTGCCCTGCGCCAGCGCCAGCGGCAAGGCGCCGAAGAGCGCCGCCAGCGTCGTCATCATGATCGGCCGGAAACGCAGGATCGAGGCCTTGAGGATGGCTTCGCGCGGCTCAAGGCCTTCCTTGCGCTCCGCCTCCAGCGCGAAGTCGATCATCATGATCGCATTCTTCTTCACGATGCCCATCAAGAGCACGATGCCGATGAGCGCGATGATCGACAGATCCTGCCCGAACAGCATCAGCGCCAGCAGCGCGCCGACACCGGCCGAAGGCAGCGTCGAAAGGATCGTCACCGGATGAACGGCGCTCTCGTAGAGCAGGCCGAGCACGATGTAGATCGTCACGACCGCCGCCAGGATCAGCCAGGGCTCGCCCGCAAGCGACGAGGCGAACTCCTCGGCATCACCGGAATATTTGCGCTGGATAGTGTCTGGCATGCCGATATCCAGCTCGGCCGCCTTGATCTCAGTCACGGCGTCGCTCAACGACGCGCCCTTGGCGAGATCGAAGCTGAGCGTCACGGCCGGAAACTGCTCGTCATGGCTGATGACCAGCGGCGCGGTCGTGAAACTCGCCGTGGTGAAGGCGTTGAGCGGCACCTGCGTATCGCTGGCGCCGGCAACATAAAGCTTGTCGAGCGACTTCGGATCCGACTGATATTGCGGTGCTGCCTCCAGGATGACGCGGTATTGGTTGGCCTGGCCGTAGATCGTTGCGATCTGGCGCTGGCCGAACGCATCGTTCAGCGTATCGCCGACGGCCTGCATCGAGACACCGAGCCGCGAGGCGGTCTCGCGGTCAACATCGACGAAGATGCGGCCGCCGCCCATTTCGACTTCGGAGGCGACATCCATGAGCTTCGGGCTCTGCTGCAGCCGCTGCGCCAGCTTTGCCGACCAGTCGACCACGGTTGCCGTATCCGTCGCCGTCAAGGTGTATTGATAGGGCGCACGGCTTGCGCGGGTGCTGATCGAGATGTCGCGCACGCTCTGGAAGGTCACGTGGATACCAGGCATGCCGGCGACCTCGCCGCGCATTCGGTCGATAATCTCACCGGCGGAAGCGTTGCGATCGCCCCGCGGTTTCAGCACGAGGCTGAGATTGCCCGTATTCAAGGTCAGATTGCTGGCGCTGGTGCCGATGACGGAGACGATGCCGCTGACATCGGGGTCCTTGCGCAGCCGGTCGGCGACATCAGCCTGTATCTTCTTCATCGTTTCGAAGGACGTCGTCGGCTCGGCCTCGATGACGGCGGTAATCAGGCCCGTATCCTGCGCCGGCAGGAAGCCTTTGGGAATGACGATGTAGAGCGCGATCGTCGCGGCTAGCGTGACGACGGTGATCCCGAGCATCAGCGCGCTGCGATCCACCGCCCAGACGAGACTACGGCGGTAACCTTCGATCAGCCACTCCGTGAAACGATCGGCGCCAGCCAGCAAGCCGCCTTGGCGCTCCCTAGGCTTGCGCAGGATGCGCGCGCACATCATCGGCGTCAGCGTCAGCGAAACCACGGCCGACACGACGACGGCAATGGTGAGCGTCAACGCGAATTCACGGAACATACGGCCGACAATGCCGGTCATGAACAGCAGCGGAATGAACACCGCTACCAGCGAGACGGTCAGCGAAATGATGGTGAAGCCGATTTCGCCGGCACCCTTCAGCGCCGCCTGCCTCGGGTTCTCGCCCTCCTCGATATGGCGGGCGATGTTCTCGATCATCACGATGGCATCGTCGACGACGAAGCCGGTGCCGATGGTCAGCGCCATCAGCGAGAGATTATCGAGGCTGAAGCCGGCAAACCACATGACGCCGAAGGTCGCGATCAGCGACAGCGGCAGGGCAACGCCGGCAATGAAGGTCGCCGACATCGTTCGCAGGAACAGCAGGACCACGAGGATGACGAGGCCGATGCTGATGACCAGCGTCCATTGCACATCATGGATCGAAGCCCGGATGGTCTCGGTGCGGTCATTGACGATATCAAGGGAAATACCGGCCGGCATGGCCTGCTTCAGCTTCGGGATCTGCTTCAGCACATTCTCGACCGTCTGGATGACGTTGGCGCCCGGCTGGCGCATAATATCGAGAATGACGGCGGGCTGCCCCTGATACCAGGCGCCGACGCGGTTGTTTTCCAGCCCCTCGACGACGGTTGCCACGTCCTTCAGCTGCACCGGCGCGCTGTTGCGATAGGCGACGATGACGGACTTATAGACGTTCGGATCGACGATCTGGTCGTTGGCGGCAAGCGTGAAGCTCTGCTGCGTGCCGTCGAGCGCCCCCTTGGCGCCGGCAACGCTGGCATTGGTGATGGCGGTGCGGATATCCTCGAGCGCCAGGCCGTAGGAGGCAAGACGCGGCAGGTCCACCTGGATGCGGATCGCCGGCTTGACGCCGCCCTGGATGTTGACATCGCCGACGCCCGAGACTTCACTCAGGCGCTGCGCCATCATCGTATCGGCGAAATCGCTGAGTTCGCGGATCGAATAGCTGTTGGAGCGCAGAGCCAGCGTCACGATCGGCGTATCGGCCGGGTTCACCTTCGAATAGGTCGGCGGATAGGGAAGCGTGCGCGGCAGGGTCGAGCCGGCCGCATTGATCGCCGCCTGCACGTCCTGCGCGGCACCATCGATATCGCGGCCGAGATCGAACTGCAGCGTGATCTGGCTGATGCCGAAAGCGCTCGACGAGGTCATCGAGGCAAGCGACGGGATCTGCCCCAGCGGTCGCTCCAGAGGCGCCGTCACCAGCGCGGCCATCGTATCGGGATCGGCTCCCGGAAGCTGCGTCGTCACCTGGATCGTCGGAAAATCCACCTGCGGCAGCGGCGCGACCGGCAGGAAGAGAAAGCCGAGAATGCCGCCCAAGAGAACCGCGACCCCGAGAAGCGAGGTGGCGATGGGCCGGCCGATGAAGAGCGACGAAACGTTCATTGTTGCTGCGTCGGCGCGGCGGACGAATTGTTGGATGCGGAGCCGCTGCTCGTATCCGCACCCTGCTCGGCACCGGCGGCAGGCTGACCATCTTGGCCGCGATGACCGCTATGACCGCCGGCACCTCCCTGGCCGCCTTGACCGCCTTGACCATCTTGGCCGTTGTGCCGGCGATGCGGCCGCTCGCCGCCAGTGTCATTATCCTGGCCCTTCTGCGGGTCATTCTCCGCAACCGGCTGCCCGCCATCGCCCGTTGACGGGGCGTTCGGCGCCACCTGATCCGGATTGGCGGAAATCTGCACTTTCGACCCGTCCTGCAGCCGCGCGAAGCCCGTGGTCACCACCTTGTCGCCCGGCGATACGCCCTCGGCGATGACGGCCTGTATGTCATCCTGCTGACGCACCTTCACCGGCTTCATGGCGACGGTCTGGCCCTCGCTGACGATATAGACAAATGTGCCGTTCGGCCCGCGCTGCACCGCCCCGCTCGGAATGACGGTGACGCCCTTCAGCGTTTCCACCAGCAGGCGGGCATTGACGAAGGCGCCCGGCCACAGCGCCAGTTTCTCGTTCGGAAAATTCGCCTTCAGCTTGACCGTGCCCGTGGTCGGGTCGACCTGGTTGTCGACCACCGCCAGCGTGCCGTTGTCGACCACCGTCTGGCCATCGCTTCCCATGGCCTGGACGGCGAGCGTTCCGGCCGCGCTTGCCGCATTGATGCGGGCAAGCTGCTGCTGCGGAATGGAAAACAGCACGGAGATCGGCTTGATCTGCGACAGCGTCACGATGCCGGTCGCATCCGACGAGCTGACGAGGTTGCCGACATCGACGTTGCGGATACCGGTGCGCCCATCGATGGGCGCCTTGATCGTCGTATAGTCGAGCGTGGCCTGCGCGCTTTCGATGGCGGCCACATCGACCTGAACCTGCGCCGTATATTGCGCCACCAGCGAGATCTGGGTGTCGACCTGCTGCTGCGTGCCGGACGCGCTCTTCACCATCAGCTGAAAGCGGGCGAGATCGCGTTGAGCGCCGGCAAGCAGCGCTTCGTCCTGTGCCTTCTTGGCAACCGCCTGATCACGCTGTGCCTTGTAGACCCCATCGTCGATGCGGGCGATCACATCGCCCTTCTTGATATCCTGGCCTTCCACGAAGTCGATTTCGACGATCTTGCCGCTGACCTGCGCCCGCACGGTAACGGTGTTCAGCGCCTTTACCGAGCCGACACCATCGATATAGACGGGCACATCGGCAGTCTTTGCGTCGGCGGCCAGTATCGGAACTGGGCCGCTGAACTGCGACATGCTACGCCGTCCCCCGCCACCGCCTTGACCTCGTCCGCCGCCACGGCGTTCGCCTTGCGCCTGCTCGGTGGGTGCTGCGGCATTCTGATAGCCGAGCAGCTTCTCCGCCGGCCCAAGCCAGCGATCGCGGGTCGCATAGGCCCCGTATCCAACCGCGCCGATGACCGCCAACCACACTGCGACCCGAAACGTCCGAGCCATCAACACACCTTCCTTCAAAGCCTTCGGTGATCAACGATCGCCGATATCGATGGCGCGACTCTAGCTTGCATCGAGCCGCTTAGGAATTTGGTATGGCCATTAAATTTTGTCCATTTTAGCGCGACTTAGCGTAACAAACTGTTACATTGGACAAAAACCAGGGTTGTAGTTGCAAGGATGAGATATGTACGCGTGCCGGCCGGCGGGCCGGGTCAAAGCACGCCCCAGCCGCGATAGCGCCCGCGACCCGTCATCTCCCGCAGGCCGAGTTCGGCCACTAGATTGAGTGCGCCTCTCGAGGTGACGCCGACATGCCGCGCGATCATCTTCGCTGAAACGATTGGCCGCGACAGCACGATATCGATGACCTCGGGCAGGCTGCTGTTCGAACGCCGATCCTTGAGCCTCAGCTCCATCTGCAGCTTGGCAAGCGACAATCGATCGAGCTCCTTCAGGCCGGATTCGGCCGAAAGCGCCATAGCCTCCAGGAAGGCCGTCAGGCGCGTGATGCGGTCCGACGCGCGCCGCCGATCGTGCCGGACTGCTTTCAGGCCGACATTCAGGCAGAAAAGATGCGAGGTGATCTTGCCGCGGCTGCGCAGATAGGCGCTCACCAGCAAGCCGCCGAGCCAGTGCTGCCGCCGCAGCGGCTCGATCCGCTCCCAGGCATCGAAAAGCACGGCAGCACCGAGAACCGGTGGCAGCTGATCCGCATCGCGAATGGTGGCGCGCCAGCGCTCTAGCCGCTCCTCTTCATCCCAATCCTCGTCGCGAACGAGTGCAAGCGGATCATGGACATCGACCGTCGCCGGCCGGGCTTCCGGCACACCGCCATTCAGCACCTTGTCGGATCGGGCGAGGATGGCGTCGATCTCGGCGAAATCGACACCGAAATCATCTTCCTCATCCTCCTGCTGGTCAGGCTCCGATACTTCAACAGGTGTCGGACGCACCATGATCGCCTCTTCTGCCTCCCCGACGTCACCACGCAGGACCGCAAGGCCGGCGGCCTCCAGCCCCCAGGAAGGTCCAGCGCTCCAAAGGCGCCTCCTGCTTCGCAGCACGGCATGAGCGATGGTCAGCTCATGGGTCGGCGTGCGCGTATCCATGCGCGCATCGTGCAGGACCAGATCCTCGACATGCACCAGCTCGCCGCCGACCCAAAGGGCGCCCGCGGCATCAAAAAAGTGCCCGCGCTCGCGAAAGCCATCCGCCACGGCATGCCGCAGAACACGCTCGTCCAGGCGCGCCAGCATGTCCTCCGCCTTGGTCATGGCGGGCAGAAGCGTCGGTATTGGAAGTGTGGTCAAATCATATCGCATTGGAATCGCTTCATGGAATCGGCCTTACGGAACTTATCATCGCCCCGTGTGATGCGATAGGAAAGGAGCTCTGTGAACTGTGGACGACAATCACTATTTTTCATCTTGACCTTCCAGCAACAGGAAGGTTCATAAACCTATCCAACGCCCTATCCCAGGCAATGGAGTTTGATATGGAATTGCATAAAGAGCGTGATCACAGCCACCATGGCCATGGTCATCACGATCATCCGCAAGAGGCTGTGACTCGCGATCCCGTGTGCGGCATGACGGTCGATCCCGCCGGCAAACCGTCGCTGGACTATCAGGGCCGCACCTTTCATTTCTGCTGCAATGGCTGCCGCGCGAAATTCGAGGCAGCACCCGAAAGCTATCTCACCGCCAAGGACCCGACCTGCGGCATGACGGTCGACCGCGCCACCGCGCGTCATGTCCTGAAGCACGAAGGCGAGAAATTCTATTTCTGCTCCGCCGGCTGCAAGGCGAAGTTCGAGGCGGATCCGTCGGCCTATCTCGACGGCAACAAGCCTACGCCGAAGCCGGTGCCGAAGGGCACGCTCTATACCTGCCCGATGCACCCCGAAGTCGTCAGCGACCACCCAGGCGACTGCCCGAAATGCGGCATGGCGCTGGAACCGATGGGCGTGCCCGCCGCCGATGAAGGCCCGAACCCGGAACTGGTCGATTTCACACGCCGGCTCTGGATCAGCGCCGCCTTGTCGCTGCCGCTGCTTGCCATCAGCATGGGTCCGATGCTCGGCCTGCCTTTCCGCGACTGGATCGGCGAACCGATCACCACATGGCTCGAACTCGTGCTCGCGACCCCGGTCGTGCTGTGGGCAGCGCTGCCCTTCTTCCGCCGCGCCTGGAATTCGCTCGTCAACCGCAGCCCGAATATGTGGACGCTGATCGGCCTCGGTGTCGGCACCGCCTATCTCTACAGCATCGTCGCCACGCTGGCGCCCGACCTCTTTCCCATGAGTTTCCGTGGACATGGCGAGAGCGTGCCCGTCTACTTCGAGGCAGCGTCCGTCATCGTTGCGCTGGTCTTCGTCGGCCAGGTGCTGGAATTGAAGGCGCGCGAGCGCACCGGCTCGGCCATCCGCGCCCTTCTCGACCTTGCGCCCAAGACTGCGCGGCGCATCAGCGCCGACGGCAGCGAGACCGATGTACCCGTCGACGACATCCAGGCCGGCGACCGGCTGCGCGTCCGCCCCGGCGAGCGTGTCCCCGTGGACGGTTCCGTCGTCGAAGGGCAATCGACCATCGATGAATCGATGATCACGGGCGAACCCCTGCCGGTCGAAAAGGCCAAGGGCGACGCCTTGACCGGCGGCACCATCAACAGGAACGGCACGCTCGTCATGCAGGCCGAAAAGGTCGGCGCCGACACGACGCTATCACGCATCGTCGAACTCGTTGCCAAGGCCCAGCGCTCGCGCGCGCCGATCCAGACGATGGTCGACCGCGTCTCCGCCGTCTTCGTGCCCGCCGTCGTCGCGGCCGCCATCATCGCCTTTGCCGTCTGGGCCTTCGTCGGGCCGGAGCCGAGGCTGGCGCATGCGCTGCTTGCCGCCGTCGCGGTGCTGATCATCGCCTGCCCCTGCGCACTCGGCCTGGCAACGCCCATGTCCATCATGATCGCCACCGGCCGCGGCGCACAGGAGGGCGTGCTGGTGCGCGATGCCGAAGCGCTGGAACGCTTTGCGAAAGTCGATACGCTGATCGTCGACAAGACCGGTACGCTGACCGAAGGCAAACCCAATCTCACCGACATTGTTACGGCCACGGGCACCGATGAAGCACGATTGCTCTCGCTCGCCGCCAGCCTGGAACGCGGTTCCGAACATCCGCTGGCCGAAGCGATCGTTACCGGCGCCGAGGAGCGCGGAGGACAGTTCGTCGAGATCTCCGGCTTTTCGGCAATAACTGGCAAGGGCGTCGAAGGCCGCGCCGGCGAGACCGCGATCGCGCTCGGCAATGCCGCGATGATGGCCGATCTTGCTGTTTCGACCGATGCCCTGAAGGCCGAGACGGAACGCCTGCGCGGCGAAGGCAAGACCGTGATGTTCGTCGCCATCGACAGGAAGCTCGCCGGCCTCGTCGCTGTTGCCGACCGGATCAAGCCGACCACGGCCGGCGCCATCAAGGCGCTGCATGAAAGCGGCCTGAAGATCATCATGGCGACCGGCGACAACGGCAAGACCGCCGCTGCCGTCGCGAAGCAGCTCGGCATCGACGAGGTGCGCGCCGACATGCTGCCCGAGGGCAAAAAGGCGCTGATTGACGAGTTGCGGGCCAAGGGCCGCGTCGTCGCCATGGCCGGCGACGGCGTCAACGATGCGCCGGCGCTTGCGTCAGCCGATGTCGGCATCGCCATGGGCACCGGCGCCGACGTCGCCATGGAAAGCGCCGGCATCACGCTGGTGAAAGGCGATCTCAACGGCATCGTGCGGGCCCGCCACCTGTCGGAAGCCACGATCCGCAACATCAAGCAGAACCTCGCCTTCGCCTTCGGCTACAATGCGCTCGGCGTGCCGCTGGCAGCCGGCGTGCTCTATCCGGTCTTCGGCCTGCTTCTGTCGCCGATGATCGCAGCGGCGGCCATGAGCCTGTCCTCGGTCTCGGTCATCGGCAATGCGCTCCGGCTGCGGCTGGCGAAATAGAGCAATTCCAGGAAAAGTGCGTAGCGGTTTTCCGTCCGGAATTGCGCAAAAACAAACAGACGGTTCAGCGATTCCATGAAACGCTGAACCGCTCGGGAGAATAGGCATGAATATCGGTGAAGCATCGGGCCGTTCCGGCCTGCCGGCCAAGACGATCCGCTACTACGAGGATATAGGCCTCATCCGCCCCGATCGCGGCGATAACGGCTACCGCGATTATGGCGCCGACGACGTGCACAAGCTGCGCTTCCTGCACCGCTCCCGCAGCCTCGGCTTCTCGGTGGAGGAGTGCCGGCAATTGCTGGCGCTCTACGAGGACAAGAGCCGCGCCAGCGCCGACGTCAAGGACATCGCCGCCACGAAGCTCACGGAAATCGACCGCAAGATCCGCGAGCTTACGGAACTGCGCCGCACGCTGGAACATCTGGTTCACACCTGCCAGGGTAACGAGCGGCCGGACTGCCCGATTTTGGAAGAGTTGTCGGAGGGGTGAGATTGCTGTTTCGGCAGGTCACGCGAATACCCTGATGCCGGAACGATGTGCCTGGCCCCTCACCCCAGCCCTCTCCCCGCAAGCGGGGCGAGGGAGCTTAAAGTGCCCTGCCCGGCCCTCGAGTAAAATGAAGAGGTGGTTGTTTTGCGCGGTCGTCCCTTCTCCCCGCATGAGCGGGGAGAAGGCTAGGATGAGGGGCCATGTCCGCAACCACGGCACCAATAGGCGCGCCTGACCGGCCCCTATATCGCTCCAGTCACCCAATCCGCTCTACCGCAATCGCCGTCGCCTCGCCGCCGCCGATGCAGAGTGCGGCAACGCCCCGCTTCGAGCCCTGACGCTCCAGCGCATGCAGCAGCGTCACGATCAACCGTGCCCCGGTGGCGCCGATCGGATGGCCAAGCGCGCAGGCGCCGCCGTTGACGTTGAGGCGATCACGCGCAATGCCGAGTTCCTTTGCGGCAGCCATGGCGACGACGGCGAAGGCCTCGTTGATCTCGAAGAGATCGACATCGCCGATCTTCCATCCGGTCTTGTCGAGCACCTTGCGGATTGCCGGGATCGGCGCAGTGGTGTACCAGGCGGGCTCTTGGCTATGCGTGGCATGCGCCTTGATCTCGGCGAGGATCGGCAATCCCTCGCGCTCGGCAACCGAGCGGCGCGTCAGGATCAGGGCGGCCGCACCATCGGCATTGGCCGAGGCGCTGGCGGCCGTGATCGTGCCGTCCTTGCGGAAGGCGGGCTTGAGCGTCGGGATCTTCTCGGGCGAAACCTTCTGCGGATGCTCGTCCTTGGAAACCGTGACGGAACCGCCCTTGCCCACTACCGAAACCGGGGTGATTTCGGCCTCGAAAGCGCCGGTCTCAAGCGCCTTGCGGGCGCGAGACAGGGTCTCCACAGCATAGGCATCCTGATCGTCACGGCTGAACTGATAGGCCTCGACCGCCATCTCGCCGAAATCGCCCATCGAGCGGCCCTTCTCATAGGCATCTTCCAGCCCATCGAGCATCATATGGTCGAAGATGCGATCATGGCCCATGCGATAGCCGCCGCGCGCCTTGGCAAGCAGATAGGGCGCGTTCGACATCGATTCCATGCCGCCGGCAACCGCGATGGAGGCTGAGCCGGCGAGAAGCAGGTCATGCGCCAGCATGGTCGCCTTCATCCCCGAACCGCAGACCTTGTTGATGGTGGTGGCGCCGACGACATCCGGCAGGCCGGCGCCGCGGGCAGCCTGCCGGGCCGGCGCCTGCCCCTGCCCCGCGGGCAGCACGCAGCCGAACAGAACCTCATCCACCCTCTCTGCCGAAAGACCGGCACGCTCCAGCGCAGCGCGAATGACATGCGCGCCGAGTTCCGGTGCCTGCAATGACGAGAGTTCGCCCTGGAAACGGCCGAGCGGCGTACGTGTGGCGGAAACGATAACGACGGGATCGATAGCGGGCATGACATTTCCTCGCGGTCAGCAAACGGTATCTTCAGTTGTCATTGCTAGCATGTTAGATGATGCTCGTCATCTAAATATCGTGAAGGAAGAGCGCAAGTGGCCGGCGGATGCGATTGCCCCCATGACAGATACGCTTTAAGGATATCCAAAAAAATTGCAAAGGATATTCCATGCCGCTTTACATCAAGGACGACGCGATCGACCGGCTGGCGCGGCGCTATCAGGCGCTGACCAGGGCTCCCACTAAGACCGAAGCGGTGCGGCTCGCGCTGCAGAAGGCACTGGATGAAGAGCTGACGAAACCGGCCCTTGCCGATGTCGCCGTCGCCTTCTGCCGCAATCTCAAGCAGAAAGCCACTGGCAAAGGCGCAAGCGCCGGCACCGCGGGAGAGGCCTGATGTTTATCGACGATTCGGTGCTGTCGGCAATGATGACCGACGAGGAAGAGGCGCGCGCCTTCGCCACCCGCATGCAGTCGGCAACGGCCCGAATGACTTCGCCGCTTGCGGCGGCAAATGCCGCAATCCTGATTTCTGCCGCTTTGGGATTATCGCCGACCGAGGCCGGCGACGCTGTCCGCACGTTTCTGCAGCTCATGAACATTCAGCTGCTTGCAGTGCCGCCCCGCACCGCCGCTTTGGCGACCGAAGCCTATGAGCGCTATGGCCAAGGCGACCATCCGGTGTGCCTCAGCCTTGACGAGTGCATGACTTATGCCTGCGCTCGCTATTATCGCCAGCCGCTCTTGTCGAAAAGCGACCGGTTCAGGCAGACGGATATCGAGTTGGCTTAGAGCATGTCGCGTAAAAGTGTGCAGCGGTTTTGCGACAACGATATGCACAAAATTAAAGACCTAAAGCGTGGAAGCGAATCTGAAAGATCGCGACGCGCTTTAGGCCAGCTCGAGCCATCAAGCCGTTACGGGCAAAGCGAAGCGGAGCCTGCACTATACGTGCTCGAACGAGCGCCGACGGAGTTGGGAGCAGCGGCGCATTGCAGGCGGGAAATGGAGTCGCCGGCACGGATCGGGCCGGTCACCGACGGATCGGTGTTGATCGTGCCGTCCGGGAGGATTGCGTCCTTCGAATGGTCGACATTGCCGACATCGGGCTGGAACGCCTCGATATTGACGCGCTTGGGATGATGCTTATGGGCCTGTTCCGCCATGGCGGCGCTGGACATGCCGAGGACGAGAGCCGAGATGGCGAGGGTTCTGAGCAGCATAAGACTGCCTCCTATGGGAGTTGAAGCAACATTCATATGGGAACGGACGAGCCATTTTTACAGCGGCTTGCGTCTCGATATCGTTAAGAATTTGAAGGTTTTGATCAGGTCTTCACTTTATGGCGGGACACCTCTGCGCCTGCGTCATGAGGTAGGCGGATAAAACGCAATGCGGAGATGGCACCGATAAGCCCAACTACAAGGAAAGCCCAGCGAAAATCGATGAGCGAAAGCGTTTCCCCACCATGAATCATGCGCGAGAGATTGAGAACAGCGGCAGCGACGGCAACGCCGAGCAAGAGCGAAACCTGCTGCAGCATGCTCGACAATGTCGAAGCGGAACTGCGCTGGGCGGCATGGATATCGGCAAACCCCAGCGTATTCAGCGCCGTGAAGTTCATCGACCGCGAAAGGCCGGCAATGAATAGCAGGCAATATATCAATAGGTCCGGCGTCGCCGGCGACAGGAACGCACAGCCGCCGATACTGGCCGACGAGATCAGGCCATTGACGACGAGCACGTTGCGGAAGCCGAAGACCTTCAGCATCTGCGTCGTGATCGCCTTCATGCCAAGATTGCCGGCGAAATAGAAGAGCAGATAGGTGCCGGCGTCGATCGCCGTGCGCCCGAAGCCGACCTGAAAGAGCAGCGGGATCAGGAAGGGCGTGGCGTTGATCGCGACACGGCTCGCAGTACCCGCCGAAAGCGTCGACATGGCGAAGGTCTGCACCTTGAAAGCGGAGAGATCGAGCAAGGGCGCATCGACCCTCATGAAATGCCGGGTGGCGATGACGGAGAAGACCACGCCGGCGGCAATGAGCGCGACGCTAGGCGCTAAACCCGTCGTCCCCTGGACCACGAATTCCAGGCCGGCGAGCAGGAAGGTCAGCCCCGCCGCCGACTGCAGGAAGCCGATGAAATCGAGCCGCGCCACCTTTTCCTCCCGCTGATCCGGCACGAAGCGCAGGACGAGACCGAGGCCGATAATACCGATCGGGATATTGATCAGGAAGTTCCAGTGCCAGCTGAAATAGGTGGTGATGAAGCTGCCGAGCACCGGGCCAATGACCGGGGCCGTCAGCGCCGGCCAGGTGATCATCGACACGGCATGCACCAGATCGGATTTGCGCGCATTTTTCAGCACGATGATGCGCCCGACAGGCGTCATCAGCGCACTGCCGACGCCCTGAACGGCGCGAGCAAGGATGAATTCGGCGAGACTGCCCGAGAGACCGCAAAACAGCGACGCCACGGTGAAGATGGTGATCGAAGTCAGGAACACCCGCCGCGCGCCATAGCGGTCACCCGCCCAGCCGGCCAGCGGCACGAAGGCCGCCATGGTGAGCAGATAGACCGTGATGCCGATGCTCATCGACACCGGCTCGACGCCGAAGGTTTTCGCCATCTGCGGCAGCGACGTGGTGACGATGGTGCCATCCAGGATCTGCATGAAGAAGGAGACGGCGACCACCAGGGCGATGATACGGGACTGCCGGCCGAAACTTGCTTCGGAAGGCTCTTCGATGGTCCGGGCAACAGTCATGACATGAAATTCGGATAATGGCTTTCACGGGAGCCGAGCAGTGCCGGCAGCAATCATATGATCATTGAATACGCCTATCATGGCGGCTTGCAAAGCCATAAACCGGCGCCGCAGCCATCAAAAATTGACACGGTGACATAAGAGCCACCATTCCCGCGCGATTTGCCTTGGGCACCTCCTCTCGCGGCATCCAGCAGGCGTCAATCGTCCGAATAGCGCTGCTCGCGCCAGGGATCGCCATACATATGATAACCGTTCTTCTCCCAGAAGCCGGCCCTGTCGGCACCGATCAGCTCGATGCGGTTCAGCCACTTGGCGCTCTTCCAGAAATAGAGATGCGGCACGACGAGACGCATCGGGCCGCCATGCTCGCCGGTCAGCGGCTGGCCTTCCCAGGTAGTGGCTAGGATCGCATCTTCGGCCGCGAAATCTGATAGCGGCAGGTTGGTGGTATAGCCGTCATAGCTCGTCAGCAGCACATGCCGCGCCTCGGGCGTCGGCATGGCGAGATCGAGCAAATCGCGCGTCGAAACCCCCTCCCAGCGATTGTCGTAGCGCGACCAGGTCGTCACGCAATGGATGTCGCTGATGCGGGTGCTTTGCTCGATCGCCTGGAAAGCGGCCCAATCGAGGCTGAGGCGCGTTTCCACGAAGCCGATCACATCGAGCCGCCAGCTGGATAACGAAATCTGCGGCTGTACGCCGAGATCCAGCACCGGCCAGTTCTTGACGAGATGCTGCCCCGGTGGCAGCCGCTCTGCCTCGGGCCGGCTGACACGCCCCGTCAGAAACTTGCCCTCCGCCGCCCAGCGGCGCTTGGAGGTGGTGAGCTTGCTGTCGGCGGAAATCTGATCATCGCTCATGCAGGTATCCTCTCTGCTGCGCGGAGATAGGATGCCCGGGGCATGTCCGTGTCAAGCCGAAGGGCTGATATAGCCGACTATATTGACGCGATGGCGATATAGAATAGCTGCGCCTTGCCCGAGATCGAGTACTGTGTGGGGTGACCATCCGAGATAAGCAAGCAATCGCCAGCGGCAAGCGCCGTGCCATCGATCTCGGCATGGCCGCGATGGCAAAGAACAAGGCAGGTCCCGCCTTCGAACGTGACTTCGCTATTGCCGTCGACCGAAACGCGCCGCACCGAATGCCTAAAGCGTCCCCGCCGCGTCATCACGTTGAGATCCGTAATCGTCCCGTCGATCAAGGTCGCTGACGTCGGGGCATCGGCCGCAAAGGGCAGCGGCTCGCTCGCCTGCGTCAGGCGTTCGGGCGCGCACCCTTCGATGAAGAGGGTCATGCCCTCGCCATCGAGAATGGATAGCGTGCGATCGATACCCGAAAAGACCGAAAACGGCCCGTCCGTGACAACGGTCGCCATGCTGACGCGCCAGTCGAAATCGGCAAACCCGGCGCCGTCGGGTGAAACGGCGATTTCCACCGTCTCGCCGCCGCCATTTTTCCAGGGCATGCGACGGTGACTGTCGCGGCGGAGAAGCGTTATTTTCGGCGTTGCCATCTGTTCCTGTCCCATCATTGCAATTCGATTCAGAGTAAACTAAGTTTAGTGGACTAAGTCCATTCGGAGCCTGCTATGGAAACCATCAATATTCATGAGGCGAAGACGCATTTGTCGCGGCTGATCGAAAAGGCCGCCAAGGGCGAAGCTTTCATTATCGCCAAGGCGGGCAAGCCGATGGTGAAAGTTGTTCCCCTCGAGGAGAAGGAAGCTCCGAAGAAGCGCCGCATCGGCTTCATGGATGGCGAGATCATGGTTCCCGACGATTTCGACACCATGATGGCTGATGAAATCGAAGAGATGTTTCATGGCAATCTCAATGATTTCAAAAGCATTAGAGATCGATGAGATTTCTCCTGGACACACATATCCTGCTCTGGACGACAGCCGCTTCCCAGCGACTGCCGGAAAAAGCCCGCGACTTGATTGAAGACCTCGACAATAGGATTGCATTTTCGACCGCCAGTATATGGGAGGTGGCGATCAAGGCAGGGTTGGTGCGCCCTGGCTTTGCGGTCGATGCCCGCAGGCTCTACGAAAATCTGCTCGAAAACGGATATGAAGAACTACCCGTTCTCGGACAGCACGCGGCCGCGGTCGCGGACCTGCCCGATATTCACAAAGACCCTTTTGATCGAATTCTTGTCGCTCAGGCCTTCGTTGAAGGTATTTCCCTGATCACCGCCGACAAGACCGTCGCAAGCTACGGCGGTCTTGTGCGGCTGGTCTAGCATCAATTCCCCAGGATGGCCGGCAGGCGCAGGCCCTGCTGCTTGGCCCAGTCGAGCGCGATGTCGTAGCCGGCATCGGCGTGGCGCATGACGCCGGTTGCCGGGTCGTTCCAGAGAACGCGCTCCAGGCGCTTGGCCGCATCATCCGTGCCGTCGGCGCAGATGACCATGCCGGAGTGCTGGCTGAAGCCCATGCCGACGCCGCCGCCGTGGTGCAGCGATACCCAGGTGGCACCCGATGCGGTGTTGAGCAGAGCGTTGAGTAGTGGCCAGTCGGAAACGGCATCCGAACCGTCCTTCATGGCTTCCGTTTCGCGGTTCGGTGACGCGACCGAGCCGGAGTCGAGATGGTCGCGGCCGATGACGACAGGCGCCTTCAGCTCGCCGTTCCTGACCATTTCGTTGAAGGCGAGACCAAGGCGGTGGCGATCGCCGAGACCGACCCAACAAATGCGCGCCGGCAGGCCCTGGAAGGCGATGCGCTCACGCGCCATGTCGAGCCAGTTGTGCAGGTGCTTGTTGTCGGGCAGCAACTCCTTCACCTTGGCGTCGGTCTTGTAGATATCCTCCGGATCGCCCGAGAGAGCGGCCCAGCGGAACGGACCGATGCCGCGGCAGAAGAGCGGACGGATATAGGCCGGCACGAAGCCGGGGAAGGCGAAGGCATTTTCGAAACCCTCTTCCTTGGCGACCTGGCGGATGTTGTTGCCGTAGTCGAGCGTCGGCACGCCGGCATCCCAGAAGGCGACCATGGCTTCGACATGCACCTTCATAGAGGCGCGGGCGGCAGCTTCGACGGCCTTCGGATCGCTCTCGCGCTTGGCCCGATGTTCGGCCACCGTCCAGCCGATCGGCAGATAGCCGTTCAGCGGATCGTGGGCAGAGGTCTGGTCGGTGACGATATCCGGGCGCGGACCGCCGGCCTTCATGCGCTTTACGAGTTCCGGGAAGATTTCGGCGGCGTTGCCGAGCAGGCCGACGGACTTGGCTTCGCCGGCCTTCGTCCACTTGTCGATCAAAGCAAGTGCTTCATCCAGCGTCTTTGCCTTCTCGTCGACATAGCGGGTGCGCAGACGGAAATCGATGCGGGTTTCGTCGGATTCAACAGCAAGGCAGCAGGCGCCGGCCATGACAGCCGCCAGCGGCTGTGCGCCGCCCATGCCGCCGAGACCGCCGGTCAGGATCCACTTGCCCTTCAGGTTGCCGTTATAGTGCTGGCGGCCGGCTTCGACGAAGGTTTCGTAGGTGCCCTGCACAATGCCCTGCGTGCCGATGTAGATCCACGAGCCGGCCGTCATCTGGCCGTACATGGCAAGGCCCTTCTTATCCAGCTCGTTGAAGTGATCCCAAGTCGCCCAGTGCGGCACGAGGTTGGAGTTGGCGATCAGCACGCGCGGCGCATCCTTGTGAGTGCGGAACACGGCGACCGGCTTGCCGGACTGCACGAGCAGCGTCTCGTCTTCGTTGAGCGTCTTCAGCGTCGCAGCGATACGGTCGAAATCGTCCCAGGTACGGGCGGCGCGGCCGATGCCGCCGTAGACGACCAGCTCGTTCGGGTTTTCCGCAACGTCCGGATCGAGATTGTTCATCAGCATGCGCAACGGCGCTTCCGTCAGCCAGCTCTTGGCATTGAGTTCCGGACCACGAGGAGCGCGGATTTCGCGGATATTATGGCGTGGGTTGGTCATGTCACATCTCCAAGGAGGGCAGGATGTCGGTTGAGATCGAGGCATTGAGTGCACCGGAGGCGATAAGGTCTGCGGCGGCTTTCAGGTCGTTTGCCATGTAACGGTCCTCCTCCAGCGAGGGCACAGCGGCGCGGATCGAAGCAATGGCAAGGGTCAGTTCCGGGCTGGTCGTCAGCGGCGCGCGCAGCTCGACGCCCTGGGCAGCCGTCAACGCCTCGATGCCGATGATGGCGAAAAGGTTTTCGGTCATTTGAAGCAGGCGGCGCGCGCCATGGCAGGCCATCGAGACATGGTCTTCCTGGTTGGCCGATGTCGGGGTCGAATCGACCGAGGCCGGATGCGACATCTGCTTGTTTTCGGACATCAGTGCCGCCGAGGTTACTTCGGCAATCATCAGGCCGGAATTCAGGCCCGGCTTCTTGGCCAGAAATGCCGGCAGACCGTAGCTCAGCGCGGGGTCGACGAGCAGCGCAATGCGGCGCTGGGCGATCGCGCCGATTTCACAGACAGCAATGGCGATCTGGTCGGCGGCGAAAGCCACGGGCTCGGCATGGAAGTTGCCGCCGGAAACGACGGAATTGTCCGAGAGCACGAGCGGATTGTCGGTGACGGCGTTGGCTTCGATTTCGAGGGTGCGGCCGACGGAGCGCAGAAGGTCGAGGCAGGCGCCGTCGACCTGAGGCTGGCAGCGGATGCAATAGGGGTCCTGCACGCGCTCGTCACCCTCGATATGGCTTTCGCGGATCACGGAACCGGCGAGCAGGCCACGAAGGGCGGCGGCGGTATCGATCTGGCCCTTATGACCGCGCAGCGTATGGATATCGGGATGGAACGGGGCGGAAGAGCCCATGGCCGCATCCGTCGACATGGCGCCGGTGATGAGGGCAGCCTGAGCGGCGCGATGGGCACGGAAGAGGCCGGCAAGCGCAAGCGCGGTCGACACCTGCGTGCCGTTGATCAGCGCCAGCCCTTCCTTGGCGGCCAGCACGACCGGCGTCAGGCCGGCCTTTTCCAGCGCTGCCGCACCGGAAAGCCGCTCGCCGGCATAAAAGGCTTCGCCATGACCCATCATGACAGCGGTCATATGCGCCAGCGGCGCAAGATCGCCCGATGCGCCGACAGAACCCTTTTCGGGGATGACGGGAACGACACCCTTTTCCAGCATGCCTTCGATCAGTCGCACCAGCTCCAGCCGCACGCCGGACGCGCCGCGGCCGAGCGAAACCAGCTTCAGCGACATGATGAGGCGAACGACGTTCTCAGGGAGCGGCTGGCCGACGCCGCAGCAA
Source organism: Rhizobium sp. KNZ2-6A (assembly GCF_056755475.1). Classification (NCBI taxonomy): domain Bacteria; kingdom Pseudomonadati; phylum Pseudomonadota; class Alphaproteobacteria; order Hyphomicrobiales; family Rhizobiaceae; genus Rhizobium; species Rhizobium sp. KNZ2-6A. Next base: position 63,275 of record NZ_JBNDIC010000029.1, on the reverse strand, counting down.
TGCGAAAGAATGAGATTGCGCTGAAGCGTGGCGACATCGGCGCTGTCGATCTTGATCGACGCCAGTTTGCCGAAGCCGGTATTGATACCATAGACCGGCGCGTTGCCGGCAGCGATTTCGGCGATACGGGCGGCCGCCTTGGCTATGCCGGCATCGAAAGAAGCATCGAGCCTGGCGGGTTCACCGGTCCAGTAGATTACCGCCAATTGCTGCAGCGAAACGGAGCCGGGATGGAGAACGACGGTCATCGGTTGAACCTTTTTCCCTTGAAGACATGGGCATGGAGGGGATTGAAGCCGATGCGGTAGACGAGCTCCGCCAGGCTTTCGACATCCCAGATGGCAAAATCGGCCGACTTGCCGGCTTCGAGCGTGCCGGTTTCGGAGAGCAGCCCAAGGGCACGCGCGCCTTCGCGCGTCGCGCCGGCAATGCATTCTTCGACCGTCAGGCCAAAGAGCGTCGCGGCCATATTCATGGTGAGCAGCATCGAGGTCAGCGGCGACGTGCCGGGGTTGCAGTCGGTCGCGATCGCGATCGGCACGCCGGCGTCCCGCAGCGCCTGAACCGGCGGCTTCTGCTTCTCATGGATGGCATAGAAGGCGCCGGGAAGAAGCACGGCGACAGTGCCGGAGGTAGCCATTGCCTTGACGCCGTCCTCGTCCAAATATTCGATATGGTCGGCAGAAAGTGCACCATAGGAGGCAGCAAGCTTGGCACCGCCGAGATTGGAAAGCTGCTCCGCATGCAGCTTCACCGGAATACCGAGCGACTTGGCGAGATCGAAGACGCGGGCGATTTCCGCCGTCGAAAAGGCGATCCCCTCGCAGAAGCCGTCGACGGCATCGACGAGTCCTTCGGCATGGGCCTGTTTCAGGCCGGGCAGCACGACATCGGTGATATAGTCGCTGTTGCGGCCCTTGTAGTCTGCCGGGGTGGCATGCGCGCCAAGATAGGAGGTGACGACACGGACCGGGCGAACCTCGCCGAACTTGCGCGCCGCGCGCAGCATCTTCAGCTCGGATTCAATACTCAGACCGTAGCCCGACTTCACCTCGATGGTCGTCACACCTTCGGAAAGCAGCGTATCGAGCCGCGGCAGCGCGACGGCAACGAGTTCATCGACAGAAAGCGCGCGGGTCGCATTGACGGAGGAAACGATGCCGCCGCCGGCCCGAGCGATTTCTTCGTAGCTTGCGCCTTCCAGCCGCATCTCGAATTCGCGGGCGCGATTGCCGCCATAGACGATATGCGTGTGGCAATCGACGAGGCCGGGCGTCACCCAGCGTCCCTCGAGATCGATCGTTTCGGCACCGGAGGTATCGGGCAGGTCGGCTTCCTTGCCGGCGAAGACGATACGGCCGTCCCTGGTCAGGAGCGCGCCCTTCTCGATCGAGCCGAGCCGGGCCTCACCCTCCTTCAGGGTCGCAAGGCGCACATTGCGCCAAACGCGGCTTGCCGCGCCGTTTTCCCTGCTATCTTCGGAAAAATTGTTCCCACCCATCAGCTTTACGCCTTTCCTCGTTGGCTCATAATGTATATACATAATCGAAAGGCTGACAAGAGGGATTTTGGACTCCATGTCCGAAAGGAAAGGGTGAGACCATGACGAGACTTCATGCACGCACGGCTTTGCTTGGCGACGGATGGCACGAGAATGTGCGATTGACCCTCGAAGGCGGCCGGATCGCCGAGATCGCGACGGATGTTACACCCGAAGCCGGCGACGTCAGGCAGGACATTCTCGTGCCGGCAATGCCGAACCTGCACAGCCATGCCTTCCAGCGCGCCATGGCCGGTCTTGCCGAAGTCCGCGGCCCGGCGAACGACAGCTTCTGGAGCTGGCGCACCGTCATGTACAAGTTCGCCCTGTCGATGACCCCGGATCATGTCGAGGCCGTCGCCGCGCAACTCTATATGGAGATGCTGGAGGCCGGCTTCTCCCGCGTCGGCGAATTCCACTATCTGCACCATGACAAGGACGGCAGCCACTACGCCAATATCGCCGAACTGGCCGAGCGCATCGGCACCGCCAGCACTGAGACCGGCATTGCGCTGACCCTGCTGCCCGTCTTCTACGCCCATTCCGGCTTCGGCGGCGCCGCACCCATCGACGGCCAGCGCCGCTTCATCAATTCGATCGACAGCTTCGAAGCGCTGATATCAGGCTGCCGCACGGTTACCAGCCGCCTGCCCGGCGCCGAACTCGGCATTGCGCCGCACAGCCTGCGGGCCGTGACGCCAGAGAAGCTGGCAAAGCTCGTGCCGATCGCCGGCGACGGGCCGATCCATATCCATGTCGCCGAGCAGGTGAAGGAAGTGGAAGACTGCATCGCCTGGTCGGGTGCACGCCCCGTGCAATGGCTGCTCGACAACGCCCCGATGAATGATCGCTGGTGCCTAATCCATGCCACGCACATGACCGAGGACGAAACCCGGCGCATGGCAAGGAGCGGCGCGATTGCCGGCCTCTGCCCGATCACCGAAGCCAACCTTGGTGATGGCGTGTTCCCGGCACCGCTATTTTTGGAAGAGGGCGGCCGCTACGGCGTCGGCTCGGATTCTAACGTCCTGATCTCCGTTCCGGAGGAACTGCGGCAGCTGGAATATTCGCAGCGCCTGGCGCTGCGCGCCCGCAACGTCATCGCCGCCCCAGGCGGTTCGACTGCCCGCATGCTGTTCGACGGCGCGCTGGCTGGTGGCGGCGCGGCTCTGAAGGCACCAGCGGGCCTTGCCGCCGGCAATCATGCCGACATCGTTTCGCTCGACGCCAGCGCGGCACCCTATCTCTCCGGCGACCGCATCCTCGATCATTGGACGTTTGCCGGCGGCGTCAAGGTCGACGGAGTCTGGGCGCTGGGGCGCAAGCAGGTCGAAGGCGGTCGTCATATCAAGCGGGAGGCGATCTCGGCGCGATTCCGCAAGGCGATGGCCGAACTCGTCGCCTAAATATCGCTTTTCCTCTCATTGTTTGGCCCCTAAATAACTTGCGGGAAATTCCATGTCTCTCACGGAACAGATGGGCGGTATGACCACGGGCAAAGATGCGACCCTGCATCAGCGTATCCTCACCGATATCGAAGGCCAGATCGTCTCCGGCGCCTGGCCACCGGGGCACCGCATTCCATTCGAGATGGAATTGGCGGATCAATATGATTGCTCGCGAATGACGGTGAACAAGGCGCTGACCCAGCTTGCGCGCGCCGGCCTGATCGAACGGCGAAAACGCTCGGGCAGTTTCGTCACGCATCCGCAGGCGCAATCCGCCGTGCTTGAGATCCACGACATCAAGTCGGAGGTCCAGTCGCTCAACCTGCCTTATTCACACAGACTGATGAAGCTTGCGGAGCGGCGTGGACGGCCAGAGGACGCGCACCGGCTGCAATTCATCGGCTCGGTCTCGGTGATGGAGATCACCTGCATCCATTATGCCGGCCCGCGCCCCTTCTGTCTGGAAGATCGCGTCATCGATCTCGATGCCGTGCCGGAGGCGGCCACGGCCGATTTCGCAACCTTGCCGCCCGGCCCCTGGCTTCTCAACCAGGTGCCGTGGAGCACCGCCGAACATCAGATCCGCGCCATATCGGTCGAGGGCGATGCTGCCGTAAACCTCGACGTTCAGAAAGGCACGGCCTGCCTCGTGGTCGAACGACGCACCTGGAGCGCAGCCGGCCCGATCACCCATGTCCGGCTGACTTATCCCGGTGATCGTCATAGCCTCGTGGCCCGTTTTACCCCTTCCAGCTGACGCTTGCCCGCTGGAGCATTCCGGGAAAATGCGTAGCAACAAAAGATGGAGCGTTTTCGCTATTCGGAGAAAAGCGAGAATGCTCTAAGGGCGTTGCGGCGACTCGGTCGGCGGCGGAATGAGACTTTCGGATTGACGGACAGGCTGGGCGGGATCGACCAGCAGGATACTGAGCGCAATCAGAACCAGTGCCAGAATCAGTAGGATTCCGATCAGAAGCGGACGAATCGCGGTCATTTCGTTCTCCAATCTCCCCAGCCCAGCGCAAAAGCGCGATAGGGAATTCGAGATAACCAGCGCAGTCTAACGATAAATGTTAAGCAATGCTTGATGTTCCGGGAAATATCCGGCCCTTTCCAAGGATTTCTGACCGCACCGGGGGAGACACCCGTCTCACGCTTGTTTGAGTAGCGAGTGATGAAAGCGGCGCCTAAGATCATGATGCAGATGGCGCAACCCCATTGCGCGGCCTGCTGCCGATCATTTTAACCCTCCATATCCTCCATATCAAAGACGACCGACAGATCGCTCGGCCGGTATATTAAGGGAGTTAATGCCCATGCATCGCAAACGTCTGATCACGGCTGCGCTGACACTTTCCGTCGCCATGCTTGCCGCGCTGCAAAGCGCTGATGCCGCCGATCTCGTGAAAGTGCGCGGCACCGTGGAAAGCCTCGATGGTGATACGCTCAAGGTCAAGTCCCGAGATGGCAGCGACGTGACTGTCGCGCTGAAATCCGGTGGGAACGTCGGCGGCGTCGTCCAGGCCGGCGTCGGCGACATCAAGCCGGGCGATTTCGTCGGCATCGCCTCGCAGCCGACCGATAGCGGCATCAACGGCGCCCTAGAAGTGGTCATCTTCCCGGCCTCGATGAAGGGAACCGGCGAAGGCGATCGCCCCTGGGATTCGGCGCCGAACAGTTCGATGACCAACGCCACAGTCGCCAATGCCGTGACCTCCGTCGACGGTCCGACATTGACGCTCACCTACAAGGGCGGCGAACGCAAGATCAACATCCCCAAGGGCACGCCCGTCGTGACGCTGACACCGGCGACGAAAGCCGATCTGAAGCCCGGCGCCGGCGTCTTCATAACAGGCGAACGCAACGACGACTCCACGGTCTCCGCCGACCGCGTCGCCGTCGGCCTCAACGGCACCGTGCCGCCGATGTGATCGCCGTGAGAGCTGCGAGCAGCCTCGCAGCCTCGCAGCCTTGAACTCGGCGGCCAAAAGTAATACCTCTTCTTGAGAGATTATTACCGAGGAACGGATGAGCACGACCTTAACAGCAAAAGGACAGGTTACGATCCCCAAGGCTGTTCGCGACATGCTGGGAATCGGACCTGGAAGCCAGGTCGATTTTCGACGGATGCCAGATGGCAGTATCGTCGTCGTCCCGGTGGACGCGCAGGAGCAGGTCAGCCGCTTCGCTAAATTCCGTGGTCATGCCGGAAGAGGAATGACCACGGACGAGATCATGGCTTTGACGCGCGGCGACGATTGACGTGATTTTCGTCGATTCCAACATAATGCTGGATATCATCACGAACGATCCCGTGTGGTATGATTGGTCGCTCGCGCAGCTCGACGCCGCAAGCCTTCTCGGCCCTCTATGCATCAACGACGTCGTCTATGCCGAAATTTCCGTCCGTTACTACAGGATCGAGGATCTCGACGATATGCTCGCCGAGACCGGCCTTCGCATCGAGCCAATTCCGCGGGCAGCACTTTTCCTCGCCGCCAAGGTTTTCGCTCAATATAGAAAGTCGGGCGGAACGCGCGGCGGCGTCCTGCCCGATTTCTTCATTGGCGCTCATGCAGCCGTCAGCGGCCTGCCTCTGCTGACGCGCGATACGAAGCGCTTACGAACCTATTTCAGATCGGTCACGCTTATCAGCCCCCAGGAAACGTAGGGCGGGACAGAACAGAAAACCCTATTCCGCCGCGTGCGCATGTGGCCTCGAGCGCTGCTTTGGATGATCCGCTCCATGCGCGACGAAACCACGCGTTAGACGCCCGCGTGCCGCATGGCCTCGGCCAGCGAAATGTCCGATTTGATTTCCCGCGTCGACATCGAGGTCACCGTATGCCGCACACCGGGCAGCCTATTCAGCTCCTGCCGCAACAACCGGTCGAGGGCAGCCATGTCGGTGGCGAGGATATGGAGGAGATAATCCGCCTCCCCCGTCGTCGCATGACAGCGCCAGATCAGCGGATGCCGGCGCACGGCGGCTTCGAAAGCATCGAAGCGCTCCACGTCGATGGAGACCTGCACGAAGGCCTCCAGGCCGAAGCCGAGATGGGCGGGGTCGAGAAGCGCCCTGTACCCCCTGATCACGCCGGCCTCCTCCAGCGCCTTCACCCGCTTCCAGCAAGGCGTCTTGCTGAGACCGGCGTGATCTGCAAGCGCCGCGAAAGAGATGCGGGCATCGGCCTCAAGGGCCGCGATGATCTTGTGATCCAAAGCGTCCAATTCCATCGTTCTCTCCATGGCGCAAAAGATGACCGATCGTACTCTATTTCCGCGATTTTGAATGACAAATAGGAACAATGTTCAGGCCAAAATTTCGTATCCTGGAAAAAAGCAAACATGCTTGGCGGCCAAGAGCCGGAACAAAGGGAACGAGGATGCAGAAGAAAGACTATTACGCGCGCATCGAAGCGCCCGAAATGCGCGACTATGGCGTTTACCTGCAATGCGACAAGCTGCTTGCCTGTCAGAAGCCGCTTGGCGGCATGGTCAATGGCGACGAATTGCAGTTCCAGATCGTCCATCAGGTGGAAGAGCTCTGGATGAAGCTCATGGCCTACACGCTGGTCGATGTCATCGCCTTCATGGAGGAGCACAACACGCATCGCGTCGTCACGCTGATGGGCCGCGTGCACCGAATCATGCGCATGATGACGGCGCAGCTCGATCTTCTGGAAACCATGTCGCCGAAGGAATATCAGCAAATCCGACTGCAGCTCGGCAATGGCAGCGGCCAGGAATCGCCCGGCTTCAAATTCCTGCTGCGCATGCCGCCGGACCTCTGGCATGCCTTCAAGGCGAACTATCTCGATGCGGCCGGCCTGACGGTCGCGGACATTTATGACGGCAAATATGATCACGGCGACAGCTACGTGGTTGCTGAGGCGTTGGTGGAATATGACGAGCTGTTCCAGAAATTCCGCGCCAACCATATCTACCTGATCCAGCGCTCCATCGGCCTCGGCTCGAAATCGCTGAAAGGCCGTCCGGTCGAACTGCTGCAGGCCGGCACGCGCCATCGCTTCTTTCCCGACCTCTGGGATGTTCGCCACGAGATGACCGATCGCTGGGGCAGCGAATATGGCGTCGTCCGCGATTCCATTTCCAACCACGACGCCGCCGAATAGGCGCTGACTGGAAACTGCCTTCCGCTGCCGCCGATTTCAGCGGAAGGTCTTTCTCGGGCGGGCCTAGGCTCCTGGATAGCCTCTAGCCGCTCTGCAAACGCCGCCAAGGGCGCCGCGATTGCAGTCTCGTCCCGGCATTCAGTCTGCAATCGATGGACGTATAGGCCGGCAGGGACACCTTCTCTCTGATCGTCACGACCAAATCGGTCACACTCCTTTCCTCATCGAGCAAATCACCCGATCGCCTCCGGCGCCGGAAACCGATGCCGCCTTGCCGCAAGGCGGTAAGAAGTTGGGATTTCAACCCATGAAATGTAAAAACCATGAAATATAGCCTATTGCATAAATTTGTTCCCTGGCATATTTACTTAGTAACTTCAAAATCCGATCCTCCCCCGGAGCCCCGCATGACGCAATTTCAGGAAGCCGCCGCGCAAGACCGCGCATGGAAGTTCGCGAGCCGTGACGAGGACGACCGCCCGAGCCTTCCGGAAGTCAATTCGACCGTTAAGGTTCCCCATGCCGGCAGCTGGATCCGGCGCCTGATCGCCTTCGTCGGCCCGGGCTATATGATCTCCGTTGGGTACATGGACCCCGGCAACTGGGCGACGGATCTCGCCGGCGGAGCGCAGTTCGGCTATACGCTGCTTGCCGTCATCATGCTGTCGAACCTGATGGCGATCCTGCTGCAGGCTCTGTCGGCAAGGCTGGGCATCGCCACCGGCCGCGACCTCGCCCAGGCCTGTCGCGATCACTATCCCCGCCCCGTCAACCTGGCGCTCTGGTTTGCCTGCGAACTCGCGATCATCGCCTGCGACCTTGCGGAAGTCATCGGCACGGCAATCGCGCTGCAGCTGCTTTTCGGAATTCCGCTGATCGGCGGAGCGCTGATCACCGCGCTCGACGCCTTCCTGCTGTTGCTTCTGATGAGCAAGGGCTTCCGCTACCTCGAAGCCTTCGTCATCGCGCTGCTGATCGTCATCGCCACCTGCTTTGCCATCCAGATTGCCGCCGCCTCCCCGCCGGTTGCAGCGATCCTCCATGGCTTCATCCCGTCGACTGAAATCGTCACCAATCACGAGATGCTCTATATTGCCATGGGCATCATCGGCGCGACGGTCATGCCGCATAACCTCTACCTGCACTCCTCGATCGTGCAGACGCGGGCCTACAAGCGCACGGAAGAAGGACGCCGCGACGCCATCAAATGGGCAACCGTCGACAGCACCGTCGCGCTGATGCTGGCGCTGTTCGTCAATGCCGCGATCCTGATCGTCGCAGCCGCCGCCTTCCACAGCACCGGCCACTCCGATGTCGCCGAGATCGGCCAGGCATACGAGCTGCTGTCGCCGCTGCTCGGCCTCGGCATCGCCTCGACGCTGTTTGCCGTGGCGCTGCTGGCCTCAGGCCTCAATTCGACCGTCACGGCGACGCTTGCCGGCCAGATCGTGATGGAAGGCTTTCTCCGGCTGCGGATTCCGCACTGGGCAAGACGACTTTTGACCCGCGGCCTCGCAATTATTCCGGTTGTGTTCGTGACCGCTATCTACGGTGAAAAAGGCACGGCGGATTTGCTGGTCCTGAGCCAGGTTATTCTGTCCATGCAGCTGCCTTTCGCGGTCATTCCGCTGGTCCAGTTCGTCACGAACCGCGAAAAAATGGGCAGTTTCACCGTCTCCAGAAACATTGCCATTCTTTCCTGGACGGTTGCGGCAATCATTCTGCTGCTGAACTTCAAGCTGCTCTACGACACCATCTTCGGTTGACGAATCATTTTGAACGCGCAAATCTGGATCTGTGGATGATCACGACAATTAACTGACTCGTAATATTTGCCTAGATTTCGCCACGATTTGCCCTAGTTTGGGCCCACCGCAGTCTGCAGGGTTCCTCACTTCATGGCCGAAAGTCCATTGCGCGTTCAATTTCCTGCAGAGGCTGCCATCCAGGCGCGGCCGCATCATGATTTTCACATTCCTTTTCTGCCGCGCTCCGCCCATCTGCGCCATCTGATCGCCATCGGCCTGGCGGGCACTGCATCCTTCGGTCTTCTGGCAACCGTGCTCTATCCGCTGCTGGCGCGTCACACCATCGAACAAGCCGTGCCCGTGCGCACGGCAGAGCTGGCCCATCCCCAGCCTGCAATGCGCAAAGCCAGCCGGCTGGCAGCGAAACAGCGTTTCGACGGCGCTCGCTTCGCTCAGGTTGCGGAAAAGCTCTCCAGCGGGGAAACCCGCATCTTCACCTATCACCGCACAACACTGGTCTTCAAATCCGACGAGTCCGGAAACGCGCGCAACAGTGCTAAAGCCATCAATGTCGCCTATGGCGGCGAGCGTGCCGACAATTTTGCATTCTCGCCACCGTCGCTTTCGGATATCCGCAACGGCATTTATCCGCAAACCACGCATTATGATGCCGTGCGCCGCTCCCGCTTCCCCGTTCGCGGCGTACCGCTGAACGTCAGCGTATCGAGGGCGACGACCGGCGAGCAGGGTCGTGAATTCCACCGGCTGGTCTCCATGCCGAAGGACAAGCAGGAACTGCAGGACATCCTCGCTTCCGCGGGCCTCGGCAGCGATGCCGGCGACGAGCTGCAGCGCGCCCTGGAGACCGATACGGTTTCGCCGGGCGACAGCCTGGAGCTGCTGCTCGAGAAGACAGGTCCGAACGCCCGCCCGAAACTGATCATGGCCCGCCTCAGCGGCGACCGGATGCCGGAGAGGGTCGTTGCCCGCGACGATGCCAACGGCTTCGTACCGATGGCCAATGACCGGCTGTTTTCGACGCTCTATAGCGAAAGTCAGGCCGACGCGCCGTCCTCTTCGGAAGTAGCCGCGGTCGATCTCAGGAACGTCGATGGCAATGACGAGGCTGCGGTCAGCGCCAAGCTGGAGAGATCCGGCCTGAGCAAGGAATATGCTTTGCAGCTCATCAAGCTTGCCAAGGCCAAAGACGTTTCGCTGACCAGCATCGAGGATGCTCCCGACAGCGTCGACCTTCTCTTCCGAAAGTCCGATGACGGCCACAATGAGCTGATGTTCATCGAATTCCATGCCGATGGCGACACGCATCGCTTCTATCTGCATAAGGACGGGAGCGAGGGCTCCTCGGAATTCTACGATGAAAGCGGCCATTCGATCGCCAAGTCGCTGGTACACCGCCCCGTGCCGAACGGCACGCTCGGCGATGGTTTTGCCTGGCGTATCCATCCCATTCTCGGCGTGAAGAAATTCCACAACGGCGTCGATTTCCGCGCGCCGATGGGTAGCCCCATCCAGGCGGCCGGCGATGGCGTCGTCGAGAAGATTTCCTGGGAAACCGGCTACGGCAAATATGTCCGCATTCGTCATGACGGCGGCTATGAGACCACCTACGCCCATATTTCCGCAACGCCGCAGACGCTGCGCGTCGGCCAGCGTGTCACCCAGGGGCAGGTCATCGCCTATGTCGGGTCGACCGGCTATTCCACCGGCCCGCATCTCTATTACGAACTGCGCGTCAACGGCCGCTATGAAAACCCGCTGACGACACAATTGCCGGCCGGCACGAATCTCACCGGCAAGTCGCTCGACAGCCTGCGCTCGCAGGTCAGCCACGTCGAGAACATCATGAGCTATCTCGACGTTCCGCTGGCCCACGGCAATCAGCCCGCGCCCTTCGCCAACTTCGATCAGGGGCCGAATTTGGGCCTGAGCCTCGGACCAAGCTTCGGGCCGAACCATTTCGGCGCGCCGTCACCGTAAGCCGGTCAAAAGCCGGTGCCTGCGCCGTCATTTTGCAATCCGAGCGGGCTGGTAATGGCGCCTCCGCGCCGAATGCGATAACAATCCTCCGATACATCGCCAATGGAGACGATATCGCCGCGCCGTGTGAATAGGCACGCCGAAATCGTTCCCACGGCAATCCGCAAGGAGCAGACATTGGCGCGCAAGCCGTTGCCGGAACCGAAGGATACATTACCAGGCGAAAACAGACGCCTGCGCGCCGACGCGCGGCGCAACCGCGACACGCTGATCGAAGTCGCCGCACAAGCCTTCGCCAGCCACGGCACCGCCGCCTCGCTGGAGGACATAGCACGGCGGGCGAATGTCGGGATCGGAACGCTCTATCGCCATTTCCCTAGCCGGGAGCATCTCGTGGAGGTGGTCTATCGTCACGAGGTCGAGGCGCTATGCGCCGCGGCCGAGACGCTTTCCGGCGACCTTGCCCCGGATCAGGCCCTGGAGGAATGGATGCATCGCTTCGTTGGATATCTCGCCACCAAGCGCGGCATGGCCGACAGCCTTCGCATTCTCGTCAACAGCAACTCGAAGCTCTTCGCCGACAGCTACGGCAAGGTGCCCGTCGCGCTTGCCGGCCTGATCGAAAGAGCGGTCGCGGCCGGTTCGATCCGCGCCGATGTCGACAGCACGGACGTGCTGCATGCCCTGTCGGGCGCCTATTCCATGCCCAATTCACCGGAATGGCACGATCGCGCCCAGCGTCTCGTGCGCCTGTTGATGGATGGATTGCGCTGGGGCGCCCCGAAATTGCCGACGCCAAAGGCCTGATAATCGGCTGGATGCTTCCTATATGCTTTTGAACTGAGATCGTCAGGCGAGTTTCTCGCTGCTGCAGCTTCGTGCATGGCCCCTCACCCTAACCCTCTCCCCGCACGCGGGGAGAGGGGACTCAGCGCAAGACAACAGGCTGCCTTGCCTGGACGGGAGCGCCTTTAATCACTGTAAAGCCCCTCTCCCCGCAATGCGGGGAGAGGGTTGGGGTGAGGGGCCAGGCACCAGGCACACGATAGACCCAATTCACCCGACCATTACCCAAGCTGTGGAGAACAAGAATGTCCGAAAAGCTGGTGAAAATACCCGGTCCCGATCATCCCATCACGATCGAGGAAAAGCATGCGCATGTCACCGTCTCCGTCGCCGGCAAGGTGATTGCCGACACGCATGAGGCGCTGTCGCTCAAGGAAGCATCCTATCCGGCCGTGCTCTACATTCCCCGCAGGGATGTCGACATGTCCCTGCTGCAAAGGACCAACCACGAGACCTACTGCCCCTACAAGGGCGAATGCTCCTACTACAGCATCCCGGCCGGCGGCGAGCGCTCGGTGAACGCCATCTGGACCTACGAAAACCCCTATCCTTCCGTCAGCCAGATCAAGGATCACATGGCCTTCTATCCGGATCGCGTCGATTCGATCGACGTCGTCACCTAAAGCAATTCCAGGAAAGTGCGCAGCGATTTCCCGTCCGGAATTGCGGAAATGCGCTAAAGAGCAAGGCCGCTTGACGAGTCGAAGACATAGACCTGCTCCGGGCTCACCGAGACGTTCAGCGGCTGGCCGTAGCGCACCGGCGCTTCGCCATCGACGACCGCCGTCACCTGCTCGCCTGCAAGGTCGAACAGAACATGGGTCTGCGCGCCGGTCGGCTCGACCAGCAGCGTCTGACCGGTCAGCGGCGAGCCGCCGCTGGCAAGGCTTAAGTGCTCGGGCCTGAGACCGACCTTCACGCTCTGGCCCGACTTCACCTTGCGTTCCCCGGCGATGCGGATCGGCGTGCTGTCCTTCAGCCGCACGGCCGGCGAGCCTTCGAAGCCTTCGACCACGCCGTCGAGGAAATTCATGGCCGGCGAGCCGATGAAGCCGGCGACGAAGAGATTGGCCGGCATGCGATAAAGTTCGATCGGCGTTCCCTGCTGCTCGATCTTGCCCTGGTTCAGCACCACGATACGGTCGGCCAGCGTCATCGCCTCGATCTGGTCATGGGTCACATAGATCGAGGTGGTCTGCACCTTCTGATGCAGCGCCTTGATTTCGGAGCGCATCTGCACGCGCAGCTTCGCATCGAGGTTGGAGAGCGGCTCGTCGAACAGGAAGACAGCAGGATTGCGCACGATGGCGCGGCCCATGGCGACGCGCTGGCGCTGGCCGCCGGAAAGCTGTGCCGGCTTGCGGTCGAGCAGCTTGGTAAGATCGAGCATGCGCGCGGCCTCGTTGACCCGTTGCTCGATAACCGGCTTGGTCTCGCCCGAGAGCTTCAGGTTGAAGCCCATGTTCTCGGCAACAGTCATATGCGGATAGAGCGCGTAGGACTGGAAGACCATGGCGATGTTGCGCTCACGCGGCGTCATGGCGTTGACGACCTGCCCGCCGATCGACACGTCGCCATCGGTGATTTCTTCCAACCCGGCGATCATCCGCAGCAGCGTGGACTTGCCGCAGCCGGAAGGGCCAACGAGCGCGATGAACTCGCCATCCTCGATCGAAAGCGAGATATCGTGGATGACGGTGAGCGCCCCATAGGCTTTGTGGATGTTATGCAGTTCGACGGATGCCATGTTTTTTGCTCCGATGAGAGCAATTCCAGGAAAAGTGCGTAGCGGTTTTCCGTCCGGAATTGCTGGAAAATAAAGAGATAGAGCGGTTCAGAGTTTCCATGAAAAGCTGAACCGCTCTAGGCTCAGGATTTCACGGCGCCGGCGGTAAGGCCGGCAATGATGTGCTTCTGCGCCAGGAAGAAGACGATGACGGTTGGCAGGATGGTGAGCGTGATGAAGGCAAGCACCAGCTCCCATTCCGTACCGAATTCGCCGCTATAGACCATCATGCCGAGCGGCCAGGGATAGATCGAATCCGAATTCAGCATGATCAGCGGCAGGATGTAGCTGTTCCAGCTACCGACGAAGGAGATGATACTGACGGTCGCGATGATCGGCCGCGAAAGCGGCAGCGAGATGTGCCAGAAGAAGCGGATATAGCCGCAACCGTCGACGAACGCCGCCTGGAACAATTCTTCCGGAAGGTTTCGAAAATAGTTTCGGAAGAGAAGGATGCTCATGCCGAGGCCGAAAGCCACCTGCGGCAGCACCACGCCCCAATAGGTATTGAGCAGACCGAGGTCGCGGATGCGGATGAAGAGCGGCAGGATGGCGGTGGCGGCGGGAAACATCAGGCCGATGAGGAAATAATTGAGCAGGAAGTTCGAACCGAAGAATTTCACATGCGCGAAGGCGAAGGCCGCCATGGCCGAGACCGACAGCGTCAGGAACACGGTGAGAACGGCGATGATCAGCGAATTCATCATCTGCCGCCAGTAGCGGTCGCCGAACAGGATGCCGGTATAATTTTCAAAGTGCCACTCGGCCGGCAGGCCGAAGGGATTGGTGCGGAGATCGCCGAGCGTCTTGAAGCCGCCGAGCGCGGTCGTCAGCAGCGGGATCAGCACGATGGCGGCGATAACGGTCAGCGCCACATAGAGATAGATCTTCGTGCCGACAGTCAGTCGAACGGATGAGGCCGTGTCAGTCATTGCGCATAAATATCCGTTTGTAGCCGAAGGCGAGGGTGACGCAGATCACGAACAATACGACGCCGACGGCGCTGCCGAGGCCGACCTGCATGCGGGTGACGCCGAAATTGTAAAGGAAGGTCACCATCGTCTGCGTCGAGTTGAACGGGCCGCCGCCGGTGAGCGGCATGATCATGTCGAAAAGCTGCAGCGATCCCACGACGGCGAAGAAGACGGAAAGACGCAGCGTCGAGCCGAGCAGCGGCAGCGTCACATAGCGGAACTTCTGCCAGCCGGTGGCGCCGTCGATCTCGGCCGCCTCGAGCACGCTCTTGTCGAGGGATTGCATGCCGGCGATGAACAGCATCATGTGGAAGCCGAAATATTTCCACACGATCACGCCGAGCACGGCATACATCGCCAGGTCCTTGTCGGCGAGCACATAGGGTGTGGGCGTGCCGAGGAAATGCGCGATCGCGGCAAACAGGCCGTAATCGCCGTCATAGACGAAGCGCCAGATCAAGCCGGCGGCCACTTCGGCCAGCACATAAGGCAGGAAGAAGATCAGCCGGAAGAGCACGACGCCGCGAATGCGGTGCGCCAGCATCGTCGCGAGCCAGATGGCGAGCGGCACCTGGATGGCGATCGAAACCAGGATGATGAGCGCATTGTTCTTCAGCGACGTCAGGAAGGCGCCGTTCTTGAACAGAACCTGGAAATTGCGCAGCCCCACGAACTCGGTCGGCGGGCCATAGCCATTCCAGCGATAGAGGCTGTACCAGGCCGCTTCCCCCATCGGCAGGATAACGAAGATGGTAAAGAGCAGCAGCGCCGGCGGCAGGAACAGCAGGATGACGGGCAGGCGGCCGCGCGCGGCGGGCGATTTTCGTTCCGCGGCCGGTCTTACACTTGCGACGGAAGGTATGGCGGTCGTGGCGCTGACATCGGTCATTGATGATCCTGACCCCTGACGTTCCAGGGAAGCATAGGTTCGTCTTGGAGATGATGAGCCGGTTTCGGTGGCCGGCTCACCCGGTCGATCGTCACGCCAAATCCGGATGAATTCCGCAAATTGGCGCTGGGGCACGTTCCACCTTCTCCCCCGCGGGGAGAAGGACGCCCGAAGGGCAGGTTGAGGGGGCGTTGCACCGTAAGGGTCGTACAGAATATGCCGCGCCCCTCATCCGTCTCTCACCGCTTCACTTCGCTCAGCGTTTCGATCCACCTTCTCCCCGTTGGGGCGAAGGGATTTTAGGCATCAAAGCTGGTCCTGTTCGAAGGCGTCCTGGACCTGCTGCGCGCCATCCTTTGGCGAAATCTGGCCGGAGACGATACCGACGGCCACATCATTGACGACGCGGCCGACGGAGGGGCCGAGATCCTGATCGAAGAAGTTCTGATGCCACGTCGAATGCGCCAGCTGGTCGGCAGCCTCGTGCATCAGCGGACCCTTGACGCCGTCCTCAGCGCCGACGGCGACCGGGATGATCATGCCGGCCTGCGCCATGGCGCGCTCGTTTTCGGCATTGGTGAGATAGGCGAGGAAATCGAGCGCCTCGGGCGGAGCCTTCTTGGTGACGGCCCAGCCGTTCAGGCCCCCGAGCGTATCTGTGGCAAGACCTGCCCCGCCGGTCACGGCCGGGAAGGCAAAGCGGCCGATATTGTCAGCTGCAAGTCCCTTGCCGTCACCGGAATTGGTGCGCTGGTTGGCGACCGTATTTTCGAAGCCGAGGATCATCGCAGCCTTGCCGTCGCCGAAGACGCCGAGCGCCTGCGGCCAGGTGGTGCCAAGATAGCCGGGCTGGAAAGGTTCGAGCTTGCCGAGCTCGGCAAGCTGTTCGCCGGCCTTGATGATGGCGGGATCGTTGAAGCCGTTGCCCTTGCCGTTCTTGGCGTCGTTGAAGACCTGCTGACCGCCGTCGCGCATGACGAGGTAGCTCCAGTAGAAATGGATCGGCCACTTCTCGCCGCCGCCGCCGGCGATCGGCGCGATGCCGGCCGCCTTGATCTTCTTGACGGCGGCAAGGTAGTCGTCCCAGCTCTTGATGGCATTGGCATCGACGCCGGCCTTGGCGAACAGCGCCTTGTTATAGAAGAAGGAAACCGTACCGAGCTTGTAGGGTACGGCGCTGATCTTGTTGTCGAAGGTCAGGCCCTTGACGGCTGCCTGGTTGTAGCTCTTCAGCCAGGCGCCATCCTTGGCATTCATCGCCGCTGTCAGGTCGAGTAGCGTGCCGGTCTGTTGCTGCTGCTTCAAGACGCCGCCGCCCCAGCTGAAGAAGAAATCGGGCGCGTCCTTTGATTGCAGCAGCGTCGGCAGCTTCGCCTTGAAGGCCTCGTTGGCCAGGAACTGCATCTCGATCTTCGTGCCGGGATGCTTGGCCTCGTACTGGTCCACGATCTTGCGCCAGACGGCGACATAGTTCGGATCGGTTTCCAGATGCAGCCATTTGACGACGGTTTCGGCGGCAGCGCCCGTCGCGCCGGCCAGGATCGCCAAGCCGGTCGTGGCGGCAACGGCAGCGATGCGAAGGGCCTTGGCCCCACGTAGATGGATCATGATTTTTCTCCTCCCAAGGGAACCAAGAGCCTCAATATTTTTTCCCTTATGCGGAATAATTCAACGGAGCTTTGCTGAAATGTCAACCGCTACCGCTAAATTTTCGGCAGATTGCCTGCAAAATGGCTTGACATTGAGTGTTGACCATAGGTTATTTAATTCGCATTCCGTTAAAAATACCAGGCCGCAGCCGAGCGGGTCCGTCATTCGGCGCTATTTTCATGAAAACAGCAGATCCCGAACTTATGCGGGCGATAAACCGCTTCAATGTGCTGGATACGATCCGGCGGGCGGGCTCCATCGCACGTATCGAAATCAGCGACCGCACCCAGCTTTCGACCACCACCGTGTCGGCGATCACCGCATCGCTGCTGGATGATGGGCTGATCCTGGCGCGCACGGAAGGCGACCTGCGCGAGGCGGCCGCCCGAGGCCGGCCCCGCGTCATGCTCGAACTCAACCCGGATGCCGCACGCGTCGTTGGCGCGAAAATCGCGGCCAACCGCATGGTTTTCGTCGTAACGGACTTTCGCGGCGAGGTTCTTTCGACGCTGACGCTGGCGCTGCGCGTCGACCGGCAACCGATCGGCGTCATCGCCGATCTGATCGAGGATGGCGTGCGCCGCTGCGTCGTCGATGCCAATCTGGCTCTGGACGAGATCGATTCCGTCTGCCTCGGCCTGCCTGGCGTCATCGAGCACCGCACCGGCCATGTTCGCACCAGCCCGATCTTTCGCGAGACGGGCGTCGATTTCGCCAAGGAAATGTCCGAGCGGCTGGGCGTGACCACCATCGTCGAGAGCGATGCACATGCCATAACGCTCGCGCATCACTGGTTCGGCAAGGCAAGAGATCTGGACGACATGGTGCTCGTGTCGCTGGAACAGACGCTGGGGCTCGGTGTTCTGCATGGCGGCCAGCTGTTTCGCGGCGCCGGCGGCCTCAGTCACAATCTCGGCGACCTCGTGCTTGGCATAGGCCCGCAAGGCACCGTCCGATTGGCGAGCCTTGCCGGCGAGAGCGCCATTCTCGGCGATCAGCCAGGTGGCGGTCGCTTCGCCGAAGCCATCCGCCTCGGCCGGGGAATGACGCATGCCAAGACGCTGATAGACGCCGAAGACACCTCGCTGATCAGCGCGGCAATCCGCGCCGGCGAAGCCTGCGGGACCGCGCTCGCCAATATCGTCACGCTGTTCGCCCCGCCGCGCGTCATTCTTGTGGGGTCGAGCCTGGCGCTCGGCCAGCCCTTCCTCGACAGCCTGCGGGAGGCTTATTCGCTGGCCATCCCGCCGTCGATCAAGGGCGTGACGGAACTCGTTTTCGACCAGTCGACCGATGAGACCTGGGCGCAGGGTGCTGCGGTCGTGGCCCTGCGCGAACTCTACGAATCGCCCTGGGGAACGACGGGACCGGCTCCGGCTCTCTGAGCCCTTCACGGACTGCAAAGACAATTCATCTGGAGGAAATCTATGAACAAGGTCGGCATCGGCATTATCGGCTGCGGAAACATTTCCGGCGCCTATCTCAAAGCGATGAAATCCTTTCCCATTCTCGACATCAAAGCTGTCGCCGACCTCAATCGCGAGCTCGCCGAGGCAAAGGCATCAGAATTCGGCCTCAAGGCTGTCGATATCGCTGCCCTCTTCGCTGACCCCTCAATCGAGATCATCGTCAACCTGACCATCCCGAAGGCGCATGTCGCCGTCGGCCTGCAGGCGCTGGACGCCGGCAAGCACACCTATTCGGAAAAGCCGCTCGGCATCAATTTCGCCGAGGGCAAGAAGCTTGCGGATGCTGCTGCCGCCAAGGGCCTGCGCATAGGCGCGGCGCCCGATACCTTTCTCGGCGGTGGCCACCAGACGGCCCGCGCCATCATCGACGAGGGCGCAATCGGCATTCCAGTCGGCGGCACCGCCACCTTCATGTGCCCGGGCCACGAGCGCTGGCATCCGAATCCGGCTTTCTATTATGAAGTCGGCGGCGGCCCGATGCTCGATATGGGTCCCTATTATATCACCGATCTCGTCAACCTGCTCGGCCCCGTCTCCCAGGTCGCCGGCTTTGCCGTCGCGCCGCGCAAGGAGCGCATCATCACCAGCGAGCCGCGCAATGGCGAGCACATCCCCGTGCATGTGCCGACGCATGTCGCCGGCGTCATGGCCTTTGCCAATGGCGCGGTCGTCCAGATCGGCATGAGCTTCGATGTCGCCGGCCACAAGCATGTGCCGCTCGAAGTCTACGGCACGGAAGGCACGCTGATCGTGCCTGATCCGAACCATTTCGGTGGCGCCGTCGAATATCTGAAAAAGGGCGGCCAATTCGAGGGACGCGAGGTCACCGCGCCCTATGCCGACGGTAATTACCGCTCGCTTGGCGTCGCTGACATGGCGCACGCCATCCGCTCGAACCGGCCGCACCGCGCCAATGGCAGCCTGGCACTGCATGTGCTCGAAGTCATGGAAGCCTTCCAGACGGCCTCCGACACCGGGCGCACGGTCACCATCACGACGCAAACGGAGCGTCCGGCCCCTCTGTCCGAATCCCTGGTGGATGGACAGATCGGTCGTTAATTAAGCTAGTTCAGGAGGACTATCATGCGTGAAGCACTTATCGTCTGGGGCGGCTGGAGCGGCCACGAACCACAGGAATGCGCTCATATCATCCGCGACATGCTGCAGGAGGACGGCTTCAAGGTCTACCTCGAAAACAGCACCGAAGCCTTCGCCGATCCCTCGATCCACGATCTCAGTCTGATCGTGCCGATCGTCACCATGTCGAAGATCGAGAAGGAAGAGGTGAAGAACCTTGCCGATGCGATCGAGAGCGGCGTCGGCATCGCCGGCTATCATGGTGGTGCTGGCGACTCGTTTCGCGAAAGCGTCGAATACCAGTTCATCGTCGGCGGCCAGTGGGTCGCCCATCCCGGCAACATCATCGACTACACGGTCAACATCACCAAGCCGGACGATCCGATCATGGAGGGGATCACCGATTTCCCCTACACGTCGGAGCAATATTACATGCATGTCGATCCGTCGAACGAGGTGCTGGCGACCACGACCTTCACCGGCGATCATGCCTACTGGATCGACGGCGTCGTCATGCCGGTCGCCTGGAAGCGCAAATACGGCAAGGGCCGCGTCTTCTATTCTTCGCTCGGCCACCAGGCCAAGGAATTCGACGTGCCGCAGATGAAGACCATCTTCCGCCGCGGCGCCAACTGGGCAGCACGCTGAGCGCCACGCCTTTCGAAAAAACCGCTCCTCACATTCTTTGAGGAGCGGCTCTGCACAAGCATCCTTGTCGGGCTCGGCCAACCGCAGCCTCATTGCTACGAGCAGATACCAGCCAGAACAGGCTGCCGCGATAATTTCCCGCGAAAACACCGTGCGGCATTCAGTCTTTCGAGCCATCCTCCCAGCCCATTTCCAGACATTCCAAATTCTCAGCCTCGCACCCAGCGGCTAACTCGGTGCCAGGTCACACGCGCCGCAGACGCCGGGGAGCGGTCATGCGCCTCGACGGGCGCAAACGGCGGGGCCGCGACGAAAGACTCGTCGGGTTTCATTTCCAATACCGATCAATCGGTTACCGGTTTTGTTATTTATCCCTAAAATAGGCCTCTGACGAGATTCATGAAGCGAAGCTGAAACGCGACCAGTTTTCGTTTGACATTCCTTTATCTTCATTTATCGTCATTCTTGTTTCGGTTTTCGCGTGAGGGATGCAAATCGAAACAAGGGGAGGAATAATTGTCCGAAAATCAGATCAATACGGAAAACGGCATGGTTTGCGGCATCGGCCGCACCGCCATTGACGTCGCGCGGCGCAATTCTCGCCGACGCGATGTTTCCGCAGGCAGATCGGCACAATCCACCTCCCGACAACCATAATCTCAGCAATAGACACCGCCCGGCGACGGCATTTCCGGACGGATCAGTCTCTTCGCGATCCTCGCGGCAGCATCGATATGCGACGCATGGAAGGAATTTATCGTGCTTGAACTTAGAGGCGTATCGAAGTCTGTCGGCGGCGAGACGCATATCGCAGAAACGAACCTGACATTGCAGCGCGGCACGCTGAATGTGCTGCTGGGACCGACGCTTTCGGGCAAGACGTCGCTGATGCGGCTGATGGCCGGGCTCGACAAGCCGACCACGGGCACGATCCATGTCGACGGTGCCGACGTCACCGGCCTGCCGGTGCAGCGCCGCAACGTCGCGATGGTCTACCAGCAATTCATCAACTATCCCTCCATGACCGTCTACGACAACATCGCCTCGCCGATGCGGCTGAGCGGCAAAAGCGCCGCGACCATCGACAAGGAGGTGAAGAGGGCAGCCGATCTTCTGCGCCTCGGCCCCTTCCTCGACCGCCTCCCCTTGAGCCTTTCCGGCGGCCAGCAGCAGCGCACGGCGCTCGCCCGCGCCATCGTCAAGAATGCGGGGCTGGTCCTGCTCGACGAGCCGCTCGCCAATCTCGACTACAAGCTGCGCGAGGAGCTGCGCGCCGAATTGCCGAAGATCTTCGCCGAATCCGGCGCCATCTTCGTCTACGCCACCACGGAACCATCCGAGGCCCTGCTTCTCGGCGGCAATACCGCAACCCTGTCGGAAGGCCGCATCACGCAATTCGGATCGACCATCGACGTCTTCCGCAATCCGAAGGACCTCATCACTGCGACCACCTTCGCCGATCCGCCGCTGAACACGATCACGCTCGACAAGCGCGGCCGGGAATTCGTGCTCGACAGCAACATCCGCCTGCCCGTACCGAGAGGTTTGGAAGACCGGCCGGACGGCCGTTACGCGATCGCCTTTCAGCCGCATCATCTCGCGCTTGCACCGCAGACGCCCGAAGCCGTCGCCGCCCCGGCGAGAGTCATGGTGACCGAGATCACCGGCTCGGAAAGTTTCATCCATATCGATTTTGCCGGTCAGCGCTGGGTGATGCTGACCCAGGGCGTGCAGGATATCGATGTCGACGATGCGATCGATGTCTATATCGATCCGCGCCACATCATGGTCTTCGACACCGAAGGCGCCGCCGTCACTCCCGCCCTGCAACAAGCCGCCTGAGGAGAGACAATGGCCCGCATAGATCTTGACCACATCAGGCACGCCTACAACGACCACCCGAAATCCGACGCCGATTACGCGCTGAAGGAAGTAAACCATAGCTGGGAAGATGGCAGCGCCTATGCGCTGCTCGGCCCCTCAGGCTGCGGCAAGACCACGCTTCTCAACATCGTTTCCGGTCTGGTGCAGGCCTCGGAGGGGCGCATCCTCTTCGACGGCAAGGACGTGACCCGGCTGTCGACCCAGGAGCGCAATATCGCGCAGGTCTTCCAATTCCCCGTCGTCTACGACACGATGACCGTCTACGACAATCTCGCCTTCCCGCTCCGCAACCGGCATGTTCCGGAAGCCGAAGTGAAGCGCAAGGTCGATGAGATCATCGAGATGATCGGCCTTTCCGACAGCGCGCACCGCAAGGCCCGCGGGTTGACGGCCGATGCCAAGCAGAAGATCTCGCTCGGCCGCGGCCTCGTGCGCTCCGATGTCAATGCCATCCTCTTCGACGAGCCGCTGACGGTCATCGATCCGCATATGAAGTGGGTGCTGCGCTCGCAGCTGAAGCAGCTCCACCGCCGCTTCGGCTTCACCATGGTCTATGTCACCCACGACCAGACGGAGGCGCTGACCTTCGCCGATAAGGTGGTTGTCATGTACAATGGCGAAGTGGTGCAGATCGGCACGCCGAACGATTTGTTCGAGCGCCCGCGCCACACGTTCGTCGGCTACTTCATCGGTTCGCCCGGCATGAATGTCATGCCCGTCGAAATCGAAGGCAGCAGCGCCCGCATCGGCAACCGCACGATCGCGCTGCCCGGCGCGCCGCGCGAAAAGCGCGCGGGCCGTTCCGAGCTCGGCATTCGCCCCGAATTCGTCCGCATCGGCCGCGAGGGCATGCCCGCCACCGTCACCAAGGTCGAGGATCTCGGCCGCCGCAAGGTGGTCCGCGCCAAGCTCGACGGCCAGGATATCGTCGCCGTCATCGGCGAGGACCAGACGGTGCCGGCTGAGCCGCACATCGCCTTCGATCCGGCCGGTATCAATATCTACGCCGACTCCTGGCGCATCGAGATGGGAGCCTGATCATGGACATGACCTGGAACAACAAAGCCTGGTTCATGCTCATTCCGGTTCTGCTGCTCGTCGGCTTTTCCGCCGTCATTCCGCTGATGACTGTCGTGAACTACTCGGTGCAGGACACGTTCGGCAACAACGTCTTCTTCTGGGCGGGCACGCAATGGTTCGAGGAGATCCTCCATTCCGGCCGCTTCTGGGATTCGATGATCCGCAACCTGATCTTCTCCTTCGTCATCCTGGCGATCGAGGTGCCGCTCGGCATTTTCATCGCCCTCAACATGCCGAAGAAGGGCATCGGCGTTCCCGTCTGCCTCGTCCTGATGGCCCTGCCGCTGCTGATCCCCTGGAACGTCGTCGGCACGATCTGGCAGGTCTTCGGCCGCAGCGACATCGGGCTGATGGGCTATGTGCTGGTCAATCTCGGTATCGACTACAACTATGTCTCCGATCCCGCCGATGCCTGGGCGACGATCATCGTCATGGACGTCTGGCACTGGACGAGCCTCGTCGTGCTGCTCTGCTATGCCGGCCTCGCCTCCATTCCCGACGCCTTCTACCAGGCCGCCAAGATCGACGGCGCCTCGCGCTGGTCCGTCTTCCGCTATATCCAGCTGCCGAAGATGAACCGCGTCCTGCTGATCGCCGTGCTGCTGCGCTTCATGGATAGTTTCATGATCTATACCGAACCCTTCGTCGTGACAGGCGGCGGCCCCGGCAATTCGACGACCTTCCTGTCGATCGATCTCGTGAAGGTGGCGCTCGGCCAGTTCGACCTCGGCCCGGCAGCAGCGATGTCGCTGATCTACTTCCTGATCGTGCTCCTGCTGTCCTGGGTCTTCTACACCGTCATGACCAATTACGATGCGGGAGAAAGCCGATGAGCGGCAAACCCTTCTCCACCACGGCCGATGACGCCGCGATGCACAAGATGGCAGCGTCGGATGCCGCCGCAAATGCCGTCACCGCGACGGGCGCGCAAGTCATCCGTCGCCACGGCGAAAAAGGGCGCTGGTCCTGGCTGGTGCCAACGCTCTATATCGTCTTCCTGCTGCTGCCGATCTATTGGCTCGTCAATATGAGCTTCAAGACCAACGAGGAAATCGTCAGCGGCCTGACGCTCTATCCGCATCAGCCGACTCTGCGCAATTACACGATCATCTTCACCGATCCGTCCTGGTACAAGGGCTATATCAACTCCATCACCTATGTCGTCATGAACATGGTGATCTCGGTCGGCTGCGCCCTTCCTGCTGCTTACGCCTTCTCGCGCTACCGCTTCCTCGGCGACAAGCATGTGTTCTTTTGGCTGCTGACGAACCGCATGGCGCCGCCGGCGGTCTTCGCCCTGCCGTTCTTCCAGCTCTATTCGGCCTTCGGCCTGATCGACACCCATATCGCCGTGGCGCTGGCGCATTGCCTGTTCAACGTGCCGCTGGCGGTCTGGATCCTCGAAGGTTTCATGTCCGGCGTGCCGAAGGAGATCGACGAAACCGCCTATATCGACGGCTATTCGTTCCCGCGCTTCTTCATCAGGATCTTCATTCCCCTGATCGCAAGCGGCATCGGCGTCGCCGCCTTCTTCTGCTTCATGTTCTCCTGGGTGGAACTGCTGATCGCCCGCACTTTGACGACGACCGACGCCAAGCCGATCGCCGCCATCATGACGCGCACGGTATCGGCCGCCGGTATGGACTGGGGCCTGCTTGCCGCCGCCGGCGTGCTGACATTGGTCCCCGGCGCACTCGTCATCTATTTCGTCCGCAACTACATCGCCAAGGGCTTCGCGCTCGGCCGCGTCTAGAGGAAAACCGCCATGAATACAGACTTTTCCTGGATGGCCTGGACGCTGCCGACGGTGCTGTTCTTCGCGACGATCCTGCTGCTTTTGATCGGCATGGCGGTCTGGGAGTATTTTTCGCCAGGCGGCAATCCGCGCCTCGGCATCCTGCGCTTCGAAACGACACGCGGCGACCGGCTGTTCATCTCACTGCTCGGCGCCGCCTTCATCCATCTCGCTTGGCTGGGCCTGGGAGGCCCCAGCCTGTGGTGGGCTCTTGCTCTTTCCGTGGTCTACGCCGCCGGCGTCTTCCGTCTGGTCTGAGCAAACCGATACGGCGGCCGGCGAATCCGGCCGTTCCGAAATGCACTCGCAACCTGTAGGGAGGAATATATGCGAAGACATCTCTTGACGACGACGGCTGTCGCCCTGCTGGCCCTGGCCGGCACGGCCAATGCCGGCATGAACGAGGCCAAGACATTCCTGGACAAGGAGATCGGTGATCTTTCGACGCTCCCACGCGCCGACCAGGAAAAGGAAATGCAGTGGTTCGTCGATGCGGCCAAGCCTTTCCAGGGTATGGAAATCAAGGTCGTTTCGGAAACGCTGACCACGCACCAATATGAATCGCAGGTTCTCGCACCGGCCTTCACCGCCATCACCGGCATCAAGGTCACCCACGACGTCATCCAGGAAGGCGACGTCGTCGAAAAGATCCAGACGCAGATGCAGACCGGCCAGAACCTCTATGACGGCTGGGTCAACGATTCCGACCTGATCGGCACCCATTGGCGCTACAAGCAGGTGCGCAACCTGACGGATTGGATGGCTGGCGAGGGCAAGGACGTCACCAATCCCAATCTCGATGTTGCCGATTTCATCGGCACCAGCTTCACTACCGCTCCGGACAAGAAGCTTTATCAGCTTCCCGACCAGCAGTTCGCCAACCTCTATTGGTTCCGCTATGACTGGTTCAACGACCCAAAGAACAAGGCGGACTTCAAGGCCAAATACGGCTATGAGCTCGGCGTGCCGGTCAACTGGTCGGCCTATGAGGATATTGCCCAGTTCTTCACCGGCCGCGACGTCGACGGCAAGAAGGTCTTCGGCCATATGGACTACGGCAAGAAGGACCCGTCGCTCGGCTGGCGCTTCACCGACGCCTGGCTTT
This sequence comes from Rhizobium sp. KNZ2-6A, assembly GCF_056755475.1. Lineage (NCBI taxonomy): Bacteria > Pseudomonadati > Pseudomonadota > Alphaproteobacteria > Hyphomicrobiales > Rhizobiaceae > Rhizobium > Rhizobium sp. KNZ2-6A. The sequence goes on along the minus strand of NZ_JBNDIC010000029.1, from coordinate 37,202 downwards.
CCATGGCCGGCAACGGCGACAAGGGCCTGCCGAACGGCCTGCCGGTCGACGAATGGGGCATCAAGGTCGATGCCAACTCCCGTCCTGTCGGCTCCTGCGTCGCGCGCGGCGGCGATACCAACGGCCCGGCCGCCGTCTATTCCATCCAGAAATATCTCGACTGGCTGAAGGCTTACGCTCCGGCGGAAGCGCAGGGCATGACCTTCTCGGAATCCGGTCCGGTTCCGTCGCAGGGCAATATCGCCCAGCAGATCTTCTGGTACACGGCCTTCACCGCCGACATGGTCAAGCCCGGCCTGCCGGTCATGAACGCCGACGGCAAGCCGAAGTGGCGCATGGCGCCGTCTCCGCACGGCGTCTACTGGAAGGATGGCATGAAGCTCGGCTATCAGGACGTCGGCTCCTGGACGCTGATGAAGTCGACCCCGGTCGACCGCGCCAAGGCCGCATGGCTCTATGCGCAGTTCGTGACCTCGAAGACGGTGGACGTGAAGAAGAGCCATGTCGGCCTTACCTTCATCCGCGAATCCACCATCCGCGACAAGAGCTTCACCAAGCGTGCGCCTGAACTCGGCGGCCTGATCGAGTTCTATCGCTCGCCGGCCCGCGTGCAGTGGTCGCCGACCGGCACCAACGTTCCGGACTATCCGAAGCTGGCACAGCTGTGGTGGCAGGCGATCGGCGATGCCGCATCGGGTGCCAAGGATGCCCAGGGCGCCATGGATGCACTCTGCGCCGACCAGGAAAAGGTGATGCAGCGCATCGAACGCGCGGGCGTTCAGGGCGATATCGGCCCGAAGCTCGCCCAAGAGCACGATCTTGCCTATTGGAACGCCGATGCCGTCAAGAACGGCCATCTCGCTCCGCAGCTGAAGATCGCCAACGAGAAGGAAAAGCCGGTCACCGTCAACTACGACGAGCTGGTCAAGAGCTGGGCCGACGCGGCGAAATAAACCAGGCTCATGATGCTAGATGGATGCCGGGGCTCGAAAGGGCTCCGGCATTTTTCGTCAGATTGAAAGTCTCGTAAAAATAACGCTGCGATGACTGTCACAGGCTTGACACATTTCCCGCGAGCACGAACTATCCTTATCCGGATCATGATGTCGACACATCATAACCCATTGATATCTAATGGATTTCTGCATAAGGAGAACAGCGTGAGAAACGGATATTTCGGGCGCAGGACGCTCATCACCGCCATTGGCCTTGCCGCCGCCCTGCCGGCTCTCGGTGCCGATCTGCCGGCTCCATTGCCCGACGATAATCTTAATGCCGTTCTATGGGATCAGACATCGGTCGAGGCGCAGGCCAACGCGCTCGGCGCCTACGCGCTCGGCCGCATCAAGCTCGATGAGGCCCTGGCCGACAAGAGCTGGACCGCCGCACCGGTGGAGCAGACGGGCAATTTCCAGGATTTTCCGCCAGCTATCATCCTCGATGTCGATGACACGGTCCTCAACACCTCTGCCTACCAGGCGCACAATATCACAGCCGGCACCAGCTTCACGCCGCAGAGCTGGACACAATACGTCAATGCCCAGCAGGACAAGCCGATCGCTGGTGCGGTAGAATTTACCCAATATGCCGCTTCGAAAGGCGTGAAGGTCTTCTACGTCACCAACCGCACTGCCGATGAAGAAGGCCCGACCGTCGAGGAAATGAAGCGCTTTGGTTTTCCGATGGGCGACAATGTCGACACCTTCCTGAGCGCCAAGGAACAACCGGACTGGGGTTCGGCCAAGGGCACCCGCCGCGCCTTCATCGCCAAGAGCTATCGTATTCTTCTGATGTTTGGCGATAATTTCGGCGACTTTACCGATGACTACAAGGGTAGCGTCGAGGAGCGCCAGAAGGCCTTCGAAGCCAACAAGGCGCATTTCGGCCACGACTGGATCGCCATCGCCAACCCGACCTACGGCTCCTTCGAAAGCGCGCCCTACAAGAGCGACTACAAGCTGCCGCCGGAAGAACAGCGCCGGATGAAGCAGGATGCTTTGACGCCTTGGGATGGGAAGTGACAGCAGAATTCGAGGAGGGCGCGATACCCCCCTCTGTCACTCCGTGACATCTCCCCCACAAGGGGGGAGATTAGTAACCTAGGGCACCGACTCACCTCAAACCAATACTGTATCCGCGGAGACTGAAGCACATTGCACCAACGAAAACGGCTGCGAACTCCCAACGATCTCCCCCCTTGTGGGGGAGATGTCACGAAAGTGACAGAGGGGGGTGAACGCCCTGCAGGTTCAGTGCCTTTGATCAGCTCTTCCGCTTCAATTTCGTCGCACCTTCTTCCACCAGCCGCTTCGCCGCCTCAGCGACCGTGATTTTGCCGAAGGCGAGCTGGTCGGCGACAGGGCGGGCGACGTTCGCGTCGAATTCCTGGGAGCCGAGCGGCGCCGGCACGGGATAGGTGCCGACCTGATCCTTCAGCAGTTCGATATAGTGCACCGTCTGCTGCTCGACCGGATTGAGCGTCGGCAGGATGGCGGCACGCACGGCGGGGGACATCGGCACGCCGCGTTCGACACCGAGGACCTTGCCGGCATCGACATCATTGACGAAGAAATTGATGAATTTCGCCGCCGCTTCACCGTTCTTGCTGGTGGCGCCCACGCTCCAGATCAGCGCCGGGCGATAGTAATGGCCGGAGGGGCCGTCCTTCTTCTCGCGCGGCAGCATAGTGACGGCGAGCTTGCCCTTGACCACGAGCTGGTAGCCGACGAGTTGGTTGGAATAGGCCATGCCGATCGCCGATTTGCCGAGCGCCAGGCAGTTGCTCTCGATGACGTTCTGGTCGAGCGTCTGGACATCGGCGGAGACCGTGCCGCCGCGTTTGCGCAGCTCTTCCCAGTAGCTATACCATTCCTTGGCGTCGTCGACGCCGAAGCCGAGCCCACCCTCCTCGGTAAAGAGACTCTTACCGCGCTGGCGCAGCCAGACGTCGAGCACATAATTGTAGCGTGCGCCATAGGGGCTGCCCCAATAGCCGCGCTTGCCGGCAGCCTTGGTCATTTCTACCGCGAGATCGGCATATTCGGCCCATGTCGTGGTTGGACCGGGCGGCGTCAGGCCGGTCTTCTTGAACATGTCCTCGTCATAGAACATCGCGAAGGAATTCAGCCCGAGGCCAACGCCATAAAGCTTGCCGTCGACCGTGGTCAGCTTCAGCACGTCCTTGCCGAAGCTGTCGATATCCAGCGTCGAGGGCACGAACTGGTCGAGCGGCATGCAGGCGCCGCGTTTCGAATAATCCGAGATCGTGCTCGGCTCGAGCTGGAAAACGTCGGCGATGTTCTGGCTGGCCATTCCCGTCGCGAGCTTGGCCCAGTAACCCTCGCCGCTAATGCTTTCCCCGATGACCGAAAGATCGGGATTCTTGCTGTGAAACAGCTCGGCGACGGCGACCGTGCGCTTGCCACGATCGGGCGAGCCCCACCACATCGCCCGGAGCTGCGTCGCATCGGCAAATGCCGGCATCGCTCCTCCGCCGAAGGCAAGACCCGCAGCGGCTCCGGCGGTTCCGATCATGAACGAACGGCGATTCATGCGCATGAGATTCCTCCTTCTCTTGCGTTGTCATCCGCGGCGATCTCCCCGACGCCTTTCGCGAACAAGGTGGCTTGAAGATATGCAACTTCATTGCGCTGCGCAATAAAAAATCTTTTTATTGCAAATTTGCGTGATTTTGCATAGCGTTTGCACATGAACGATATTCGCACCAAACGTATCAGGCAGGCCGATATTGCCGCCGCCGCAGGCGTCTCCGTCTCGACGGTGTCGAGGGTTCTCACCAACGAGCCCGGCATCAGCGAGACGATCCGTCAGCACATCTTCAAGGTCGCGAGCGATCTCGGCTATCCGCTGAAGACGGCGGCCGAGGCGACCTCAGGCGGACTGGCATTGATCGCCAGCGACAGCGTCACCGGGGGTCTGAGCGTTTTCTACGAAGGCATTCTGGAGGGCCTGCGCGCCGGCGCTGCCGAGCGCGGCATGCGCTTCGACATCCGTCTCGTCCGCGAGGCGAGGACCGAGCCGGAGCTGGTGAAGGAATATCTGCAGGCCGCCGGCGCCGAGGGCCTCTTTCTCGTCGGCATCGACCCGTCGGAAGAGCTATGCCGCTGGCTTGAGGCAAGCGGCACGCCGACCGTGCTCGTCAACGGTACCGACCCGAAACTGATCTTCGACGGCGTTTCGCCCGCGAACTTCTTCGGCGCTTATAACGCAACCCGGCGCCTGCTCGATGCCGGTCACCGCCGCATCCTGCATCTGACCGGCTCGCATCGCCAGACGATCCGCGAGCGCATCCGTGGTTTCGAGGCGGCGGTCGCTTCCGTGGAAGGTGCGGAAGGCCGCATCGTACCGATGAACTTTCGCGGCAGCTCCAGCCAGGAAGCTCACGACGCCACGACCGCGATCCTCGCCGAAAAACGCGGCTTCACCGCCGCCTTCTGCATGAACGATTTCATTGCCGTCGGCGTGCTCGACGCCGTGACCGAAGCCGGCCTGCGCGTGCCGGAAGATTTCGCCGTCGTCGGCTTCGACGATCTGCCCTGCGCCCTGATGACCAATCCCCGGCTGGCAACCATGCGCGTCGACCGCGCAGCCCTCGGCCGGGAAGCCATCGGTCTGATGATCGCGCGCTTCCGCGACCGCGATGCGCCGGCACGCCAGATTTGCCACGGCGTTGCACCGGTCGCCGGAGGCACGCTGCCACCCGAAACCTGAAGCCAATCCCGCCGCGGAAACGATCGAGAAGGCCGAACCGATGATCTATGACCCCGCCAGCACCAATCCGCTCGCCGGCAACCCGCTGAAGACCCTTGCCGACATGCGCCGCGCGCTGACCGACCTGTTCGATCCACTGCTCCCCTATTTCTCTGAAGGCAATGCCCGCGTCCGCATCGATGCCGCGGGCGCGCATTTCGATCGCGCCGCCGCCGATCTCGAAGGTTTCGCCCGTCCGCTCTGGGGCCTTGCGCCGCTCGGCGCCGGCGGCGGCGACTTCACCCATTGGGACCGTTATGCCGAGGGCCTCGCCAACGGCGTCGACCCGAAACATCCGGAATATTGGGGCACGGTCAACGGCCGCGATCAGCGCATGGTCGAGCTCGCCGCCCTCGGCTTCGCGCTTGCCCTCGTGCCGGAAAAGATCTGGGAGCCGCTCGATCAGCGCGCGCGCGACAATCTGATCGCCTATCTCAAGCATGCCCGCACCTTCGACTACGCCGACAACAATTGGAAATTCTTCCGCATCTTCGTGGACATCGCGCTTGACCGCCTTGGCGCCTCCTTCGACCGCAGCCTGACGGAAAACTACCTGAACGAACTCGACGGCTTCTACATTGCCGATGGCTGGTATCGCGACGGCAATATCAGGCGCATCGATCACTATATCCCCTTCGCCATGCATTTTTACGGGCTGATCTATTCCAAGCTGGTGGATGATGATCGCGCCGAGCGCTACCGCGAGCGCGCCGTGCTATTTGCCAAGGATTTCCGCCATTGGTTCGCGCCCGATGGCGCCGCCATCCCCTTCGGCCGCAGCCTGACCTACCGCTTCGCCTGCGCCGGCTTCTGGTCGGCGCTCGCCTTCGCCGATGTCGAGGCGCTGCCATGGGGCGAAATCAAGGGCCTGTGCCTCAGACACCTGCGCTGGTGGGCCGACAAGCCGATCGCCCATCGCGACGGCACCCTGCCTATCGGCTTTGCCTATCCCAACCTGCTGATGTCGGAGAACTATAATTCCGCCGGCTCGCCCTACTGGGCCTTCAAGGCTTTCCTGCCACTGGCGCTGCCCGAGACGCATCCGTTCTGGGCCGCCGAAGAAAAGTCGCCAGAAAATGAGCCGGCTATCATCCCGCAGAAGCATCCCGGCATGGTCCTGATGCGCGGCAAGGCCGATGTCGTCGCGCTTTCCTCCGGCCAGGAAAACCAGCAGATGCGCTTCGGCGCGGAGAAATATTCGAAATTCGCCTATTCCGCCCGCTATGGCTTCAGCATCGAAAGCGATGAGCGCATCTTTGCCGGCGGCGCCTTCGACAGCGTGCTCGCCTTCAGCGATGACGGCCTGCACTACCGCGTGCGCGAAACCAATCAGGAAGCGAAGCTCGCCGGCGATACGCTCTACGCCAAATGGTCGCCATACCCCGACGTGACGGTGGAGACATGGCTCATCCCCGCCTCGCCCTGGCATATCCGCCTGCACAAGATCATCACGCCGCGTCCGCTGCAGACAGCCGAAGGCGGCTTCGCCATCGCAAGGCGCGATTTCGAAGCCGATACGCTCTCTTCCGAAGCCGATGCCGCCTATGCCATCGGCGAAGAGGATTTCAGCGGCATTCTCGACCTTGGCTCGACGATCAAGCGCGACGGCATCGCGCAGAAGGCACCGCCGAACACCAATCTCATCGTCGCGAAGACCCTGGTGCCGCAGCTGCGAGGCACGGTCCCAGCGGGCGAGACCATTCTGGTCTCGGCCGTGCTCGCGGAGAAGGACCCATCCGCCATTGATAATGCGTGGAGGAAACCGCCTACCAAGCCCGATATCGATGCCCTGCGCGCCCTCGTCAAAGACAAGGGTATCACGGTCAGCGCTATCGAGGCGCCGGGTCGCCTGCCATGACGCAATTTGCTTCCGGCCGCCCAGCCATCGCCTTCGCCATGCAGCCATCACGCACGCAGCACGTCCTGCCGGACACGCTCATCCGGCGCCTCGAAACCACCGGCCACGTGCTCGACGCCGCACCGATGCAGAACTTCAGCGACGAACGTGCGGCCAAGCTGCTGGCGGAAACCGAAATCCTGATCACCGGCTGGGGCTCGCCGACGATCGACGCCACCGCGCTTGCCCAGGCGCCGCATCTGAAGCTGGTGGTCCACGCCGCCGGCACGGTGAAGGGCCTGCTCGGGGATAGCCTGTTCGATCGCGGCATCCTGGTCAGTCATGCCGCCCAGGCCAACGCCCTGCCGGTCGCCGAATTCACGCTTGCCGCCATTATCTTTGCCGGCAAGAAGGTTTTTCAGTTTCGTGATCTCTATGTTGCCGATCGCAACCGCAAGCGGACGCAGCCGATCAATGCCGAGGCCATCGGCAATTACGGCCGCACGGTCGGCATCATCGGCGCCTCGAGAATCGGCCGTCGCGTAATCGAGCTGCTTGCCCCCTTCGACTACCGCATCCTGCTTTACGACCCGATGGTCAGTGACGCCGAGGCGGCCGGGTTAGGCGTGGAGAAAGCCGAACTGGACGCCCTGATGGCAACAGCCGACATCATCTCGCTGCATGCGCCTTCGCTGCCTGCCACACGGCACATGATCGACGAGCAACGCCTCTCGCTGATGAAGGACGGGGCGACATTCATTAATACCGCACGCGGAGCGCTGGTCGATGAAGCCGCCCTGATCGCCATTCTCAAGACCGGCCGCATCGACGCGATCATCGACGTCACCGATCCGGAAATTCCGGAGGCCACCTCGGTGCTTTATGAGTTGCCGAATGTCTTCCTGACACCGCATATCGCCGGCGCCGTCGGGCTGGAACGGACCCGCCTCGGCGAGATGGCGGTGGATGAAGCGGTCCGCTTCATCGAGGGCAAGCCATTGCTCTATGAAATCCGCCGCGAGGATATGGCGCTGATGGCATGACGCGGCGCAGCAAACCATGAAAACACCCTGAAATCGCCCCATTTCGGCACAGGCAAACAACCCGTTTTTAATCATTCCGCGCTAGCAATCTCATAAGCGTGGGTCCGCCAAAAGCTCGGTCTCGAACTTTTGGAAAGGATCATGCGCCGGCAGGTTGTTGCTGCGTATCTCGTGCCACTGAAAGACGCACGGCGCAGCAATGAAGAGGTTCTAGTAATGCGTACCCGCGTCCTTTCCATTCTGGCCGTAATGCTGCTTAGCGTGCTGGCAGGCTGCGCCACCGCACCGTCGCGCACCCGCAACATCTGCGCGATCTTCGACCAGCGTGATGGCTGGTTCAACAACTGGCAGCGAGCTGCCGAACGCACGGAACGCAAATATGGCGTGCCGGTGCCGATCCTCATGGCGACGATCTATACCGAATCCGGCTTCCGGCCGCGCGCGCGGCCACCGAGACGCTATCTGCTCGGCTTCATTCCTTGGAAACGCCCGACGACGGCCTATGGCTATTCGCAGGCCCTCGACGGCACCTGGGACAAGTACAAGCGCGAGACCGGCAACTGGACGGCAAGCCGCACCAATTTCTCCGACGCCATCGATTTCGTCGGCTGGTATCACTACCAGACCCACCTGCAGACCGGCATTGCGCTGAACGATTCCTACGATCTCTATCTCGCCTATTATTCTGGCGCCAAGGGCTATCTGCAGGGATCGTGGCGCGGCAATGGCACGGCGCTCGCCGGCGCCAAGCGCTTCAATGGCATGACCAGGATCTACGCACAGCAGCTGCCGAGCTGCAGCTGATCGATTGGATGGCTGGCGCCGCAAGCCCTAAGGCCGCGGCTCCAAAAGATTCAGGCCATCATCCTCGCCCCATATATCGGCAATCGACACCTGCTGGCCGGTTCGGCTGCTCTGCAGCGCGGCAATGCCGCACAGGACCGACATCGCACCAGCGCGCGAACCGGCACGCTGCTTCAGCTCGTCGTTCGGGCCGGAGCGCAAAATCATGTTGCGCAGCCGATCGTCGCCGCCATAATGGCCGCCGGACGAATGCGGCACCCATATGCGTTCGACATCGCCGAAATTCTTCATGATGACGATCTCGTCCGCCGGCGGCGTCGTCCAGTTCTGCTTCTCATACTGCCTGAGCTCGATGCGGCCCTTGTGGCCGTTGAAAGCGATGTGGTGTCCTTCGATCGGCATATAGGTATTGAGGGAATAGGAAACGTTGACGCCGTTGCGATAACGGATGGATGCGACCATCGTATCCGGAATATCGATGTCCTCGCGGAAGACGCAGGCATCGCGCACATAGCCGTCGATGGCGGACGGTTCCTCATAGAGACTTTCGAGCAGCGGCGTAGCGCTGATATCAAGATAATAGTCGCACTCGTCCTTGTAGCGACAGGTGCGACAGCGCTCGCCGCGGAAGGGACCCTTGCGGCCGTAATGCTTGAGATCGGCAAAGGCTGCCACCGTTTCCGGATCGGAATCCAGATACCAGTTCAGAAGATCGAAATGGTGCGTCGCCTTGTGAACGAAAAGGCTGCCGGAATTCTCGACGTAAGCATGCCAGCGGCGGAAGTAATCGGCACCATGGCTGGTGTCGAGATACCAGTGGAAGTCGACTGACGTGACGTCGCCGATGACGCCGGAATTGAGCAGCTCCTTGATCTTCGCGGCCGTCGGCGCGAAGCGGTAGTTGAAGGAAACATCCAGCCGTTTGCCGGTGCGCGCCTCGGCATTGAGGATGCGCTTGATCTTATCGACGGTCGTCGTCATCGGCTTCTCGCTGACGACATCGGCGCCGGCTTCCATCGCCTTGACGATCAGATCGTCATGGGTCGAATCGCGGGTGCAGACGATGACGAGATCCGGCTTTTCCGTTCGCAGCAGCTCGTCGAAATCGGTATAGATGGGCACCGATGCACCGATATAGTCGAGCGCCCGCTTTGCCCGCATGGCGTTGAGATCACACACCGCGACGAGCTCGACCTCGTTACTCCAGCGCTCAACCAGATCCTTGCCCCACATGGTCGCGCCACGGTTTCCCGTGCCGACCAGAGCGTAGCGTTTCTTCGATGACGACTGCATGTCTCTTCCTCCAGAGTCTGCAAATGACGATGTAAGGCCTCGCCGGCTGGAATTTACTTCGGCAAAAGCCCCTCACCCCAACCCTCTCCCCGCTCGCGGGGAGAGGGGCTATTCCACCAATCGGCGCCGTTGGGTCGTAAGCTCGAATTTTTCTCCGTCGTCCCCTCTCCCCGCGAGCGGGGAGAGGGCTAGGGTGAGGGGCAGCGCTCGATAGGAGCAGCCTATTCCTAGCCGGGTACTTATCTCGGCGACCTCTCCATTGCCGCCCAATCCGGCTCGACCGACGAACCGAGACCGACAGCACTGATAACGGAACCGATGGCAAGCTGCCCCGCCTCGATCCGCAGCCGCGTGCGGCCATTGCTGACGCGGTAGAGATCGGAATGGACCTCGGCAAAGGCTGCCTGCTCCGCCTCGGGCGCGCCGGCCATGCCGTCGACGTAGTGATGACCGTTGCGTTCGATATGCGTCATGCCGATGAGGGAAGCGAGCGCCAGATCCTGCTGCACGGCAAGGCCGCCCTGCGTCGTCAGGTCCTCCGCCGACATGAAATAGAGAATACCGTCTTCGGCACTCCATTTGGCGACGCGCGCCCGGTTCAATAGCGAGCGATAGAACCCTTTGCAGGATTTCGAGGATATGCCGGTATAGCCGAGCCGCCTCGCCGTGACGAAGGCATCGATATCCGCATCGGATTCGTCGATCTCCACCGGTTTGAAGGCGGCCAGCGCCTTCACCGGCTTCTCGAAAGCATGGGCGCGGGCGATCGGCTGCTCGACAAACAGGATCGAGGCCGCAAATCTTGCCAGTCTCGGCTCATCCTTCACGCGGGAAAGCAGATCGGCGACGGCCTCGGCGGATGAAAACTGTTCATTGCCATCAAGCGTCACCGAGTAGCTGGGCACCTTGGCATCGATAACGGCAGCGATGCGGCAGAGACGATCGATATCGGGCTCCGGAGCGCCGGAAACCTTGACCTTGAAGAAGGTCAGGCCATAGGCATCGATCGCCTCTTCGAAACTCTCCGGCAGGCCGTCGTTCAGGCGCTCGTTTGCCGGAATATCGCCTGCTGCGATGGCGTCGACCAGACCGACCGTGTGGCGGGCGGCAAGGCTCGCTGCCGGCTGCAAGGTCGCGAGGAAGCCGGAGAGGTCGAAGCCCGAGAGATCGCGCGCGGTGGAGGCATCGATGCCGGGGCGGTTCGCCTTGATCGCCTGCGCGACCGTCAGCCCTTCCAGCCGGCAGAGGGCATCGAGAACAGCCCGGTTGGCAAGCGCCAAACCGAAGGAGGCGACGAGGCCATTCAGCTTCTCAGCCGCCGCCCGAGCATGATGCGGCGCCTCGATGGCTGCGTGCAGACCGAAAGCCGTTTCCGACCCCGCGCTCCTCAGCGCATCGAGGGCCAGAGCCAGCGAACGGCGCAGCTGGTCTTCATTGTCGGCATTGGAAAGCTCTGGCGACTTGTCGAACCATTTCGGCACCATCAGCTCGGCCGCCATGCCCTCGGCAGAGCGCCCTTTCTCATCCGCGATGCGCACGCGCAAAAAAATCTGCCGCGCCTCCCGCAAGGTCGCCGCCCCGAAACGAAAGGGAAGCCGCAGCTTGACAGGGCGCTCGAATGTCTCGGCCGCGACAAGCCTGATTTTCAATGGATCGGTCATGGTTTAGGCGGCTCCTGTTATGGTCAGGCAAGTCTGTTTGCGCAGGCATTGGTACAAATGGCCCCTCACCCCAGCCCTCTCCCCGCATGCGGGGAGAGGGAGTTTTCCGGCCTGCGCCAGGTCCAGTTCGAAACCGGTAACGGCCAACTGGCTTGCTTTGTCGCCCCCTCTCCCCGTTTCAGCGGGGAGAGGGCTGGGGTGAGGGGCCATTTGGATAGTTGCAGAAGAAGTTCTTCACATCGCCGACCACGTCATACATTGTGGCCAACACGCTTCACGCTATCTCCTCCATGCCCGGTTCCCTCCAGAACCAGGAAAAGCAATGCCTGGCCATCCAAGCAATGTAACCATATGGTTACAAGATCGCGCTTTCCCTTAAGGCTTGTCAATCACCTTTTGAAAATTTCTCCAAACCACCAAGTCAGAATCATCTACGCCCGGATCGAAGCAAGCGTGACGGCAACGATATGCTCGCCCCAGGCATTGAGCGCATCCTGGCTCGTCAGCTTGCGCGCAAAAATCGTCGACAGCGTGTGCCGGTTCGACAAATAGAAGAAGCCGAGCGCGGCGATCGTCAGATAGACGGAGACCGGATCGACCGCCGGACGGAAGATGCCGGCCGCCTCGCCGCGAAGCAGCACGTCCGAGAGTTCGTCGATCAGGTGCGAATGCATGGCCGAGACCTTCTCGGACCGTTGCAGGTAATGCGCGTGATGCAGATTTTCGGTGGCAAGCAGGCTTAGAAACTCGGGATGCGCGAGAAAATGCCGCCAGGTGAACAGGGCGAGTTCCCGCATTCCCTCCTCTGGATGGCGACGCGAGAGGTCGAGCTGCTTCTCGGCATTGCGGATCGTCGCATAGGTCGCCTCCAGCACGGCGAGATAGAGCCCCTCCTTGTCGCCGAAATAATGATAGAGCATCCGCTTGTTGCTTTGTGCCCGCGCCGCGATCGCATCCACCCGGGCACCGCCGAAACCATGCGCGGCAAATTCCTCCGTCGCTGCTTCCAGGATCGTCGCATGGGTGCGTTGCGGATTGCGCGATACCTTCCTCGATCGCGTCTTTCCGGTCTTGTCGACGTCGGCTTCTGCTTTATTTTCAGTCTGTTGTCTCGCCCTGGCCGCCATCGACGATCTCCCTCCCGATCGGGGTTACGGCAATAGAAGCCGCCGCCGCGCATAGGCCCGTTTTGATTGTGACGCGATTGGCGCTTGACAGCGGTCACGTTTCTATCCAACTTGTAACCAAATAGTTATATCATGCAAAGCAGTTCGTAAATCATCGGTTCACTGGGGAGGAGACCAGGATGACGTTGACGATCGACCGCCGGCAGTTGCTAGCCGGCATGGCAGCCACACTTGCTTTCAGCGGCATCGGGCTTTCCCGCGCCAATGCGGCAACCGCGATGCGCCTTCTTTGGTGGGGATCGAAGGAGCGAAGCGACCGTACATTTGCAGCGGTCAAGGCCTATCAGGCGAAGAACCCGGACATCACCATCGCCGGCGAATCCTTCGGCTGGGACAGCTACTGGACGCGCCTCGCCACCCAGACCGGCGGCGGCAATGCGCCCGACCTCATCCAGATGGATTATCGCTACATCTTCGAATATGCCCGCCGCGGCGCGCTGCTCGACATGACGCCCTATCTCGGCAAGAGCCTGGCGATCGAGGATTTCGGCCCTGCCAACATCGATTCCGGCAAGGTCGACAACAAGATCTACGGCGTCAGCCTCGGCGTGAATTCCTCGATGGTGGTGGTCAATACGGCCGCCTGGAGCGAAGCCGGCGTCGAGCCGCCGCATGACGGCATGACCTGGGAACAGCTCGGCGATGCCTGCGCCAAGGTGACATCAGCCAAGAAACGCCGCGGCTTCTACGGCACGGCGGATGCAAGCGGCGGGGAGCCGGCCTTCGAATGCTGGCTGCGCCAGCGCGGCAAGGCGCTCTATACCGCCGACGGCAAGCTCGCCTTTGAGGCCAAGGATGCCGCCGACTGGTTCGATTTCTGGGGTCATATGCGCAAGATGGGCGCCTGCGTGCCGGCCGACGTCCAGGCGCTGGATCAACAGACCCTCGAAACCGACATGCTCGTGACCAGGAAGGCGGCAGTCAGCTACGCTCACTCTAACCAGTTCGTCGCCATCCAGGGCCTCGTCAAGGAAAAGATCGACCTGGTCGCCTATCCGAGCAACCCTGACAGCAAGCCCGGCCAGTATCTGAAGCCGTCGATGCTGATGTCGGTTTCGGCAACCTCGGCAAACAAGGATGCGGCCGTCGCCTTCGTCAATTTCCTGGTGGAGGACCCGGACGGCGCCAAGACGCTCGGCGTCGAGCGCGGCGTTCCCGCCTCACCGAAGATCCGCGATTTGCTGACGCCCGCTCTGGATGAGACAAGCAAGAAGGTGGTCGATTATATCGGCCGGCTGACGTCGCGTGTCGGAGCACTGCCGCCGTCTCCACCCAACGGCGCTGGCGAGAATTCATTCCTTTTGAAGAAGATCGCCGAGGAGGCGGCTTTCGGCAAGACCAGCACACAGGACGCTGGCGCGAAATTCACCGAACAGGCAGCAGCAAACATTACGCGAGGCTGATACCGTGGGTACACACAGCAAGAGCGTTGCCGGCGGCTTGGCTGTCGGCGCGCGCGCGCCGTTGCGCGTGGAAACCGCCTATAAGGCGCCGAGCGCGTTTTCGCGCAACGCACCCGGCTATCTCTTCCTTCTGCCGTGGTTCATCGGCTTCTTCGGACTGACCCTCGGGCCGGCAATCGCCTCGCTCTATCTGTCCTTCACCGATTATAATCTTCTCCAGGCGCCGAACATGGTCGGGCTGGACAATTACGTGCGGATCGCGACGGCGGACGACAAATTCCTATCGTCGATGAAGGTGACGCTGTTCTATGTCGTCTGTTCCGTGCCGCTGAAGCTCGCCTTCGCACTGCTGGTGGCGCTGCTGCTCAACCGCGGCATTAAGGGTCTGCCGGTCTATCGCGCCATCTTCTACCTGCCGTCGCTGCTAGGCTCCAGCGTCGCGATCGCCGTGCTGTGGCGGCAAATCTTCGATGCCGACGGTATCGTCAACACCCTGCTCTGGTACGCCTTCGGCATCAACGGCCCGAGCTGGATCTCCAATCCGGACTATTCGCTCTATACGCTTGTCATTCTCGCCATCTGGCAGTTCGGATCGCCGATGATCATTTTCCTGGCCGGCCTGCGCCAGATCCCGACCGATCTCTATGAGGCCGCCAGTCTCGACGGCGCCTCCAAGGCGCGGATCTTCTTCAAGATCACCCTGCCGCTTCTGACGCCTGTCATTTTCTTCAATGCCGTGGTCCAGACGATCGACGCCTTCAAGGCCTTCACGCCGGCCTATGTGATTTCCTCCGGCACTGGCGGGCCGATCGATTCGACGCTGTTCTACACACTCTACCTCTACCAGGAAGCCTTCGGCTATTTCCGTATGGGCTATGCCGCGGCCCTCGCCTGGGTCCTGGTTGCTATCATCGCCATCTTCACCGCCTTCTCCTTCCTCTCCGCTCGTTATTGGGTCCACTACGATGACTGACGCGAAGCTCACCCATTTTGCCGAGGACATGAAGCCGCCGCGCGAACGCCCGTGGTTCCTCTCCGTCCTCATCCACATCGCCCTTATCACCGCGTCGATCGTGATGCTCTATCCGCTGCTGTGGATGCTTTCAGGCTCGATCAAGGACCAGAACGAGATCTTCGGCACGGCATCGCTGATCCCCTCGCACTTCGATTTCAGCTCCTATGCCCGCGGCTGGTTCGGCGGCCAGGTCACCTTCGGCAAATTCGTCTGGAATTCCGCGGTCATCGCCGTGCTTTCGGTCATCGGCAACGTGATTTCCTGCTCGCTGGCGGCCTATGCCTTCGCGCGGCTGAATTTCTGGGGCAAGAATTTCTGGTTCGCCCTGATGCTGGGCACGCTGATGCTGCCCTATCACGTCACGCTGATCCCGCAATATATCCTCTTCCTGAAGCTCGGCTGGGTGAAGACCATGCTGCCGCTCGTCGTCCCGAAATTCCTCGCGGTCGACGCCTTCTTCATCTTCCTGATGGTGCAGTTCTTTCGCGGCATCCCGCGCGAGCTGGACGAGGCCGCGATGATGGACGGCTGCAGCCCATGGCGCATCTACTGGCGCATCATGCTGCCCCTGTCGCTTCCGGTTCTTGCGACGGCCGCCATCTTCTCCTTCATCTGGACCTGGGACGATTTCTTCGGGCCGCTGATCTACCTCTCCGACATCAACACCTACACAGTACAGCTCGGTCTTCGCTCCTTCGTGGATTCCACCGGAAGTTCCGACTGGAGCAGCCTGTTTGCCATGTCGAGCTTGTCGCTGATCCCGGTCTTCCTGATCTTCCTCTTCTTCCAGAGACTGCTGATCGACGGCATCGCAACCGCCGGCCTCAAGCGCTGATTATGAACCCTGCGGTCCCGAGTACCCAAGGTTCGGGATCGTAACCAAAGAAATCCATTGAAAGGAAATGTCGCATGAGCGCGCTGCGCTTCGCCGCCATCGGCCTCAATCACGATCACATCTACGGGCAGGTCAACGTCATGCTGCGGGCCGGCGCCGAACTCGTCGCCTTCCATGCAGTGGAAGACGATCTCGCCGCTGTCTTCGCCGAGCGTTTCCCGCAGGCACGACGCGTTGTCGAAAAAAGGGAAATCCTCGAGGATAGCTCCATCGCGCTGATCGTCAGCGCCGCGATTTCCAGCGAGCGCGCCGGCCTTGCCATCGAGGCCATGCGCCACGGCAAGGACGTGATGCTCGACAAGCCGGGCATGGTGACGCTCGACCAGTTGGCAGAGGTGCGAAAAGTACAGGCCGAGACCAGGCGCATCGTCTCCATTCTCTATTCCGAACATTTCGAGACGGCATCGACCGTCAAGGCCGGCGAGCTGGTGAAGGCCGGCGCCATCGGCAAGGTCATCCATACGACGGGCCTCGGACCCCATAGGCTCCGCAAACCGACCCGGCCGGACTGGTTCTTCGATCGCAAGCGCTATGGCGGCATCATCGCCGATATCGCCTCGCATCAATGCGAACAGTTCCTGTTCTTCGCGGACTCGCTGGAAGCCGAAGTGCTGTCGGCGACGGTTTCCAACCGCGCCAATCCGGAAACGCCGGGGCTGCAGGACTACGGCGATTTCCATGTGAGGACGCCTGATGTCACCGGCTATGTCCGCGTCGACTGGTTCACACCGGACGGGCTTTCCACCTGGGGCGACGGCCGCCTCTTCATTGTCGGCACCGAAGGCACGATCGAGCTGCGCAAATATATCGACGTCGCCGGCCGGCCGGGCACCGATCATCTCTTCCTCACCGACCGCAAGGGCATGCAGCATATCGATTGCAGCGGCCTTGACCTGCCCTATGGCCGCCAGCTTGTCGCCGACATAAGAGACCGTACCGAAACGGCGATGGGCCAGGAACATTGCTTCAAGGCCATGGAGCTGGCGCTGAAGGCGCAGGCGCTCGCCGAGGCAACATCGCTCAACAGCATTCAAAGGTAATTGCGATATGTCCGACGTAAAGAAAGTCGCGATCATCGGTCTTGGCATCGGCCGCTCCCACATCGTCGAAGGCTATTTGCCGCATTCTGACCGTTTCGAGGTCGCGGTTCTCTGCGATCTCAACGAGGAACGCCTGAACGCCGTCGGCGATGAATTCGGCATCGCGAGACGCCTCAAGGATTTCTCCGAAGTCCTTAACATGCCCGATATCGACATCATCGACATCTGCACGCCGCCCGGCTCGCATTTCCAGCTGATCATGCAGGCGCTTGCAGCCGGCAAGCATGTGGTCTGCGAAAAGCCGCTCGTGGGATCGCTGGCCGATGTCGATGCCGTTATCGCCGCCGAAAAGACAGCCAAGGGCCGGCTGATGCCGATCTTCCAGTATCGCTACGGCGACGGTATTCAGAAGGCGAAGCGCATCATCGCTTCGGGTATTGCCGGCAAGCCCTATGTTGCCACGTCGGAGACGCATTGGGTGCGCGGCGCCGACTATTATGCTGTCCCCTGGCGCGGCAAGTGGGACACCGAACTCGGCGGCGTTCTGATGACGCACTCCATCCATCTGCACGACATGCTGACCTATCTGATGGGGCCGATCGCAGGCCTCTTCGGCCGCGTCGCCACCCGCGTCAACGATATCGAGGTCGAGGATTGCGCCAGCGCCAGCTTGCTGATGGAGAACGGTGCGCTCGCCACCATCAGCGCCACGCTCGGCTCGCAGGAGCAGATCAGCCGCCTGCGCCTCGCCTTCGAAAACGTGCTTATCGAAAGCAACCACGAGCCCTACAGCCCCGGTCAGGACCCATGGAAGATTGTCCCCGCCAATGACGAGATCGGCGCGAAGATCGATGCACTGCTCGCCGATTGGTCGCCGATCCCCAACCGTTTCAACACGCAGATGAAGCTGTTCCACAAAGCGCTGGTGTCGGGCGGACCGCTGCCGGTGACGACCGCCGATGCACGCCAGGCGCTGGAACTGGTTACAGCCTTCTATGAATCGTCGGAAACGCGCGCCGAAGTCCGCTTCCCCGTCGGGCCGGAAGCCAAGAAATACAAGAGCTGGAGGCCGTCATGAACGTTGCCCCGCGAGCCATCAGGACCAATAAGGAGGAAGCACCCATGGCGACAAGCGTCTCGCTGCAGAAGGTCATCAAGCGCTATGGCGAGCTTCAGGTGGTTCATGGCATCGACCTGGAAATCGAGCCGGGGGAGTTCACCGTCTTCGTCGGCCCTTCCGGCTGCGGCAAGTCCACGCTCCTGCGCATGATCGCCGGGCTGGAGCCGATTTCCGGCGGCGGGCTTTATCTCGACGGCAGTCGCATGAACGATGTCCCCGCCTCCAAGCGCGGCATCGCCATGGTCTTCCAGTCCTATGCGCTCTATCCGCATATGAGCGTCTACAAGAACCTGGCTTTCGGCCTCGAAACCGCCGGCATGAAGAAGCATGAGATCCAGCCGCGTGTCGAAAAGGCGGCCGAGGTCCTGCAGATCACCCAGCTTCTCCAACGCAAGCCGAAGCAGCTCTCCGGCGGCCAGCGCCAGCGTGTCGCCATCGGCCGCGCCATCGTGCGCGAGCCCAACATCTTCCTCTTCGACGAGCCGCTTTCGAACCTCGACGCCGAACTGCGCGTGCAAATGCGCGTCGAGATCGCCCGCCTGCACCAGCGCCTCGGCAACACCATGATCTACGTCACCCACGACCAGACCGAGGCCATGACCATGGCCGACAAGATCGTTGTGCTCAATGGCGGCAAGATCGAACAGGTCGGCGCGCCGCTCGATCTCTACAACAAGCCCAAGAACAAGTTCGTCGCCGGCTTCATCGGCTCGCCGAAAATGAACTTCCTCGACGCGAAAGTCGTCGCTTCCGACGACGGCTCCGCTGTCATCGATCTCGCCGGCCAGACGGTCCGCCTGCCGCGCCGGCTGGGCGGACTCCAGCCCGGACAGCCCGTGACCCTCGGCGCCCGCCCGGAACATCTGAATGTCGGCGATCGCGGTCTAGCACTCGGCAACGCCCGCGTGGATCTCGTCGAGCACCTCGGCGGCCAGACGATCCTCTATGTCACGCTGCATGGCGGTCAGGCGCTGACGGTTGCGCTTGAAGATCAACAGAGCATCCGCGCCGGCGAAACGGTCAGCATCCATATCGATCCCGAGCGCTGCCATTTGTTCGGGCCGGATGGGGTGACTTTGTAGGAGCATGTTGAAGCGGGTAGGGCCTATCTCGCCGTCCTGAGCTTGCCGAAAGGGGCGGGCGAGAAAGTAAAAACTTAGGATTAGGCGAGGGCTCGTCCCTCGTCTAATTCTTAGTTTGTACAAGAGCGGGGGTAGGCATGGACGCAATCAGCGTCCAGTTTATTGGTGCAAGAAACGGACCCCCCTCTCTTGCAATTTCAATGGCTTAGAAATTGCGCTGAGCTTTTGAGCACGCTAAGCCTCCAGTGTCGCAATTCCTAAACCAGTGAAATTGCTTTCTCGCCCGCCAAGGGCGAGATGCCCCCCTCAAACCTCGACGATCCGACGGCTGCCAATCCCGCGGATCTGGCCGGATGGAATGACATCGGCCGGAACGCCCTCCCGTCGGTACAGCCGAAGCCGCCGGCTGCCCGGTGCAAGATGGAACCAGTCATCTTCGGCGCGATAGGCTTCCAGATCGATTTGCACCGATTGCGCCAACCGATCGCTGCTCAACTCGAGAAACCAGTCCTCGCCTTCCAACACCGCCGACGCCGTGATCTCCGCATCGTGGAACGCCTTGGTGCGCCCGAGCGGAAAATAGAAGGCCTCAGCGATGACGGCGCCGGTCGCCGATGCTGTCAGCCGCGCCACCGTGACGTCATGCGACGGCGAGCCGAAGCGGAAGGCATAGGTCGTGTCGAAGAAGGCGCCGAAAAGTTCAGTACAGGCTATCTTTTGCTTGCCACCAGCTTCGAGCACCAGATCGCGGCCACCACCGACGACGATCTGGCGACCGTCGCGCAGGCAGGAGACCTCGACGGTCAGGTCAAGCGCTGCATCGCTCTCATTGATGACATGCACATCGAGACCATTGGTGCCCTCATCCATGAGCAGCACCTGCACCGACCGGAAGGCGCGCCGCAGCGCGTACCAGACCGGCTTCGGCTCCCCGGTCGAATCGAGAACGCCCCAGCCGGCGCCGGGAAGCAGGTCCTGCAGCGTCCAGACAAGCGCGCCGTTGCAGCCGGAGCCCTGGCGCCGCCACTCGGCATAGGTCTCCTCGGCCACTTCGCCGGTCACGGCGCGTGAGAGGTTGAGATAGAGATCCGAATCCTCCCGCCGCAATCGGCTAGGTTCGAAGCCGTAAAGCTCCTGAAGATAATGATCGCGCACATCCTCGAAATCCCAGGATGCGCCGCGATCACGCGGCACGCGCTCCTTCCATAGCGGGCTATGAACCGCAGGGACCGGCAGATGCTGGCCAAGCGTGCGGGCTTGCGGCACATGCGCGAAAGCCAAGCTCTCAGCGGCAAAGCGGACGTTGGCGCGGCGGGCATCGGCAAGCGGCCGCATATAGGCGCCGACGCCGTAATAATGCGTCACGCCAGCATTCGGCGAAAACGGCATCGGTCCGCCGGACGGCGAATTGACGACATAGGGTACATCCGGCCGCAGCGATTGCACCAATGGCGGGATGATCTCTTCGACAACAGGGCTTTTCCAGAACTGCTCGGGTAGGCCCATCATGGCCGCCTGCTGATGGATCTCGCTGCCGCCGCAAAGGACAGCCAGCGACGGCGACAAACGCGTGCGGCTCAGAAGCTGCGCAACCTCGGCCTCGACATGGGCGTTGAACGCCTTGTCGTTCTTCGGATAGTCGAAATTGGCAAACATGAAATCCTGCCAGACCATCAGGCCGAGTTCGTCGCAAAGGCGGAAGAATTCGGGCGTCTCATAGGCCATGGTGCCGCCGATGCGGATCATGTTCATGCCGGCGTCAACCGCCAGCCGCAGCCAGTTTTCGTAATCGTCGCGACCACCGGGCAGGCGCACGATATCGGCGGTAGTCCACACAGCACCCCGGCAGAAAATCCGCTCGCCATTGATGATCAGGGCGAAATCCCGCCCGTCGGCACCGCGATCGACCGACAGCCGGCGAAAACCCGTCTGCCCGAGCGCATGCTCGATGCCATCGACGACAAGCGTGACATCATGGAGCTGCGGCACGCCATGCGTCTGCGGCCACCAGGGCGCCACATCGGGAATTTTCAGGATTGCCGTATAGCGGCCCGCACCGGCCTTCTCGAAAGCCTGCTCCGCCTCTCCGCACTTCAGCACCAGCTCATTGATATCGGCCTCGATCGAAAGCGAGGCATAAAGCCTACCCTCGCCATTTTCGAGCAGGTCCGGCCGCAGCGAGAGATCACGAATAACGGGCGCGCTCGGCCGCAGCCGCGAAATCGGCCGCCAGGGACCGACGGCCTGAACCTCGGGGCACCAGCCAGGCATATGGCCAAGCAGCGTCGTGCGCACCATCCGCAGCCCTTGCGGCGTGATCATCTGCGGCCGCCAGCGGGCGCGAGGTCCAGGTTCTGAGAGTTTCGGCTCCAGCGCGCGGAAGCAGAGCGCCAGTTCGTCGCCGCCAAGCAGGGTGACGTCGATGTCATGAGCCTCGAACATGCTTTCGGAAACAACAATCTGCTGGCCGTTGAGAAAGACTTCGCAAAGCGTCGCGAGCCCCTCCAGTCGCAGGACCGCATCGCCGGCCTCGGCGTCCACCAAACGGCAGATGTACCAGGCATCGCGGTCGTGGAGAGGCTGGGGCCTCGTCCGGTCGAAACGCCCGGCCTTTTCCAGCGCTTCCGCCACAGTGCCCGGCACCGGTGCCGGGATGAAGCCTGACGTCAGCGGCACATCGGATGGCGAGATGCAGGTGCCCGCGTCCGTCAATACCAGATTCCAACCCTCGCTCAGCCGCATTCCGCCGCCGAGATCCGCCAAGCGCCCGCCCATGACATCTTCCGGGGATTTCCCCCGCCCCAATATTTCCAGAATGACCCAGCCGTATCGCAATCGAACGCAAGCCCGTCAAAGCTTCCGTTCGAGCTCGCTCATCATGGCATCCCATGCATCGGCGGCCGGATCAAGCGCTGTGCGCAATGGCTCGAATTTCTTGCGCGTGATGGCGCGGGCAAGCTGAAACTGCACCGACTTTGCCGCTTCGGAGATTTTCCGTGCCTCACCCGCCGTTTCGGACAGATCGGCCGAGAGCCAATCGAAGTGACTGCCGGCCAGCTCAAAATTGGCGCCAAGCTGGCGCAGCGTGTTGAACGCGTATTTATGGAAAAAACCGAAGGGCCGTTCGGCGATCGCCTCCACCTGCGCGGGGAAAATCTCGGCGAAGGCGCGGATTGGATTGGCTTGCGGCCGGCGGCGGAAATGGAAGGAGAGAAGCTGCCGAGCCGTCTCGCGGATGGCGGCTTCGGCCGGTGCCTTCTCCGGGAATTTCGCAAATTCTGTATAGGGCAGGAAGGGCAGGTCCTCATCCGTCAGATGCAGCTGGAAGAGCCCGTCGAAATCCTCGCCCGACAGCCGGAAGAACCCGCCATTGTGGAAGTAATCGAGCGTCCGGCCCTCCATGTTGAGCCGGTTGATCGCCACCGTCGTCTTGCCGTGTTCGCGACGATAGCCGACCCCTTGAGTATCCGGCATGAAGAAGGAATCCATCTCGACCAGGCAGAGCCGGCCGCGGCCGATCTGCTCGGCGACATGGTTCTGAACCTTGTCGTAGATCGCAAGCTCGGTGCAGCGCACGCCATAGAGCGCTTCCAGATCCTCGAGCGGCACCTTGAAGAAGGTGAACTGATCGCCCTCGAAATCCTGTGTCAGCGTAAAGCCGAGCATGGCTTCCGGCGGCAGCTTCAGGCTCGAAAGCACTTCGATCCAGAGATCGATGTAGCAGTTGGTCTCGGGCCACATGCGCTCGCTGTCGTGCAGCGCATGTGGCTTGTAGGCGGCAGGATCCAGTCCCTGAAACACGGCAGCCATGAGTGCGATCAGCCCCACAGCGTCTTGCGCACGCTCTCGGGCCATTCCTTGGTGTCGAGACCGTGGGTATGGAACAGCGCCAGCGCGATGCGCTCCAGGCCAAAGCCGACGCAGGCCGTGTGCACGACGCGGCCATCGGCAAAGTTCAGACCCCACTTCGTGCCGAAGGCATCCTGGTGGTAGTTGAAGCTCATGCAGGCTGTGGGATTGGCGATGGACGTGATCGGGATCAGTAGCTCGAACTTCAGGTTCTGATCGCGCTGGTTGTTGGCGAGCATCTTGCCGGCGCGGCCGAAGAACGGGTCGTTGGCGACATCGATCGTCACGTCGAGACCAACGGCCTTCATCATCTCGACACCACGATCCATCCAGCTCTGGCGGAAATCCGTCACATGCTTTTCGCTGCCCATGCAGACATATTCGCGCATGCGGAATAGCTGCTGGCGGGCCGGATCCTTGGAGGGCTCATGGCGGAAGCAATAGGATTGCAGATCATAGAGCGCGCCGTTTTCCGGAATGGCACCGCGCTTGGCAACCGTCGGATAGAGCGGATAGCAGGCCGCCGGCGTCAGCACGATATCGGTCGCCTGCTGGTCTTTCGTCCAGTCGTCGCCGACTTCCATGCACTTCAACAGGCTCATATGGTCGAGCTCGTTGCCGCAGAAGCTGTGCACCGTGCCGGCCAGCTGCGGGAAGCTCTTCATGTAGCCGCTCGTTTCGAAGAAGGCGCGGTTCATGCCGGGCGGAAAGCGAATGGCTTCGGCGCCATCGGCGCCGCCGAACGTGTCGATCAAGCGCTCGAAAGCGGAAATCACGTCTTCGAACTGGCCGCTGCGGCCGTAGAGACCATCAACGCCGGTGTCGATCAACAGGCCAGAATCGAAAAGACGGTCGAGAAACGATGTTTGCATATCCATAACGGTTACCCCAACAGGCTGGTATCTTGTTTGTGGACGAGCAGCATGGTCGACGTATTGCCGAGAATGCGGTCGTTCGAGATCATCAATTGTGCCGAGTGCGCGTCGCGCAGGTGGCGGCCGAGGCTATAGGGCGTACCGTTCTTGTAGCCCATGATGCCGCAGATAAGCATTGCGTGGTTGATGATCGGCAGGATCATCTCCGACGACGCGATCTTGACGTTGTTCATCGCCACCGCAAAGCCCATCGACGACAGGCGGTCTGCGTCGAGCTTCGCCTCTTCATAGGCCTTCAGCCCGGCAACCACATTGGATTTCACCATCTGCAGCATACTGGAGGCTTCAGCCAGACGCAGCGCGCCGGGCGGTGGCGCACCAGGAGACTTGCGGGCAGCGGCACGCACGAAGGCCTGGGCGCGGGACACCGCGTCGGCCGCAATGCCGTACCAGACGCCGCTCCAGAGCAGATGCGAGCTGGCCAGCATCGACTGCGCGGCAATCTCTGCAAACGGCTTCGGCAGGATCTGTTTGGCCGGAGCCTCGCCCTTGAACAGGAAGCCGTCGGAGCAGGTGCCGCGCATGCCGAGGGTGTTCCACTCGACCGTGCGCTTGATCTCGTACTGATCCCTAAGGAAGCAGGTCAGCACCTGATCGGAGGACGCCGCCTCGGCATGGCTGCGCGAGGTAATCAGGATGGCATCGGCATGGGCGCCGTAGGAAATGACGGTCGCATCCTTTTCGAGGGTGCAGGTGTCGCCCTCGACCTTGATGGCGCAGATGCTGTTGCGCAGGTTGCCGCCGATCCCGCCTTCGGTCGTCGCCGAAGCGAGCAGCAGCTGTTCCCGGGCGATGCGGCGCATGAAGTCTCGGTGCCAGTCGCTGTCGGCGCCATGCTCGACCAGGCTCGAAAGCTTGATCTGATGCATGGCGAAGACCATGGCGCTGGCGGCGCAGGCCTGACCGAGGATCGAGCAGAGCTCGGCAATCTCGGTCATCGACGCGCCTTCGCCGCCGAGATCGGCGGGGATCTGGATGGAGAGCAGCTTCTCGGCGCGCATGGCGTCGACGGCTTCACGTGGGAACCGGCCCTCGGCATCGACGGCATCGGCGTGTTGGCTGGCGATCGCTGCGACGCGCGCAGCACGCACCGCCGCCCCCTCGCCCGTCCCAACCTCAAGCAGAGCGACCGCCACACTCATCATGCGACCTTTCTGCTGTCCAGGATCATGCCGACGGTTCTTTCGATCGCGGCGATGCTGGCGAAGGACTTGCGGTTCAGCAGATTGTCCGGAAATTCGATGTCGAAGGCTTCCTCGATGCCGAGCATCAGCTGCACGGAAGCGAAGGAGGACAATCCCGCAGCATAAAGATCGGCATCGTCTTCGATCTGATCGACAGCAACGGGAAGCGTACCGAACTTGGCCAGCAAATCGCGAATCGTCTTGTTCATAGTCTAGTCCCTTCTGGCAATGGCAAGCACAACCGAAGTCATGCCGTCTTATCGTTGGCCAAGAAGTAACAGGTAAAATAGAACATTCCGCTAAGCGACGTGGTAAATACAACCAGCTTATACTTCGTTGAAAATTGCTATATTCGATACTTACCTGATTGAAATTTACCAAGCGTAAGCCATCTAACACGCGACTCAAGCATAAATATCGAGAATCACTAATATTAAGGAATGGCGATTTTTGGAATGTTGAGGTGTGAAAGAAGGTTAACGTACCAAAATTCGCCACCACGTTTCATTCAAAAAACGTCATAACAATCAGAGCGTCAGTGGAAGTATAGGCCTGCAGGACAAAAGCCGTCCCTAGCCTTCCGGCGGATAGACGTGCTCACCGCCGCGATAGTCCGAAATCGAATAGCAGCCTTCGCGCAGCTCCCGCACCGACATCTGCCCGATATCCGCCTTGCCGTAGCCGCCGGGGATATCGAGAATATAGGTTGGTTGGCAGAGACCGGAAATACGGCCGCGCAGTGCCGCGACGATCGCCTGGCCCTCGGCGATCGTCAGGCGGAAATGGCTGGTGCCGGGCGCGAGGTCGGGATGGTGCAGGTAATAGGGCTTTACACGCGTTTCGACGAAAGCCTTCATCAGCGCCGCCAGCACCTCCGGATCGTCATTGACGCCCTTCAGCAAAACCGACTGGCTGATGAGCACGATCCCGGCATCGACCAGCCGGGCACAGGCCGCACGGGCCTCATCCGTCATCTCACGCGGATGATTGGCATGCAGCGCTACATAGACGGTCTTGCCGCTCGCCTTCAGCGCCGCAATCAGCGCCGCATCGACCTTCAGGGGATCGACAACCGGAATGCGCGTGTGGAAACGGACGATCTTCACGTGATCGATATCGGCAAGCTGCCTGAGGATGTCTTCCAGCCGCCGCGGGGAAAGCACCAGCGGGTCGCCGCCGGTCAGGATGACCTCCCAGATCTCCTTATGCTCGCGGATATAGGCAAAGGCACCGTCAAGCGCATCGCCATCCAGCGTCCCGAGCCCCTGTGGCCCGACCATCTCGCGCCGGAAGCAGAAGCGGCAATAGACCGGGCAGACATGCACGGCTTTCAGGAGAACGCGGTCCGGATAGCGGTGCACGATGCCCTCGACGGGGCTGTGCGCATGATCGCCGATCGGATCGGCCCTCTCTTCGGACGTAACGAGCAATTCGGCCGCATCGGGCACGAACTGCCGGGCGATGGGATCCGCCGGATCGGCCGGATCGATCAAACGCGTAACGGTCGGCGTCAAGGCGACGGCATAACGCTCCGCCACCGCTTCGAGCGCGACCGCCTGATCGGCATCGATCAGCCCGGCGCGCTCAAGCTCGCCGATGGTCCGGATCGGGCGCATCACGTTCATGCGTCATACTCCGCGACCGGCGCCCACAGCACCTGCTCGATCCGCGAGGCACCCGTCGCCAGCATCACAAGCCGGTCGAAGCCAAGCGCGATGCCGCTTGCGTCAGGCATAACGGCAAGCGCCTGCAGAAAATCCTCGTCCAGCGGATAGGTCTCGCCATAGACGCGCTGCTTTTCCGCCATCTCGATCTCGAAACGGCGGCGTTGCTCCTTGGCATTGGTGAGCTCGCCGAAGGCATTGGCAAGCTCGACGCCGCAGGCATAGAGTTCGAAGCGCTCGGCAACGCGATGATCCCTGGCCGAAGGCCGGGCAAGGGCCGCCTCGGAAACGGGATATTCGTCGAGGATCGTGACGCGGCCGAAGCCGAGATTGGGTTCGACCTTCTCGACCAGCACCCGGCTGAAGAGATCCTGCCACAGATCGTCGTCGGCAACGCGAATGCCCGCCTGGCGCATATCCGCCGCCAGACGCTCGCGATCCGTCGATCCATCGAGGCCGATGGAGGCAAAGAGATCGATGCCGGAATAACGTTCGAAAGCGGCCGCCACGCTGATGCGCTCCGGCGCCAGGAACGGGTCGGTCTCCGCGCCGCGATAGCTGAATTTCTTCGCCCCGACCGTCTCCGCCGCAAGTCCCAGCAGCGCGGCGCAATCGGCCATCAGGATCTCATAGCTCTCGCCTGCCCGGTACCATTCGAGCATGGTGAATTCCGGATGGTGCAGCGGCCCGCGCTCGCGATTGCGGTAAACATGGGCGAAGCAGGCGATACGCTCCTCGCCGGCCGCCAAAAGCTTCTTGCAGGCGAATTCCGGCGAGGTATGCAGATAAAGAGGCAGCGCCCTTCCGTCGGTCGTCAGCGCCTCGGTCTCGAAGGCATGCAGATGCGCCTCGTTGCCGGGCGACACCTGCAGCGTCGCCGTATCCACCTCGATGAAGTCGTTGCGCGCGAAGAAAGCCCGCAGCGCCACCTGGATTGCATTGCGGCCAATAAGGAACGGCCGCCGGTCCGCATGGACATTGCGGGTCCACCAGGGGGACGCTTTGCTCGTCTTCGGCTTCATTCCTAGCTTTCTTCAGGACACCAGCCGCCTTAGGGGTGGCAATTTCCATTGATTTAGGGTAGTTGCGCCCCCAAGCAAACAAAAGCTGCGTCTCGGAGAGCATTTCGACAGTCCCTCTACGACGCAAAACGCAGCGTTACAAGGAAGTCTTATGGTCAAGGTCATCGCCTCTTCCGTCCGCAAGGGCAACGTTCTCGACGTCGACGGCAAGCTCTACGTCGTTCTCACCGCCGCGAACTTTCATCCGGGCAAAGGTACGCCGGTCACCCAGGTCGACATGCGCCGCATCGTCGACGGCGTGAAGGTCTCCGAGCGCTGGCGCACCACCGAGCAGGTCGAGCGCGCCTTCGTCGAAGACGTGAACTTCCAGTACCTCTATGAAGATGGCGAAGGCTTCCACTTCATGAACCCGGCCAACTACGATCAGGTCGTGGTCGACGTCGACACCATGGGCGACCAGAAGGCCTATCTTCAGGAAGGCATGACCTGCATCCTGTCGATCCACGAAGGCATTCCGCTGGCGCTCGAACTGCCGCGCCATGTCACGCTCGAGATCACCGAGACGGAACCGGTTGTGAAGGGCCAGACGGCATCCTCGTCCTACAAGCCCGCCATGCTGTCGAACGGCGTGCGCACCATGGTGCCGCCGCACATCAACGCCGGCACCCGCGTCGTCATCGCCACGGAAGACAATTCCTACGTCGAGCGCGCCAAGGACTGAGCAATTCCAGGAAAAGTGCTGAGCGCTTTTCCGATCAGCCACTTCATCGCATGAGAAAACGCCTCGTCTCCATGACGGGGCGTTTTGCATTTCGGGCGAATGGAAATCAAATCAACCTCGCCAAGGCGCGCGACATCACCAGATCGCCTTATTGCCTATTGCCTATTGACCCTTTTCTGATCCGTCGGCTCCGCATCGACCGCGTCCGACGACGCATCGATCTCGATGCTGTGCTCATGCGGAGCCAAGGTCTGCAGATGCAGGAGACGCGGCGACATGGCCTGCATGAAGGCCTCGGAGCGGCCGATATAGATCAAGGTCGCATCGGGTAATTCGGCCAGCAAGGCACAGGCCTTCACCTGAACTTCGGCCTCCAGGCCTTCCAGGGCATCGTCCATGATGACCCATTTCGGCTTTGCCAGCAGCAGATGCGCAAAGCCGATGGCCTTCTGCTCTTCGGTATCCAGCAATCGATCCCAGCGGGCCTGCGTATCGAGGCGGCTCTTGAGGCGGCCGAGACCCACCCTGTCCATGACGGCATCGACGGCGGCATCGTCATAGGCATCGCGATCCTCCGGAAAGCAGATCGCCTCTCTCAACGTGCCGCTTGGAACGTAGGGCGTATGCGGCATGAACAGCATATCGTCCATCGGCGGCAAGCTCACCGTGCCGGAGCCGCTGTACCATTGATGCGCCAGCACCTCGAACAGCAGCCTGCGGTTCACGCCGTGATCGCCGTTGATCATCAGGTGCTCGCCGGCATGGATGGTGACGGTGCCCTCGGCAATCGAGAAACCGTTCTCCGTGGCCTCGTCATTGGTTTTGGTGGAAACTTCCAGATCGGTCCACACCATCGTGCCGGGCGCCGCCTTTTCGAAGACGAGCGTATGCGGCATCGGCGTCTTGTCGTCCATTTCCGTCAGTGCCTTGCGGAAATCGGTGACGCGCATCAGCGTGGCGCGCCATTCGGCGATCGGGCCGAAATTGGCGACATACCAGCGCAATGCCGAATTGACCTGATTGAAGGCACCGACGGCCACCATGAGCTGACCGAAGGTCAGGCCACCGGAGAAATAGGCCGGGGCCGCAACGAGGATCGGAATGATCAGCACCAACCAGCCATAGCCTGCCGAGACCCAGGTCAGATTGGTATTGGCGATGGCAAGCTGGCGGATGACGCCGAGGACGGCTGATATATCGAGATTGATCCGCCGCCGTTCGTTCTCCTCGCCACCGGCAATGGTGATCGCCGCCATATGCTCGTTGGCATGCATGAGCGCAAAGCGTAGCTCAGCTTCCTTCGAATAGCGGTCCGCATTCAATCGCACCAGCCGGCGGCCGACGAACTGGCTGAGGAACGAGGCCGACCCGGCATAAAGGATCGCCGCCCAGACCATATAGCCGGGGATCGCGAAGCTCGCGCCATTGACCTTGAACACCATGCCGCTGGACAGCTCCCAGAGCACGCCGATGAAGCTCAGGAGCAGGATCGTCGCCTGCACCAGGCCGATGGCAAGCCCGGTCGTGCTTTCGGCGAGATTGCGGGCATCTTCATGCAAGCGCTGATCGGGATTGACGCCGATCAGCCCGGAGGAGGCGAGACGAAGCGCGCGCTTGGCCTGAAGCCACTGATTGACCAGATCCCGCGCCAGGCCCTCGCGCATGTAGAGCGCGGTCATCTGGTTGAGCCAGGCCTGGACGACGTTGAGGACCAGAAGCGAGCCGGCGATGATGCCGAAGACGCCGAGCTGATGGAAGAAGGCGGTGATATCGCGCCTTGCCAGCGAATCGTAGAAGGGCGCGTTCCAGCTATTGAGCAGCACCTGGACATAGGCCGTGACCATGATGATCAGGAAGAGCGCGACGGTAAGCGAAATGATCTTGATGCGGACAGGCGAATTCCAGAAAGCCGAGAACATCATTCTCAGCCGGAAGAAAAGGCTCAAATCGTACCCGACCTGCTCGTTTCCCTGGATATTCGGCTTGGCTTGCGCTTCAACTGCCATCAGCACTTCCCTGCGACGCACATCCCGTCAATTAACCATGCCCCGCCCCCATGTCCATCCTTGCAATAGATCAATGCGATCACGTTGCTATATACACGGTTTCACGCCTTGAACCGAATTCGGCCAGAAATTAGCTTGCACATGAATGATTGAGAAAGCCTTCCGATGCAATTTCAGGGAACTGCGGACTATATCGCCGACAAGGATCTGATGGTCGCCGTCAACGCCGCCATAAGGCTTGAGCGCCCGCTCCTCGTAAAGGGCGAACCGGGCACGGGCAAGACCGAGCTCGCCCGTCAGGTGGCCGCGGCCCTCGGGCTCGATCTCCTCGAATGGAATGTAAAATCGACGACGAAAGCGCAGCAGGGCCTCTACGAATATGATGCCGTTTCACGCCTGCGCGACAGCCAGCTCGGCGACATCAGAGTTCACGATGTCGGCAACTATATCCGCCGGGGCAAGCTCTGGCAGGCCTTCACCTCGCCGGAAAAATGCGTGCTGCTGATCGACGAGATCGACAAGGCCGACATCGAGTTCCCCAATGATCTCTTGCAGGAACTCGACCGCATGGAGTTCCATGTCTACGAGACCGGCGAGACCATCCGAGCCGCTATCCGCCCGATCGTCATCATCACCTCGAACAACGAGAAGGAATTGCCGGACGCCTTTCTGCGCCGCTGTTTCTTCCACTATATCCGCTTCCCCGACATGGAAACACTGAAGCGCATCGTCGAGGTGCATTATCCCGGCATCAAGCAGTCGCTCGTGCATGCGGCGCTGACGCAATTTTTTGAAATTCGCGACATGCCGGGCCTGAAGAAAAAGCCCTCGACCTCCGAAGCGCTGGATTGGATCCGCCTGCTGGTCGCCGACGACATCGATCCGGAAACGCTGCGCGCCGATGCGAAGAACGCACTGCCGAAACTGCATGGTGCGCTGCTGAAGAACGAGCAGGACGTGCATCTTTTCGAACGGCTGGCTTTCATGGCGCGCGGGCAAGGGAAGTAACAACAGTTGCTGTGCTTTCCGCCCACGGAACTGCGGGCGTCTTTAAAAATAGGAGAGCCGCATCACCCGCCCTCGCCCTTCGAGGCTCCGGCCTTCGGCCTGCGCACCTCAGGGTGAGGTCTGATCTCCTGCGCCATAGCACGAACCTTCTCTGCCTCACCCTGAGGTGCCTTGGCGCTGAAGCGTCAGCGCAAGCGTCAATGCCTCGAAGGGAGAGGCAGCCCCGGAGCCTATTTGCTCACGTCAAAAACGGACCCAGCCCGCCGCCGGTTGCCCATTGACCCGCATGAATAGCAGGTTTATGCATTTCTCCTTGTGGTGATTTGGCCGGCCGGCTTGCAGCCACGTTAAATAAGTCGCTAAAGGGCCGCGTGCGGACCGGTAGCGATTCATGATCGCGGCCGGTTTTTTTGTATTTGGTCGAGTGAAACGATGCCCATCAAAATTCCCGATACGCTGCCCGCGTTTGAAACCCTCCAGAACGAGGGTGTGCGGGTGATGACCGAAACGGTGGCGTTCCGTCAGGATATCCGCCCTCTTCAGATCGGGCTTCTCAACCTCATGCCGAACAAGATCAAGACCGAAGTCCAGATGGCGCGCCTGGTCGGCGCATCGCCGCTGCAGGTGGAGTTTTCGCTGGTGCGCATCGGCGCCCACAAGGCCAAGAACACCTCCGAAGAGCACCTTCTCGCCTTCTACCAGACCTGGGAAGAGGTGAAGCACCGCAAGTTCGACGGCTTCATCATCACGGGAGCGCCGATCGAGCTGCTCGAATACGAAGATGTCACCTACTGGGACGAGATGCGGCAGATCTTCGACTGGACGGCCACCAATGTCCACTCGACGCTGAATGTCTGCTGGGGCGCGATGGCCGCCGTCTATCACTTCCACAAGGTGCCGAAATATACGCTGACGGAGAAGGCGTTCGGCGTCTATCGCCACCAGAACCTGAAGCCCTCCTCGGTCTATCTCAACGGCTTCTCCGACGATTTCGCCATTCCGGTCTCGCGCTGGACGGAGGTGAAGCGCGCCGACATCGAGAAGGTGCCGGGCCTGCAGATCCTGATGGATTCGAGCGAGATGGGCGTCTGCCTCGTGCATGAACAGGCCTGCAACCGGCTCTACATGTTCAATCACGTGGAATATGATTCCACCTCGCTGGCGGACGAGTATTTCCGGGATGTGAATGCGGGCGTGCCGATCAAGATGCCGCACAACTATTTCCCGCATAACGATCCGGAAATTCCGCCGCAGAACCGGTGGCGCAGCCACGCGCATCTGTTCTTCGGCAACTGGATCAACGAGATCTACCAGACCACGCCGTATGATCTGGAGGAGATCGGCCAGGAAAGGATTTGAGGCTTGTTCATTCCCTTCTTCTTGAAGCTGAGGCAAGCGAAGGTTCCGGTGACGCTCCGGGAGTTCCTGTCGCTGCTTGAGGGAATGGAAGAAGGGATTACCGATTACGACGTCGAGGCCTTCTACTATCTGGCGCGCGCGACGCTGATCAAGGATGAGCGCTTCATCGACCGTTTCGACCAGATCTTCGCCGATTACTTTCGCGGCGTCGAGGCGGTCAGCGGTAATGCCGATGGAGAAGCGTTGGAGCCTTCCGCCATTCCTGACGAATGGCTGCGCAAACTTGCCGAGCGGCATCTGACCGAAGAGGAAAGACTAGAGATCGAGGCACTCGGTGGCTTCGACAGATTGATGGAGACGCTGCGCGAGCGACTGGCCGAGCAGAAGGGCCGGCATCAGGGAGGCTCGAAATGGATCGGCACGGCGGGTACCTCGCCCTTCGGCGCCTATGGCTATAACCCCGAAGGCGTGCGCATCGGCCAGGAAACCTCGCGCAATCGCCGCGCGGTAAAAGTCTGGGACCGGCGCGACTTCAGGAACCTCGATGACGGCGTAGAGCTTGGCACCCGCAATATCAAGGTGGCGCTGAAGCGCCTGCGCCGCTGGGTTCGCGAGGGGGCAGCCGAGGAACTGGATCTTTCCGGCACCATCCGCTCCACCGCCGAGCATGGCTATCTCGATGTCCAGACACGGCCGGAGCGCCGCAACGCCGTCAAGCTGCTGATGTTCTTCGATGTCGGCGGCTCGATGGACGACCATATCCGCGTCGTCGAAGAACTCTTCTCTGCCGCCCGCGCGGAGTTCCGCCACATGGAGTATTTCTACTTCCACAACTGTCTCTACGAGGGCGTGTGGAAGGACAATCGCCGCCGGCGCGTCGACATCACGGCGACGACGGATCTCATCCGCACCTTCGGTCCCGACTACCGCGTCGTCTTCGTCGGCGACGCATCCATGAGCCCCTACGAGATCTCTCAGCCGGGCGGCTCGGTGGAGCATTGGAACAAGGAGGCCGGCGAGACCTGGCTCGCCCGAATGACCGGCCATTTCCGCAAATGCATCTGGATCAATCCGGTGCCGGAAAGCTATTGGGGCCATACAACCTCGATCTCGATGATCCGCCGCCTGATGAACGACCGCATGTATCCCCTGACACTCGGCGGGCAGGAAAGAGCGACGCGGGAACTGTCGCACTGAGCGTCATAAATTGGTTCAATATAACAGCGGAAAAATTGAGCTTGCATAGCCTATCCAACTTGATCCGGATTCATCAAGATGATCTTTCGATATCTGCTAGATACGAAGTTTGAAAAAAGCGAGCAGGCAAATGCAAATTAATACCAACGCTTTCACGGCTATAATCATGATGTTGGTGCTATCTACCTGGCCTGACATGACGTTTGCTTCCAGCCTCGCGCTCACTACAACCGCGACAGAAGCGACGTGTTTTTCAGCAAGGGGTGAAGAGGCGATTACCCTATGTACTGCTGAACTCGCTAAGCAGAAATCGTCAGACGCTTTCGGCAACCGGGCGGGAGCATATGGCTTTGCGATGCAATATGACAAGGCTGTAGCCGATTACACTAGCGCTATACAGCTCGCTGAACCCGACGGTGTTATGCTCCCCACATATTACCAAAACAGAGCGGGTGTGTATTCTGCTATGAACAAATATGAGCTGGCGATAGCGGATTATACAAAGGCATTGGATTTAAACCCAAAACTCAGCACGGATTTTGTCAGTCGGGGACAGGCCTACGCCGCTTTGAACAAAGATAAAGAGGCGTTTGCGGATTTCGACAAAGCGATGAAAGACAAATTTGCGAAGCCGCTCACCCTGCGTGTACGGGCTGACCTCCTATTGACCAGAGGCGAACCAGATCGCGCGATCCAAGACTACCAAGATTGCCTCAAGCTGCAGCCAGGGAATGTTTATGCGATGATCGGGATTGGCAATGCATATTTGAACAAAAACATGACCGATTCAGCATTTTCTCAATATGATCTTGCCCTCTCCACTCGACCGATCTGCCCCGAATGCCTGATCGCTCGCGGGAGTGCTTTTGCCAAAACTGGCAACACCGAGAAGGCGATAGCAGACTATAACGCCGCCCTCGCCTTTCCTGATCAGTTCATCGCTCCGAATGCGAAAAAAGAGGCCGAAGCCAAGCTGCGTAAGCTACAATAGTCTTGGTGGCACAGTGCCTCCGATTAAAGTACGCTACATAAAGTCACCTCCGCAAATGGGTCTGGCCAACCCGTTCGGGAAAATCACTGGATTTATACGACCTCGATCTCGACGATGTCCCGGCTGATGAGCGACCGCATGTATCCGCTGACCCTCGGCGGGCTGGAAAAGGCGACCCGGGAATTATCGCGCTGAGCGATCAGCATTTGCATGCCGTAGCGCCACCAAATAGACACAACCATTTGTAGAAGGAGAAGTGCAGCAGATATCGCCCCGACTCGCTGCGAAAACCGGTGGAGATATGCGTGCGCCACGCTTTAAAATTACTTTTCTTCATCGCAACCATTCTGTTCGCCTCGCAGCAGGCAAGATCCGAAGATGGGGGCTTCTCCGGACAATGGGAACGGATCGACTCCAATGCCAGCGTCGGTGAAAAGTGCCGCATGGGAATAATCAGGCAGGGCAGGTTTATGAGGATCAGCACCAGCAATGGCTGGAGCGCTACCGCGGAGACGAGCAGTTATGCAAACGCCGGCTACGCGGCAGGTATGGGACGCTGGAGCTCCTATGTGGAAAAATACAGTCAAAAAGCGTTCTATATCCTTCTCGCCGTTCGCGGCGACAGGTTGATGGTGATCATGGAGGCCGAAAAAGCGGATGGGTCGAACCAATTAATTCGCACGCTTTTCAGCAGACGGACAGCCAGCTCTCTTCACGACAAGCCGGACGGATCAGGACGAAATCGACCATCGTTCTTATGCTCCTCACATTCACAACATAATGTGTCAGTGTTCTAGCTATGGGCAAAGCCTAATCAGACCTTGCCCCCTTTCCGCCCGCCCCTAAATTTCGCCAGGGAACCGGTTGCGGAACGGCGCGAATGGAGGCAGGGTCTGACCTCGCATACTCAAAAGCAATGGATGAGCTGATATGACGGAAAGCACTTTGCAGCGGGAACATTTTGGGACGACGGCGGATGGAGATATCGTCTATCGCATCAAGATATCAGGTGGCGGCCTGACCGCCCATATCATGTCCTGGGGAGCGGTCATCCAGGATCTGCGCCTTGACGGCCACGGGCCCTCGCTTCTGCTCGGCTTCGACAATTTCGCCGATTATCCCGCTCATTCCTCCTATTTCGGCGCCACGCCCGGCCGCTGCGCCAACCGCATCGGCGCCGGCCGCTTCACACTCGACGGCAAGCAGTATCAGCTGGAGCTCAATGAAAAGGGCGTGACCCATCTGCATGGCGGCAAGGACAATATCGCCAAGCGCAACTGGACCATCGTCGAGCACGATACCGACCGCGTCGTCCTGAAGATCGTCGATCCCGATGGCCGCGCCGGCTATCCCGGCAATTGCACGATCCAGGCAACCTATTGGGTTCATGGCAATGGCGAACTGTCGATCACCTACGAATCGACCACCGATCAGCCCACTCTCGCCAATGTCTGCCAGCACGCCTATTTCAACCTCGACGGCCGCGACGACGCGCTCGGCCACGACATCATGATTGCCGCCGACCATTACACACCGACCGATGACAAGCAGGTCCCGACGGGTGAAGTTCGCTCGGTCGACGGCACGGTGTTCGACTTCCGCGAGATGTCGCCGATGAAGCGCTTCGAAGGAAGTGAGCAGGCGCTCTACGATCATAATTTCTGTCTCTCCAGCGAACGCACCGCCAAGCGTTCCGTCGTGCTCGCCCGCAGCGTCAATTCCGGCGTCTCGCTCGAAGTGCGCACCACCGAGCCCGGCGTGCAGTTCTATGCCGGCTTCAAGCTCGACGTGCCGGTTCCCGGCCATGACGGCCGCAAGATCGGCCCGTTTGCCGGTTTCTGCCTGGAAACGCAGGTCTGGCCGGACGCCATCAACCATGAAGGCTTCCCCAATGCCGTGCTCCGCCCGGGCGAGGTATTGCGGCAGGAAACGGATTATATCTTCACCAAGAACTAAAGCCGAGCATGATGCCGAAAAGTGTGAAGCGGTTTTCGGACGACATCATGCTCTACTTCCTTGATTCCAGAGCGAATTCAGATTTTAGGCCGAACAGACCTAAAATCTGAATTCGCTCTGAGGCATGTCCCGCTCTCTTGAGAATCGGCCGGGCGTTCAA